>CACYGY010000001.1 GCA_902774025.1 uncultured Eubacteriales bacterium
ATGGCACCGTCCATCTGGGCGGCACCGGTGATCATGTTCTTCACATAGTCAGCGTGGCCGGGGCAGTCCACGTGGGCATAGTGGCGCTTGGCCGTCTCATATTCCACGTGAGCGGTATTGATGGTAATTCCGCGGGCCTTTTCTTCGGGGGCCTTGTCGATGTCGTCATACTTCATGGCCTGAGCTTCGCCCTTCTGAGCGAGGGTCATGGTGATGGCGGCGGTCAGCGTGGTCTTGCCATGGTCAACGTGGCCGATGGTGCCGATGTTGACATGAGGCTTCGTCCTTTGGAAATGCTCCTTAGCCATGGGATATTCCTCCTCTTGTTGATCCAGTCAAAAGCGTCAGTTGACCTTGCGGCCGCGCTCGCCGATGATCTTCTCGGAAACGGACCTGGGGACTTCCTCATAGTGGTCAAACTGCATGGTGAACATGCCGCGTCCCTGAGTCCTCGAGCGCAGGTCGGTGGTATAGCCGAACATTTCGGCCAGGGGCACAAAGGCATGGATGATATGGTCCAGGCCCCGCATTTCGGTCCCTTCCACACGACCGCGACGGCTGGACACATTGCCCATCACGTCGCCCAGGTACTGATCGGGTACAATGATCTCCACTTTCATCACGGGTTCCATCAGGCAGGGGTCCGCGTGTTTCACGGCTTCCTTGAATGCCATGGAACCGGCGATCTTGTAGGCAGCTTCGGAAGAGTCCACATCGTGGTAGGAACCGTCCACCACGGCGGCCTTGAAGCCCACAACTTCGAAGCCTGCCAGGGCGCCGCCCTTGGCGGCTTCCCGGATGCCCTGATCGATGGCGGGAACGAATTCCTTGGGAATCACGCCGCCCACGATCCGGTTTTCAAATTCGTATTCCTTGCCGGGCTCCTGAGGATCGATTTCGATCCAGCAGTGGCCGTACTGGCCGTGGCCGCCGGTCTGGCGAACGAAACGTCCTTCCGCCTTTGCATGCTTCCGGATGGTTTCGCGGTAGGTCACCTGCGGCTTGCCCACCGTGGCCTCCACCTTGTACTCGCGCAGCAGACGGTCCACAATGATCTCCAGATGGAGCTCGCCCATACCGGCGATGATGGTCTGTCCGGTTTCCGCGTTGGTGTAGGTTTTGAAGGTGGGATCCTCTTCCGCCAGCTTCAGCAGTGCTATGGTCATCTTATCCTGACCCGCACGGGTCTTGGGCTCAATGGCCACCTCGATCACGGGGTCGGGGAAGATCATGGATTCCAGGATAATCTGATGATTCTCGTCGCACAGGGTGTCACCGGTGGTGGTGTCCTTCAGACCCACCGCACCGGCAATCTCACCGGTGTAAATCTCGGGGATTTCCTCGCGGTGATTGGCGTGCATGAGAAGAATCCGGCTGATTCTTTCCCTCTTCTGCTTGGTGGAGTTCAGGACATAGCTGCCCGAGGAGACATGGCCTGAATACACCCGGAAGAACGCAAGCTTGCCCACAAAGGGATCGGTCATGATCTTGAAGGCCAGTGCGGAGAAAGGTTCATCATCGGAGGGATGCCGTTCCAGTTCCTTTTCGGGATCATCGGGATCGGTTCCCCGGATGGCCGGAATGTCCAGCGGGGAGGGCATGTATTCGATGATGTTGTCCAGAAGGGGCTGAACGCCCTTGTTGCGGTAGGAGGTACCGCAGCACACGGGATTCATGGTGCATTCGATGGTGGCCTTCCGGACCGCGTTCTTGATTTCCTCCACCGTCAGCTCTTCACCGCCGAAGTATTTCTCCATCAGGGCATCGTCGGTCTCCGCGACCTTTTCCACGAGCTCATCATGGTACTTCTGCGCGATTTCCATCATGTCCCCGGGGATCTCTTCATCCCGGACATCCTGGCCCAGATCGTCGTAGTAGATCTCAGCCCGCATGGTGATCAGGTCGATGATCCCGCGGAAGCTGCTCTCGGCACCGATGGGCAGCTGGATCGGAACTGCGTTGGAATTCAGCCGGTCCTTCATCATGTCGACCACGCGATAGAAGTCGGCGCCGGTGATGTCCATCTTGTTCACATAGGCCATCCGGGGAACCCGATAGGTCTCCGCCTGCTTCCAGACGGTTTCCGACTGAGGCTCCACGCCGCCCTTGGCACAGAAGACGCACACAGCGCCGTCCAGCACTCTCAGGGAGCGCTCCACCTCCACGGTGAAGTCCACGTGTCCGGGGGTGTCAATGATATTGATCCGGTAGGTTTTGTCGTGATCCTCGGGATTCCGGGGATCGTGCCACATGCAGGTGGTGGCGGCACTGGTAATGGTGATGCCGCGCTCCTGCTCCTGGACCATCCAGTCCATGGTAGCGGCGCCCTCATGGGTCTCCCCCATCCTGTGAACCTTGCCGGTATAGAACAGAATCCGTTCGGTGGTTGTCGTCTTGCCGGCATCGATGTGTGCCATGATACCGATGTTGCGTACTCTCTCAAGAGGGTGACTCCTGGGCATATGAGTGAAACTCCTTTCTGGGAAAGGCGGACGCGATTACCAGCGATAATGCGCAAAGGCCTTGTTGGCTTCCGCCATACGATGCATTTCTTCCTTACGCTTTACCGCGCTGCCGGTATTGTTGGCAGCGTCCATGATTTCACCGGCCAGGCGTTCAGACATGGTCTTCTCACCGCGCTTACGGGCAAAATCAACAATCCAGCGGAGCGCCAGGGTCTGACGGCGCTCAGGGCGGATCTCCATAGGCACCTGATAGGTCGCGCCGCCCACACGGCGGGCCTTGACTTCCAGGGAAGGGGCAACATTGGACAGAGCGGCGGTGAACACCTCATTGGCGTCCTTGCCGGTCTTCTTTGCAACGGTTTCAAAGGCCGTGTAGCACACGTTCTGCGCGACACCGCGCTTGCCGTCCAGCATGATCTGGTTGATCAGCTTTGTGGCGACTGTCGTTCCCAGAACGGGATCCGGCAGCACCTCACGCTTCGGTACATTACCGCGACGGGGCATAATAATTCCCTCCTCATCATACTTCGTTGTGCGGCTCAGGTCATGCCCTCCCGCTGATCCGTGTCAGCATCACGGATACTGCCTTCGATTTCAGGCTGAACCGGCCGTCTCCGCATGTCCCGCCTCTGTCCGGTTCCAGGGACAAAGGGAAACATCCGAAAACGCATCTCCGGCTCCGGGGCTTCCGGCATGCAGGTACTGTCTTACTTCTTGGGCCGCTTGGCGCCGTAGCGGGAACGGGCCTGCATTCTCTTTGCCACGCCAGCCGTATCCAGCGCGCCGCGGATGATGTGATAACGCACACCGGGCAGGTCACGGACACGTCCGCCGCGAATCAGCACCACGCTGTGCTCCTGCAGGTTGTGACCCTCGCCAGGAATATAGCAGGTACCTTCGATGGAGTTCGTCAGGCGGATACGGGCGATTTTCCGGAGAGCGGAATTCGGCTTTTTGGGCGTTGTGGTCTTCACGCTCAGGCACACACCGCGCTTCTGAGGGCAGCCCTGCAGAATCGGCGCAGTGGACTTGTTCGTTGCCTTTTCCCGTCCCTTACGGATCAACTGATTGATCGTAGGCATTGAAGCACCTCCAAATGTGATATCCCCTAAATTTCCGCAACCCTCGGAAACTTGCAGGCTTGGTGAATCGGCCTTACAGCCGCGGCAGTCCCGCAGCAGCCGCGGCGACTTCCACGCCGCAGGCCCGTCCCAGCTCGGCCATGCTGGGTACGCGTTTTACAGGAATCCCGGCACTCTCAGCGGCCCGGGTCACCCTCTGAAACAGGAAGGTGTCCGTGTCCTCCGCCACATAAACGCAGGCCAGGGCGGCATCACGGATGCCCCGCAGCACAGCGCGGGTCCCCACAACCCTGTCGGATCGGGTTTTCAGTACTTCCATCCTTCTCTGCCTCCCGTCTGCACAGGGCGCGCTCAAAAAGAACGCACCACAAAAGTGCGGAATTCAACCTGTGCATCCTATCATGATTTTCCGAGACTGTCAACGGATTCCTGCCGGTGCGGGGAAGAAAAATCCTCCCCTTTGTCCGGAAAAAAGGACCGGCTGCGCGCCGGTCCGGGTTTTCCGTTTTTCCGCAGGATCATTCTTCCTCTTTAATACGCTGCGCCACCCAGGTTCTGCCGTCGGTCCTCAGGAGAATCGGGCCGTCCCAGGTCGCCGCCCAGGGCCAGCCCTTGCTGTCCATGTCCGCCTTCCCGCTCCGTGCCCGGTCATCGCTGGTGACAATGGCCAGGCGCATGTGCAGATGCCGCCAGAACTCATGGACCATGGGATCCTTTCCGTGGTGGGGATATTTCAGGATGTCGCACGCCAGTTCCTTTCCCGGTATGTTCTCCCCCGCCATTCTCAGGCCCTTCCGTTCCAGGTCCCCGGCAAAGATCATCACCCTGTCCCGGTACTGCAGGCGCAGAAGGCCGGAGCGGTCATTGACGGAATCCTTTTCTTCCGATTTTATATAGGCCCGGAGATATGCCTCCCCGATCCTCCAGCCGTCCCCGTCAAAATAGTGTTCCACCAGAATATCCCTCTCCTGACAGAGGCGGATCAGGCTTTTCATGGTATCATTCTCGTCCTCGTCAAAGGAGATGAGCACCCGGTCCACCTGAAAGCGGTCGGAAACAGTCCGGAATCCCCCCGCGTGGTCCGGGTGGGGATGGGTCAGCAGCAGGGTGTCGATACGGTCCACCCGCCGCTCTTCCAGCATGCTCACCACGCTGGCCCCCATTTTCTCCGTGCCGCAGTCGATGAGCCAGGTTTCCCCCGCCAGGCGGATCATGCAGGCATCGCATTCGCGGATTTTCGGGAAACAGACTTCCATGACATCCGACCAGGCAGGGAAGACAAAGCCGGATGTGTCCTCCCCGTGCAGTCCGTCGATGAGCACCGGAGGCTGTGCCGTGGGAAGAAGCGTGTCCCCCGCATGGGAACGGGCACCCGTCACCTCCACCCTGTCCGGGTCCCCCCCGGACAGATCCGTGGCGGTGGCCAGTTCAGCCCTCAGGTCCGTGGAGGTCGCCAGAGCCGCACCCGAAGAGGCAGCCGGGTCCGCCAGGGCCAACTCGGCGGCAAGGAGGAGGAAAAGAATCCACCCCGCCAGGCAGATCCCGGCTTTCCCCACGGCCTTCCCCATCCTTTTCCCGTACATTCTGAACCGCATCCCGCTCTCTGTGTCATTCTCAAAATAAAAAATCGGCTGATCCGACGAAACCCGTTGACAGGCTGATGAATTTTTGCTAGACTGTATCATTGAGTCAGTGTCCTCTGCTCACGCTTTTTCAGGTTGCAAAAAGATTCTACACTTTTGCGCCTGTCTTGGCAAGAGTTAATTCCTGAAACCCGGGAACTCGGCACTGTCGGACATAAAAAGGGGTGATGGCTTTCTATGGTGCACGAAGTGCAAATGGGCAAGCTTCGCAAACGGATGAGCTTCTCGCGCATCGACGAAGTTCTGGAGATGCCTGATCTGATCGAGGTCCAGAAGAATTCCTATCAGAGGTTTCTGGACACGGATCTGCGTGAAGTTCTCAGTGACGTCTCACCGATTGAAGACTATAACGGGAATCTGAAACTCGAATTCATTGACTACACGCTTGAAGAACCGAAGAATACGGTGGAACGCTGCCGCGAGCGCGATATGACTTACGCGGCCCCCCTGAAGGTTTTTGTCCGACTGACCAACCGTGAGACCGGCGAGATCAAGGAATCCGACGTGTTCATGGGAGATTTCCCTCTCATGACGGATCACGGCACTTTCATTATCAACGGCGCGGAGCGCGTGATTGTTTCCCAGCTGGTCCGCTCTCCCGGCGCCTATTTCACCATGGCCCGGGACAAGTCCGGGTCTCAGCTTTTCTCCGCCCAGATCATCCCCAACCGGGGCGCTTGGATTGAGTACGAAACCGATTCCAACGGCGTGCTCTGGGTCCGCATCGACCGGAACCGCAAGCTCCCCGTCACGGTTCTCCTCAGGGCCATCGGCTACGGAACGGATGATCAGATCCGTGCTCTCCTCGGCGAGGACGAGCGTCTCAACGCCACCCTGGAAAAGGGCGACAACGCCTCCAGCCAGGATGAGGGCCTGATTGAAATCTACAAAAAGCAGAAGCCCGGCGAACCCGCCAGCGTGGAAAGCGCCACCAAGCTCTTCGACGCCTACTTCTACGATCAGAAGCGCTATGACCTGATGCGGGTGGGCCGCTACAAGTTCAACAAGAAGCTGGCCATCGCCGCCCGCATTGTCGGCCATGAGTCCGCCTATGACATCGTGGATCCCTCCACCGGCGAGGTGCTGATGCCCTCGGGCAAGATCATCTCCCTGGAAAACGCCCGGGCCATCCAGAACGCCGGCATCAACACCGTCACCCTCCTTGTGGAAGGCACGGAGCATGTGGTGGTGGGCAACTTCTTCGCCGATGCCTCCCATTTCCTGAACTTTGATCCCAGGGAAGTGGGCATCAATGAGATGGTGTATGTGCCGGTGCTGCGGCAGATTCTGGAGGACTCCACGGAGGATACCCTTCGGGAAAACCTCCGCATGAACCTGTCCCGCCTGATGCCCAAGCATATCATTCCCGACGACATGATCGCCTCCATCAGCTATCTGGTGGGTCTGCCCTACGGCATCGGCTCCTGTGACGACATTGACCATCTGGGCAACCGCCGTCTCCGCTCCGTGGGCGAACTGCTCCAGAACCAGATCCGCATCGGCATGAGCCGTCTGGAGCGCGTGGTCCGCGAGCGCATGGCCATTCAGGACGCCGTGGATGTCCGTCCCGGCGATCTCATCAACATCCGCCCCGTGAGTGCCGCCATCAAGGAGTTCTTCGGCTCCTCCCAGCTCAGCCAGTTCATGGATCAGCCCAACCCCCTGGCAGAACTCACCCACAAGCGCCGTCTGAGCGCTCTGGGCCCGGGCGGTCTGAACCGTGACCGCGCTTCCTTTGAGGTCCGGGACGTGCATTACAGCCATTATGCCCGGATCTGTCCCATTGAAACGCCTGAAGGTCCCAACATCGGCCTGATCGGCTCCCTGGCCAGCTATGCCCGGATCAACGAATACGGCTTCATTGAAGCCCCCTACCGCCGGGTGGACAAGGCCCACTGCTGCGTCACCCGTGAGATTGTGTACATGACCGCCGACGAGGAGGACCTGTACAAGATCGGCACCGCCCATGAGCCCCTGGATGAGGAGGGACACTTCCTCCACGACGTGATCATGGTCCGGGACAAGACCGATATCATTCAGGTGCCCGCCAATCAGGTGGACTTCATTGACGTGAGTCCCCGCCAGGTGGTGTCCGTGGCCACGGCCATGGTGCCCTTCCTGGAGAACGATGACGCCACCCGTGCCCTGATGGGCTCCAACATGCAGCGCCAGGCCGTGCCGCTTCTGGTACCGGAAGCGCCCATTGTGGGCACCGGCATGGAATACCGCGCGGGCCATGACTCCGGCGTCTGTGTCCTGGCCAGGGAAAGCGGCGTGGTGGAGAAGGTGGACGGGGATCACATTGTGATCCGGGACGAGTACGGCGAGCGCCATAACTACAAGCTGAAGAAGTTTGCCCGTTCCAACCAGGGCACCTGCATCAACCAGCGCCCCATGGTCAGCGCCGGGCAGATCATTGAAAAAGGCGACCTGCTGGCGGACGGCCCCTCCACCCAGTTCGGCGAGATCGGCCTGGGCCGCAATGCTCTCATCGGCTTCATGACCTGGGAAGGATACAACTACGAGGACGCCGTGCTTCTCAACGAGAAGCTGGTGAAGGAAGACATCTATACCTCCATTCACATTGAGTCTCAGGAATCCGAGGCCCGGGAAACCAAGCAGGGCCCGGAGGAAATCACCCGGGACATTCCCAATGTCAGCGACGAGGCCGTGAAGGACCTGGACGAGGAAGGCATCGTCCGCATCGGCGCCGAGGTGCATCCCGGCGACATCCTTGTGGGCAAGGTCACCCCCAAGGGTGAAACCGATCTCACCGCCGAGGACCGCCTGCTCCGGGCCATCTTCGGCGAAAAATCCCGGGAAGTCCGGGATACGTCCCTCAGAGTGCCCCACGGCGAGGGCGGCATTGTGGTGGACGTGAAGATTTTCACCCGTGAGAACAAGGACGAGCTGGCCCCCGGCGTCAACAAGATGGTCCGGGTGTACATCGCCCAGAAGCGCAAGATTCAGGTAGGCGACAAGATGGCCGGCCGTCACGGCAACAAGGGCGTGGTCTCCCGGATCCTCCGGGAGGAGGACATGCCCTTCCTCCCCGACGGCACACCTCTTCATATCGTGCTCAATCCCATGGGCGTGCCTTCCCGCATGAACATCGGTCAGGTGCTGGAAGTGCATCTGGGCATGGCAGCCCGGGCTCTCGGCTGGCATATCGCCACCCCCGTGTTTGACGGCGCCACCTTTGACGAGATCACCAGTGCCCTGAAGGAAGCGGGCATGTCCGAGGACGGCAAGTTCACCGTGTACGACGGCCGCACCGGCGATCCCTTTGAGCACAAGGTCACCGTGGGCATCATGTACTTCCTCAAGCTCCACCACCTGGTGGATGACAAGATGCACGCCCGTTCCACCGGCCCCTACTCCCTGGTCACCCAGCAGCCCCTGGGCGGCAAGGCCCAGTTCGGCGGCCAGCGCTTCGGCGAGATGGAAGTCTGGGCTCTGGAAGCCTACGGCGCCGCCAATACGCTGCAGGAAATCCTCACCTTCAAGTCAGACGACACCGTGGGCCGCGTCAAGACCTACGAGGCCATTGTGAAGGGACAGAATATTCCCGCCCCCGGCGTTCCCGAAAGTTTCAAGGTTCTGGTCAAGGAACTGCAGGCCCTGTGCCTGGACATCAAGGTTCTGGATCCGGACAAGAATGTCATCGAAATTCCCGAGCTGGATCCCGACGACTCCATGCCCGCCGAACAGGTCATGCGGGAAGAGGAGCCTGCCCCCTATGAGCCGGCTCCGGCTGAGCTCGCCAGCGGCAGCGAGGAGTATGAGGATGCGGCCCTGCGGGATTACACACCGGACGACTTCGCCCTGGATGACGAGGAGGACATGGATCCCAACACCCTGATCCTGGATCTGGATGACGACCATGACGGGCCGTCTCTCTGAGCACCCCGGCCGCCTCGCGCGGCTTCTGAACGGATAGACCGAAGGGAGCGTGAACCCTTTTGTTTGAACTGACCAACCTCGATTCCATCCAGATTGGCATGGCTTCCCCTGAGCAGATTGTGGAATGGTCCCACGGCGAGGTGACCAAGCCTGAAACCATCAACTACAGAACCCTGCGCCCCGAGCGGGACGGCCTGTACTGCGAGAAGATTTTCGGGCCCACCAAGGACTGGGAGTGTGCCTGCGGCAAGTACAAGCGGGTGAAATACAAGGACAAGGACAAGATCTGCGACAAATGCGGCGTACAGGTCACCCGGGCCAAGGTGAGGCGCGAGCGCATGGGCCACATCGCTCTGGCCTCCCCCGTCAGTCATATCTGGTATTTCAAAGGCATTCCCAGCCGCATGGGCATGCTCCTGGATATCAGCCCCAAGGCTCTGGAAAAGGTTCTGTACTTTGTCAACTTTATCGTTCTGGACCCCGGCAACTCTGATCCCGCCATGGGACCGGTCACCGGCCTCAAGCAGTACGAACTCATTGACGACGCCAGGGTGCATGAGGTGGAAGCGCGCTGCGGCCACGGCTCCTTCGTGGCCAAGATGGGCGCCGAGGCGGTGCTGGAAATGCTCCGCAGCCTGGATCTGGATGCCCTCAGCGCCACGCTGAAGGAGCAGATCGCCGCCATGGACCGGGACCGCAGCGGACAACTGCGGGAAACCGAGAGCCAGAAGCGCACCAAGGCCATCAAGCGCCTTGAGGTGGTGGAATCTTTCCGCAACTCCGGCAACAAGCCCGAGTGGATGATCCTCACCATGATCCCCGTGATTCCCCCGGACCTGCGCCCCATGGTTCAGCTGGACGGCGGCCGCTTCGCCACCTCCGACCTGAACGATCTCTACCGCAGGGTCATCAACCGCAACAACCGTCTCAAGCGGCTTCTGGACCTGGGAGCCCCGGACATCATCGTGCGCAATGAGAAGCGCATGCTGCAGGAGTCCGTGGATGCCCTCATCGACAATGGCCGCCGTGGACGTCCCGTCACCGGTCCCGGCAACCGCGCCCTCAAGTCCCTGAGCGATCTGCTCCGGGGCAAGCAGGGGCGTTTCCGCCAGAACCTGCTGGGCAAGCGCGTGGACTATTCCGGCCGCAGCGTTATCGTGGTCGGCCCCGAGCTGAAGCTCCACCAGTGCGGCCTGCCCAAGGAAATGGCCCTGGAACTTTTCAAGCCCTTTGTCATGGAGCGGCTGGTTGCCCTGAAGAAGGCCACCAACGTCAAGAGCGCCAAGAGGAAGGTGGAAAAGGCCGGGACCGAGATCTGGGACATCCTGGAGGAGGTCATCCGGGACCATCCCGTGCTCCTGAACCGTGCGCCCACCCTGCACCGTCTGGGCATTCAGGCCTTTGAGCCGGTGCTGGTGGAAGGCAAGGCCATCAAGCTGCACCCTCTGGCCTGCACCGCCTTCAACGCCGACTTTGACGGCGACCAGATGGCCGTGCACGTGCCCCTGTCCCTGGAAGCCCAGGCGGAAGCCCGCTTCCTGATGCTGGGCCATAACAACATCCTGAAGCCTCAGGACGGCAAGCCCGTCATCCAGCCCTCCCAGGACATGGTGATCGGCTGCTATTACCTGACCATGGTGGACGAGTCGGACCCCCGGGCCGGCCGCGTGTTCCTGGATCAGGACGAGGCGGAAATGGCCTATTTCAACCATGAAATCTCCCTCCAGACCCCCATCAAGGTCCGGTTCACCCGTACCTTTGAGGGGGAGACGGCTTCCCGCCTCATGGACTGCACTCTGGGCAGGCTGATCTTCAACAACGCTCTGCCCCAGAACATGGGCTTCAAGCCCCGCACCTGCCTGGACGAGATGTTCCCCCTGGAAATCGACGGTCTGGTGGGCAAGAAGGACCTGACCCACATCGTGCACATGTGCTTCAGCAGCCAGGGCGAACATCAGTGCGCTCTGGTGCTGGACAGGATCAAGGCGCTGGGCTACAAGTACTCCACCCGTTCCTCCGTCACCGTTTCCGTGGCTGACATCAAGGTGCCTTCCACCAAGAAGGATCTGCTGGCCAGCTATGATGAGAAGGTGCGTCAGGTCAACAATATGTACCGCCGGGGCCTGATGAGCGACAACGAACGCTATCAGCAGGTCATCGCCCTGTGGACGGAATGCACCAATCTGCTGCGCGATCAGATTCTGCCCAATCTGGAACAGTTCAACCCCATCCGCATGATGACCGATTCCGGCGCCCGCGGCAGTGCCGCTCAGGTGTCCCAGCTGGCAGGAATGCGCGGACTCATGGCCGCTCCCTCCGGCAAAACCGTGGAACTGCCCATCCGGGCCAACTTCCGTGAAGGCCTGAACGTGCTTGAGTTCTTCCTCTCCTCCCACGGCAGCCGCAAAGCCCTGTCGGATACCGCTCTGCGTACCGCAGACTCCGGTTATCTCACCCGCCGTCTGGTGGACGTGTCCCAGGAGGTCATTGTCCGGGAAGAGGACTGCTTCCAGGCACGGGGCGAAAGGGTCCGGGGCATCACCGTTTCCGAACTCATGGCCGGCAAGCAGTCCGTGGAATCCCTGGAAGAGCGTCTCCGGGGCCGTACCGCCGCTGAGGACATTCTGGATCCCGTTACCGGCGAGGTGCTGGTGAAGCTCAACGAGGCCATTGATCCCAGGAAGGCCGAACTGGTTGCCAAGCGGGGTGTTCAGAAGGCCAGCGTCCGTTCCGTCCTCACCTGCCGCACTGAAAACGGGGTATGTGCCCGCTGCTACGGGATGAACATGGCCCACGGCGGCAAGGTGGACATCGGCGAGGCGGTGGGCATCATCGCGGCACAGGCCATCGGTGAGCCCGGCACGCAGCTGACCATGCGCAACTTCCACTCCGGCGGCGTGGCCGGCGTGGAGGATATCACTCAGGGTCTCCCCCGCGTGGAGGAACTCTTTGAGGCCCGCAAGCCCAAGCATGAGGCCACACTGACGGAAATCAGCGGCACCGTGTCCATGGTGGAGATCAAGAACAAGAAGATGATCCAGATCACCTCCGACACCAACGCCAAGGATACCCGGGCCTATCAGATCACCTACGGTTCCCGCCTGGCGGTGAATCCCGGAGACCATGTGGAAGCCGGCGACATTCTTGTGGACGGCGCCATCAACCCCCATGACCTGATGCGGATTCTGGGCGTGAAGGCCGTGCAGGAATACCTGCTCAAGGAAGTGCTTTCCGTCTACCGCAGCCAGGGCGTTGCCGTGGCCGACAAGCACATTGAGATCATCGTCCACCAGATGCTGCGCAAGGTGCGTATTGAGGACGCGGGAGACACGAACCTTCTCCCCGGATCCATGGTGGACATCTTCCTCTTTGAGACTGCCAACCGCAAGGCCCTGTCGGAAGGCCTCCGGCCCGCCGCAGCCAAGCGTGTGCTTCTGGGCATCACCAAGGCGGCGCTTGCCACGGAAAGCTTTCTCTCCGCCGCTTCCTTCCAGGAAACCACCCGCGTGCTCACCGAAGCCGCCATCCGCGGCAAGGTGGACCCGCTGCTGGGCCTGAAGGAAAACGTCATCATCGGCAAGCTGATTCCCGCCGGCACAGGACTGAAACGGTATACCGGCATCGAACTCCACGAAAGCAGCTATTAAAGCCAGTCAGGGAAGGCTGTTCCGTTCAGCCTTCCCTTTCATTTGAGCGGAGGTATGCATGAACAATCTGGTACTCATCGGCATGCCCGGCAGCGGGAAGACCACCATATCCAAAGAGCTGGCCCGCAGGCTTTCCGTAGCCTGCATTGACACGGACCGGGTCATCGAAGCGGAAATGGGCATGCCCCTGTCCCGGATCCTGGATGTGTATGGGGATGACGGATTCCGGGAGATCGAAAACAGGATCAATGCCTCCATATCCCCCCGCCGGGCCGTGATCGCCCCGGGCGGAAGCGTAATCTACGGCAGGGAGGCCATGGAGCACTACCGGCGAATCGCCCGGGTCATCTATCTGGAAATCGACTGTGACGCGCTGCTCCAGCGCCTGGGGGATCTGCACAGCCGGGGGGTGACCATCCGCCCGGGACAGACCTTTCAGGACCTGTATGATGAACGCTGTCCCCTGTACCGCCAGTGGGCGGACATGGTGGTGGAGACCGCAGACCGCTCTCCCTTTGAGATCGTCCGGGAAATTCTGCGCCGCCTCCGGTAGAAACGCGGTGATTTTGCCGCATTTCACATGAAAACGCTCCGTCTTTTCCGTTGAAATCGCGGTTCGTTGTGTTATCATGAAGTGTACCGGATCAGAAGGTTCCGGAAATCTGGACAAGGAGTCTGATTATGGCAGAACAGTACAATGCCGGTCAAATCCAGGTGCTGGAGGGGCTGGAGGCCGTACGGCTTCGTCCCGGCATGTATATCGGCACCACCTCTTCCAGAGGACTGCATCACCTGCTCTGGGAGATTGTGGACAACGCCATTGATGAGGCCAGCAACGGGTATGCCGACCGGATTCATGTCACATTGCATCAGGATGGTTCCGCCTCGGTCTATGACAACGGCCGGGGCGTTCCTGTGGATGTGCACCCCACGCTGGGCATCACCGGCGTGGAGGTGATCTACACCCGTCTTCATGCGGGGGGCAAGTTCAACCATGACAACTATCAGTACACCGGCGGTCTCCACGGCGTGGGCGCCTCGGTAGTGAACGCCCTGAGTTCCTGGATGACGGTGGATGTATTCCTGAACTGGACCCATTACCGCATGGCCTTCGCCTCCACCACGGACCCGAAGACCGGCAAGGTGCACGCCGGCGAGCCCACCGGGCCCCTTGAAAAGCTGGGGAACACCCGGAAAAAGGGGACTCTGGTGCGCTTTCTGCCGGATCCCACCATTTTCGAGGACGTCGTTTTCCATCAGGAACTGGTAGCCCGGCGGCTGCAGGAACTGGCCTATCTGAACCGGGGACTGCAGATTGTCCTCACGGATGAAAGGGTCACGGATCCCGCCAGACGGGAAATGTCCTTCCGGTATGAGGGCGGCATTTCCGACTATGTCCGCTACCTGAACGAGGACAAGACCCTCCTCAGCGACGAGGTGATCTACCTGGAAGGCCGCAGGGACGACATCCTCTGCATGGCGGCCATCCAGTACAATGACGGCTATACGGAAAACCTGTACTCCTATGTGAACAACATTCCCACCTCCGAGGGCGGCACCCACGAGACGGGCTTCAAAACAGCCTTCACCCGGGTTTTCAACGACTACGCCCGCCGCACCGGCCGCCTGAAGGACAAGGATGAAAAGCTCAACGGTGAGGATTTCCGGGAAGGCCTCAGCTGCGTCCTCCTCACCATGGTGCCCAATCCCCAGTTCGAGGGCCAGACCAAGGGCAGGCTGGGCAACAGCGAGGTGCGGCCCGCGGTGGAGGGCATCATCACCGAAAAGCTCATCGACTGGCTGGACAATCTGAAGAATCAGGACATGGCCAACCGGATTCTGGAAAAAGCCATCCGGGCGGCCCAGGCCCGGGACGCGGCACGGAAAACCCTGGAAACCCGCCGCCGGACCAACGCCCTGGAGGCCACGCCCCTGGTGGGCAAGCTCAGCGCAGCCCGGGGAAGGCATCCCGAGGACAACGAACTGTTCATCGTGGAGGGCGATTCCGCAGGCGGCAGCGCCAAGCAGGGCCGGGACAGCCGTTTCCAGGCCATCCTTCCCCTGCGGGGCAAACCGCTGAATGTGGAAAAAAAGCGCCTGGACCAGGTATTGTCCAATGAAGAGTTCCGCTCCCTGATTACCGCCCTGGGCACCTCCATTGACGCCACATTCTCCCTGTCCGCCCTGAAGTACCACAAGGTCATCATCCTCTCCGACGCGGACCAGGACGGGGCACATATCCGGGCCATCCTTCTCACCTTCTTCTTCCGGTACATGAAGGAACTCATCACCGCGGGCCATGTCTACATCGGCATGCCCCCCCTGTACCGGGTGCAGAAGGGCAGTCAGATCTGGTACGCCTATGACGACAGGGAACTGGAGAAAATCACCTCCAAAGCCGGCAGAGGCTACCAGCTGCAGCGCTACAAGGGTCTTGGCGAGATGAATCCCGAACAGCTCTGGGCCACCACCATGGACCCCGCCCAGCGCAAGCTCATGAAGGTGACCATTGAGGACGCCGCCCAGGCCGACCGCCTGGTCACCATTCTCATGGGAGACAAGGTGGATCCCCGCCGGGCCTACATCTCCCAGCACGCGGATTTCAACCGGAAGGACCAGTTTGAGGAAAAAACCCGCAAGGCCACCGGTGAAAGGAGCGTGTGATCATGGCCCGCAGAAACGATTCCGACAAGCCCATCGTGAAGGATGATCCCTCCAGGATCCTGCCCATGACCATGGAAGATGTGATGCACAATTCCATGATCCCCTATGCGGAGCATGTCATCCTGGAGCGGGCCCTGCCCCGGGTGGAAGACGGCCTCAAGCCCGTGCAGAGGCGGATTCTCTATACCATGCTGGAGCTGGGCACCACGCCGGACAAGCCCCACAGGAAATGCGCCCGCATTGTGGGTGACTGTCTGGGCAAATACCACCCCCACGGCGATACTTCCGTCTATGACGCCCTGGTGCGCATGGCCCAGCCCTTCTCCATGCGGGGCCCCCTTGTGGACGGGCACGGCAACTTCGGTTCCATTGACGGGGACAGCGCCGCCGCCATGCGCTACACGGAAGCCCGCATGGCCCCCCTGGCCCTGCAGATGCTCAGGGATATTGAAAAGGATACGGTTTCCTTCTCCCTGAACTTTGACGACTCCCTGAAGGAGCCGGATATCCTCCCCGCCCGTTTCCCCAACCTGCTTGTCAACGGCGCCACCGGCATTGCCGTGGGCCTGGCCACCAGCATTCCCCCTCATAACCTGGGGGAAACCTGCCGGGCCGTCATCGCCCAGATTCACAACCCCGACATATCCCTGGACGAACTCATGGAGATTCTCCCCGGTCCGGATTTTCCCACCGGCGGAATTCTGGTGAAGAATGACGAGATCCGACAGGGCTATGAAACCGGGCGAAGCAAGCTGTCGGTGCGCGCCCGGGTGCACGTGGAGGAGGGTGCCTCCGGACGGAAGCTTCTGGTTATCACGGAGGTCCCCTATCAGGTGAACAAGGCGCAGATGCTGGAGAAAATCCATCATCTCACCGAGGAAAAGAAATCCGCCCTCAGCGGCGTCTATGACATCCGGGACGAATCGGACAGAATGGGCATGCGGGCCGTCATCGAGCTGCGGAAGGACACGGATGTTGAGAAGACCCTGGCCTACCTGTACAAGTATTCGGACCTTCAGGTCACCTTCGGGGTGAACATCGTAGCCATTGCCGAAGGCAAGCCTCAGCAGATGAGCCTGAAAGCTGTCCTGCAGGCCTTCATTCAGCACCAGAAGAACGTGGTCACCCGCAGAACACAGTTCGAACTGAAGCAGGCCCAGGCCCGGGCCCATATCCTGGAAGGGCTCATTGTGGCGGTGGATAACCTGGACGAGGTGATCCGCCTCATCCGCGCCAGCAAAAATCCCAAGGAAGCACGGGAAGCCCTCATGGCCAGTTTCCCCCTGGACGAGGTGCAGGCCCAGGCCATTCTGGACATGCGTCTGCAGCGCCTGACCAATCTGGAAATCCTCGCCCTGCGCAGGGAATACGAGGAACTGCAGAAGCTCATCCGGAAGCTGGAAGGCATCCTGGGAAGTGAAAAGAAACTCCTGCAGGTGATCTGTACGGAACTGGAAGAGGTGATCCGCACCTTTGACGATCCCCGCCGCACCACCATTGAACAGGTGGAGGATGTGGCCCTGGATCCCGTGGAGAATCAGAAAGCCGTGGAGGATGTGATCCTGGCCTTCACCCGGGCCGGTCAGCTCAAGCGCATGCAGCCCGCCCAGTTCAGGCGCCAGGGCCTGCCCGCGCCTCAGGATGACCTGCGGGAATCCCCCCTGTGGCAGTGGGAGGCCCGGACGGATCAGACGCTCCTGATCTTCACCGACAGGGGGAACTGTTATCCCCTGAAGGTGGACAGCCTTCAGGAGGTCCGGCCAAAGGACAGAGGTTCTCAGCTGCAGGGCATGCTCAAGGATCTGGGCAATGAGGAAAAGCCCGTGAGCATGATTCTGATGAAGAGCGGGGAAACGCAGAACGAAAAGGATCTGCTCATGATCACCCGCGGGGGCATGATCAAGCGGACCGCCTTCTCCGAATACGACGTCCGCTCCAGGCAGTTCACTGCCCTGAACCTGAAGGAAGGGGATTCCCTGCTTTCCATCCTGCGGCCCGGTGAGGAGCCGGATCTGCTGCTGATCTCCCGCCTTGGCATGTCCATCCGTTTCCCCCTTTCCGATGTGCCTGTTCAGGGTCGCAACTCCCGGGGCGTCATCGGCATGCAGCTGGATGAAAAGGATGAAATCATTGCTTCGGGCCTGCCCGCGCCCGCCGGTCATGTGCTGCTTTTCTCCGAGCGGGGCTTTGTCCTTAGGAACATGGCCTTCTCCTTTGAAAACCAGCGCCGTGGCGGCAAGGGCTGCCGCTGTTATGACTTCAACAAGAACGGCTCCAACGGCCGGTATCTGGTGGACGCTTTCCTTGTGGACGAACCTGATACCCTGGATTTTCTCCTTGTCCAGGCCAAAGGCGGCATCAGCCGCTTCAGCGCCTCCTCCGTCCTTCTCCGTCCCCGGGCCGGCCGGGCCATGCCCTGCGTCGTCGCCCTGCCGGACGACCCGGTGGAACAGGTGCTGACCATCCCCACGGATGTGCCCGGGGAAGAACCCGTTTCTTGAAAAGCGAACAGTGATGTGATAACATTCCCGTCTGACAGGAGGGATACAATGAATCGCAGTGAGTCTTTTGCCTCTGTGGATATCCATGCCGTCCAGTGTCATGTGTCCTGGGCTTCCCTGGAGGTCCGGGCGGACAATGTGCCGGAGATGCGTCTTCTGATCTCCGGTAGTGATGATGATGTCCGTGACCTGAAGATTACCGTGGAGGAAGGCGTTCTCAGTATCGACCTGGGCATCCGGGAAAGGCTTCCCAACGTCATGGGACTGCAGTGGATGCAGATTGCCCTGCGGCTTCCCTCCTCATGGCGCGGCGGTCTCAGCCTGCATTCCGCCTCCGGACTTCTCAGCGTTTCCGGTGTCCAGGGTACGGATTTCGTCCTGGAGACCGTCTCCGGCATGGTGCGCATGGATCACACCCGGTCCATGACCAGCGTGGTGCGCACAGTCTCCGGCAGTCTCCTGATCACGGATCATACAACCCGGGTCTTCCGCACCTCCAATATTTCGGGCGCCAGCAGTATCCACCGTCTGAACGCGGAAAGCGTGCATATCACGCATGTGGCCGGCCAGACCGGTCTGGAAATGGCCTCGGTGCCCGCCACCATTGAGGGCACCTCCGTCTCCGGCGGGGTGGACCTGATCCTGCCCGCCGCCAGTGTGGATGCCGCCCTGAAGTCCGTCACCGGAAAGCTTGTGACGGAAGGCCTGGAGAACCGGGAAGGTGCCCCCTGCCGGATCCGCATGACCACAGTCACCGGCGGCCTGCGCGTCGTGGGCAGCCACACATAATACAGAAGGAGCGATGGAATCATGGCCAGACAGCATTTCGGAGGATTTCCCAACAACAACATGCAGCAGATGATGAAACAGGTCCAGAAGATGCAGCAGCAGATGCAGGACGCCCAGAGTCAGCTGGAGGAGGAGACCTTTACCGCTGCCGCTGGCGGCGGCATGGTCACCCTTTCCATGAACGGACGCCGGGAAGTGCTCTCAGTGGAAATCAAGCCGGAATGCCTGGATCCGGATGATGTGGAAATGCTGCAGGACATGGTCAAGGCAGCCGTGAACGACTGCCTGAAGAAGATTGATGAGGCCTCTGAGGCTTCCATGGGCAGGATCGCCCCCGGTCTGGGCGGCATGGGACTGGGTGGGCTGTTCTGATGGATCAGATTGAACCCATTGCCCGCATGATCTCCGCCCTCTCCCACCTGCCGGGCATCGGCCAGAAAAGCGCTCAGCGCCTGGCCTATCACATCGCCTCCATGCCCCTGGAAGAAGTGCGGGATCTGGCCACCAATCTCTGGCAGGGCCGCAAGGCTGTGCGTTACTGCAGCGTCTGCGGCAATTATTCCGTGGAGGACGAGTGCCAGATCTGCCGCACCAGCATGCGCCACAACGGACAGATCTGCGTGGTCAGGGATCCCCGGGACGTCATGGCCATGGAACGGATGCATGACTACCAGGGCCTGTACCATGTGCTCCACGGCACCCTCTCCCCCATGGACGGGATCGGTCCCGGAGACATTCACATTCAGGAGCTCATGGACCGCCTTCAGGCAGGAGACACCCAGGAGGTGATCCTGGCCACCAGCCCCGATATTGAGGGAGAAGCAACCGCCAACTACCTTGCCCGCATCATCAAGCCCCTGGGCATCAGGGTGACCCGCATCGCTCACGGTCTGCCGGTGGGGCTGGATCTGGAGTATGCGGACGAGGTAACCCTCTCCAGGGCCATGTCCGGCCGGAGAGAGATGTAATCTCCCTCCGCGCGAATTCAGTCAAGAGGTGAATTTTCCGTGTTCAGGCGTTCTTTGGCTCTCCTCCTCACGCTTCTCCTGACCCTGGGCGCCGTGCACGCCCTGAGTGAAGAGGATGACGTGGATACGGAGGATATTTCCCAGGTCAGTGCCGATGTAGTCCAGCAGATTGAGGAACTGGACGCCATTGAGGACGAGGAGCCTGTATATATCCAGGGTGCCTCCTACCATGAAAGGGACAGGGAGGAGTTTACCCGTTCCTCCCCTGCCCTTTATACCGCCAAGACCACCAAGGGCACCTACATCTATTCCGACCGCTCCGTCTCCTCTCCCCGTCTGGTGAGCAGGGACAATACCAGCCGGGTGGATGTGCTGTATGTGGGCGTCAACTGGTGCGTGGTGCGCCTGGATGACAAGATCGGGTATATCAAGCGGGAAAAGCTCGCTGCGGTCACGCCCCTGGATCCCGTCAACACGCCTCCCTACGGCACGCAGAAAGCCAGTTATATCGCCCTGACCGCAACGGACTGCCATGTGCGCAAATCCATGAGCGATCAGGATGACAGCTGGGTCGTCCTGAAGCCGGATACCCGTCTGAGCATCTGGCGTTTTCAGAACGGATGGGCCATTGTCATCTACATGCGCAATTACGGATATGTGCATATTTCCGAGCTGAAAAACCTGATTCCCGTGTCCCCCACGGACACACCCCTGTCCCCGGATACCCCCATCGCGGCCTATACTTCCTTTTATAAAATGGTGGACACGGAGGCCAACATCGGCCGCATTCACAACATCGGGCATGCCGCTGCACGGCTCTGCCGGACGCTCGCGCCGGGTGAGTCCCTGAACTACAATCAGCAGATCGGCCCCTTCAATCCCAAGAACGGCTATCAGAAGGCCCCCGTGCTGGTGGAGGGCAAGACCGTGCTGGGCTCCGGAGGCGGCGTCTGTCAGGTATCCTCCACCCTCTATAACGCCCTGCTTCAGCTGCCGGGCATTACCATTCTTCAGCGCAGACCCCACGGTCCCAGCGGTGCCTCCTACCTGCCCCACGGCGTGGACGCGGCCTCCGGCGGCGGTACAAACCTGAATCTGCGCTTCCGCAACGATTATCCCTTCCCCATCCGCATTGACATGCATTCGGAGGGAGACGGCGCCCTTTACGTGTCCCTCTACCGGGCGGATTAACCCGGGACTTCCTGCTCATCGGTCTCTTGCGTGTCCCGCATTGCATTGCGGGACATTTTTCTGTACAATGCAGACAAATCCTGAAGGAGGTCCTGAACCATGTCCATTCGCAAGACTCCCTTTGGCCGGCTGCCTCAGGGACATGAAGTTACACTCTATACCATGGTCAATGCCCATGGCGCGTCCGTGTCCATGATCGACTATGGCGCCATTGTCACCTCCATCCTGGTCCCGGACCGGAATGGAAAGATGGGCGATGTCTGTCTGGGCTTTGACCGTCTCGATGCCTATCTGGCCGGACACGGCAGCATGGGCGACACCATCGGCCGGTACGGCAACCGGATCTGCAAGGGCCTTCTGACCGTGGATCAGACGACCTACCAGCTGGCCTGCAACGACCATGGAATCAACCATCTCCA
The DNA here is from genome assembly GCA_902774025.1 of uncultured Eubacteriales bacterium. Lineage (GTDB taxonomy): Bacteria > Bacillota > Clostridia > Christensenellales > Aristaeellaceae > UBA2943. The sequence goes on from CACYGY010000001.1 coordinate 21,273, forward strand.
TGGCGGCAATGAGGGCTTCAACCGCAAGATCTGGGACGTGAAAACCGTGGAGGAGGAACACAGGGACGCCCTGGTCTTCCACGTCATCAGCCCCGACGGGGATGAAAACTATCCCGGCACCCTGGATGTCACGGTGACCTATTCCTGGGATGACGACTGCAATCTGGGCATCCGCTATCAGGCGTGCACCGACGAAACCACCGTCTGCAATATGACCAATCACGCCTATTTCAACCTGGCCGGACATGACAGCGGGGACATCCGCACTCACAGGGTGCGCATTGAATCCGACCTGGTCACCGCCGTCAACGCCGAACTGATCCCCACCGGGGATTATTTCCCGGTAGCGGGCACACCCCTGCAGCTGGACGGCTCCTTTACCCTCGGGGAAGGTCTGGACCGGATCTCTGAGTGCCAGTCCATGCAGTTTGCCGGCGGGTATGATCACAATTTCGTCCTGCGCAAAGGCTCAGCCATGGGGCTCGCGGCCTGCGTGGAGGAGGAGAAGACGGGCCGCCACATGCTGGTCTTTACGGATCAGCCCGGCGTGCAGCTCTATACAGCCTGCACCACCCATCTGGAAGGCGCCAAGGGCGGACATGTCTACGGGCATTTCTGCGGACTGTGTCTGGAGACTCAGCATTATCCCGACAGTCCCAATCATCCCAACTTCCCATCCACCCTGCTCAGACCCGGGGAAGTCTATGACACCTCCACCATCTATTCCTTCAGAACAATGAAAGCCTGAGACGCTCTGTAAGAACAGCTCCCGCGGGGCCCTGAGAACCCCGCGGGAGCTGTTTGATTCGTATGACGGAAAAGGGATCCGTATCAGGCCTGCCCCGGTCCTCTGCCTTCCGCCTGACAGTATCCCCGCAGAACCGCCCGGGCGCTCGCCACATCCTCCACGGCAAGCCCGAGGGCGTCAAACACCGTAATATCCTCGTCCCGGGTCCGCCCCGGAACACGGCCCGTCAGCAGCCCCCCCACGGAGCCCAGAACATGATCCTCCCCGATCATCCCTTCCTGCAGAGGGATCAGATATTCCCCGCTCTCTCTGCGGCAGGCCGGCACATGATCCGCGTACAGACGGGCTGCGGCAATCAGATCAGAGGCCACCTCCCGTGTGACGGGGGTAAAGGTGCCCACTGCATTCACATGAGTGCCCGGCTTCACCATATCTCTGCTCAGGAAAGGCTCTCTGGAAGGGGTCAGCGTACAGATGATATCCGCATCCCTGACCGCTTCCCTGACGCTGCCGCATACGGATACCTGAAGGCCACTGACCTCCTCCGCGAACTGTCTGGCCGCATCCGGACGGATGTCATACACACAGACTCTGTCGACGGGGCGGATCAGGCGGATCGCCGCAAGGTGGGAGCGGGCCTGAGCGCCGGCGCCGATGAGGGCAAGGACATGCGCGTCCTTCCTGGCCAGCAAATCCGTTGCCACGGCACTGACGCACCCGGTCCGGATCTCCGTGACGGAACCGGCTTCCACCAGTGCCGTCACGGTGGAATGCTCTGCCTCAAAGAGAATGACATACCCGATATGGGAGGGATAGGCCGTGCCCATGTTGGGGGCGTAGGCAGCGATCACCTTCGCGCCGTAAGCATCCCCCACCCAGGCAGGCATGAAACCCAGAACCGCGGTATTGGGCATGGAACAGATCAGGCGCTGGGGCATTTCACACCGGCCTTCCTCAAGGTCCGCAAGAATCCCCCGCATCACCTTCATGCACACCTCCGGCGTCAGAATGCGCCGGACTTCCTTTTCCTCAAGAACAACCATCCGAACCCCTCCGATCCTCATGTGGCAAAACGCAGTCCCCGCAGCAGGGCGGAAGGGCTGCCCACGCAGTAGTTCCGAAAATAGAAATCATCAAAATCCAGATCATCCGCTACGGCTTCCACCGCGCCGAACAGTTCCCGGAGATGACCGGCCACCGTCATCTGGGAAACGGAGCCCACAGCCTCCCCGTTCCGGACGTAAAAACCGCCGCAGGGCACGGAGAACAGGCCTGAGGCCACGTTGACGGAATGGAACAGGTCCAGGGAATAGGTCAGCACAATCCCTGTGCCCATGCGCGCCACGAGCCCCTCCAGACTCTCCCGCTCATCCGGTCTGAGATACACAAAGCCCGGCACCGTCGTCACCGCGATGGGCACATTCCCGGTCATAACGGGAATCCGTCCGGCGCATCCGTTGGATTCCTTCCCGTCCTTCGCCCCGGAGGACAGGGTATACATGGGCTCACGGAGGATTCCCTCCCTGACCAGAACCGTTCTTTCCACCCTTGTGCCTTCGCTGTCCACCGGCCAGCTCTTGCCCGACAGGGGATGGGACGGCGCATTCAGGATTTCCACTGCTCGGCTTCCGATCCTCTCCCCCGGACGGAAGCATGAGCTGCCGCCCTGCATGGCCTCCGCGGACAGACTCCGCCAGGCCGTCATGAGGATATTCCGGAGGACCTGTCCGGTCATGACACAGTCATGACTGCCGCCCGGAACCGTAACCGGCCTGAGGCCATGGCCGTCGGTCAGATCGCACAGTCTCCGGATCTTCCCTCCGAAGGCCTCCGGATCCAGCCCGGACAGGCTGCGGGCGCTGACGCCGTTTTCCGCCTCCGCGTCCTGCATGCCGCTGCGCGGCAGGGCGGCCACGGCGCTGAGCTCCGCCCAGGACCTCCCGCTGGCCGCGTCCAGTCCCCGGGAATTCAACGTGCGGCTTTCCCGCCGGGTCACACGCACATGCAGCTGGCGGATCTGCAGTCCCTCCATGGCCTTTTCCGCCCGTGCCCCGCAGTCCAGCATGTCCCGGATGCTCTCCTCTCCGGCCATATCCATGTCCCGGAAGACATCCGCATCCCGGAGAAGGGGAGGCGTTTTTCCGGATACAAGCCGGGCCTGATCCGAGGCCGCCTTCAGGAGAAGACTTTCCTCTCCCTCGCCCCGCTCCGTGTAAACCATGCCCAGACTCTCCGAGCCGGCACGCACATAATACCGGGTCTGGTCAAAGGAGGATGAGGAAATGGCTTCCCCGTTTTTCACCGTGAGGTCCGTGCACCGGATTCTCTCCGCGTTCACCTCAGCCAGGCGGACGCCCTCCGGCAGATGTTCCATGGCCCGAAGCCAGCCGTCCATCCGGATCACAGCTTTTCCCCCTTTCCCCCCACCACCATCTCCGAGATCCGCATTCTGGGCCCTGAGGTGGTGGTGGCGATGAAGCCGGAATCCGCACCGCAGAAGGAGCCTTCTCCTTCCTCCGCCACGAATTTCCTGCCAACCCGGTCAATCTTTTTCATGGTCTCATCCCCCCGGCCCACCAGGATGGCGCCCCGGACCCTCGGTCCGATCTGTCCGTTGCGGATCCAGTAGGCCGCGGAAGCCAGAAGCGTAAACTCCCTTCCTCCCGTGCCGCCGCCGATCTCCGTGACATACAGTCCTTCCTCCAGGTCCCGGATCATGGCATCGTCATCATCCTCTCCCGCGGCCAGATAGGTGTTGCTCATCCGGGGACCCGGCGCATGGGTGTAATCCTGCCTCCGTCCGCTGCCCGTCCTGTCCAGGCCCAGACGCCTGGCGCCCAGCCGGTCCGCCATGAATCCCCGGAGCACGCCCTTCTCAATGAGCACGTTCTTTCTCCGGAACATGCCTTCATCATCGAAAACGGAAGAACCGTACATGCCGGGCATGGTGCCGTCATCCACCAGGGTTACCCCGGGACTGGCCACCTGCTCTCCCCGCCTGTCCCAGAACCATCCGCCTTCCTGCAGCGTCCTCGCCTCCAGCTGATGCCCGCAGGCCTCGTGGAAGAAAGTGCCACTGCAGCTCCCCGCCTCCAGGACCACCGGCACCCGGCAGCTGGGGGCCTCCGGCGCGCCTATGGACTCCCGCAGGCGGAAAATGGCCGTCCCCAGTCTTTCCAGATACTTCCCGTCCTCAAAGGCCTCCATGCCGGCAGCCGCGCAGTATTCGGAAAAGGCGCTGGCGCTCTCCCCGTCCTTCTCCACCACGGGAATGAACCGCATGCGGGTGGTGACCCGGCGGTCCCGGACATCCACACCCTCGCTGTTGAGGATATGGACATGCTGATCCCGTTCGGACCAGGTATTCCGGCAAGCACGGACAAAGGCTTCGGACCGGGCCTTCCGGTCTGCCTCCCGGAGCAGGTCCACCTTTTTCCGGATATCCGTCTGTCCCGGCTGAATCCGGACAGGACAGGGGTCTTCCCCGGCGTCCGTATGAAAGCAGGTCCGCAGGCCTCCGGAATCCCGGGCACCCAGAAGGGTCAGAGCATCTTCGGCTGACCTGTACAGGGCTGCGTCCGAAAGGTCATTGAAATAGACATAGACGCCCTTTCCGCCCCTCAGAAGATACAGACCGGCTCCGCAGGCCCTGAGCCTGGAAATCTGATCCACCTGCCCGCTGTACTCCACGGACAAATCTTCCCGGTCCTCCAGGAACAGTTCCGCGAAATCCGCGCCTCCCGCAAGCACATGATCGAAGAGTTTTTCCGCCCTCTCCCGGCTGATCACATGGCATCCCTCTTTTCTATACCCGGTGGCAGGCCGCGAAATGGCCCTTCTCCACCTCCCGGAGCTCCGGGCAGCTGTCGTGGCATTTTGCGTCCGCCCTGGGGCAGCGTCCCGCGAAGGGACAGCCCTTCCCCAGGTTCACGGGGCTGGGAATATCCCCCCTGAGCAGAATCCGCTTCCGCTTCGCCTCCACCTCCGGATCCGGAATGGGAATGGCGGAAAGAAGTGCCTCCGTATAGGGATGGCAGTGACGGGCATAGAGTGTCTCCGCCCCGGCCATCTCCACAATGGAGCCCAGGTACATCACCGCAATCCGGTCCGAGATAGCCTTCACCATGGACAGGTCGTGGGTGATGAACAGGTAGGCCATGCCCGTTTCCTGCTGAAGGCGCATCAGAAGATTGATGATCTGCGCCTGAATGGACACGTCCAGGGCTGAAATGGGCTCATCGCACACCAGAACCCGCGGCTCCACCGCCAGTGCCCGGGCAATGCCGATGCGCTGCCGCTGGCCCCCGGAGAACTCATGGGGAAACCGGTTGGCATGCTCCCGGTTCAGCCCCACCATCTGCAGAAGCTCCAGAATCCTTTCCCGCCGCTCCCTGCCCCTGTAAAGGCCATGAATGTCCAGTCCCTCCCCGATGCTGGTGCTCACCACCGAGAGAGGATCCAGGGAGGCGTAGGGATCCTGATAGATCATCTGCACATCCTTGTGGTAATGGAGGTTCTCCTTCCGGTTCTGGGTCCATATGTCCTTCCCCTCAAAAAGGATCCGCCCGCTGTCCGGCCTGTACAGCTTCACCAGTGTCCGGCCCAGGGTGGTCTTTCCGCACCCGCTCTCCCCCACAAGTCCCAGGGTTTCCCCGGCGTGCAGCTTCAGATTCACGCCGCCCACCGCGGTCAGGGTGCCGCGTCCCCGGATTTCAAAGGTTTTCCGCAGATCCTGCGTTTCAAGAAGCACCTTCCTCTCCATGAGACCCGACCTCCTTTCCCTGTTCCTTCCAGTCCGCTTCTGCCTTTTTCCGGAGTTCCTCCGCCCCTTCGTGGTACAGCCAGCAGCGGCAGGCGTGCGCATTCTCAAAGTCCGTCTCCTCCGGCATATATGCCGCACAGGCCCGGCAGGCGTAGGGACACCGGGCGGCGAAGGGACAGCCCGCGGGCGGGTTCAGCAGATCCGGCGGTGTTCCGGGAATATACCGGAACACCCGATCCTGGCGCGCATCCAGCCGGGGGACCGACTGGAGCAGGCCCCAGGTATAGGGATGCCGGGGACGGTAGAAAATATCCGCCGCGCTGCCCCTTTCCACGATCTTCCCCGCGTACATGACATAGATGCGCTCCGCCATGTTGGCCACCACCCCCAGATCATGGGTGATGAGCACAATGGAGGTGTCCAGCTTTTCCTTCAGTTCATTCATGAGCTCAATGATCTGGGCCTGAATGGTGACATCCAGGGCGGTGGTGGGCTCATCCGCGAAGAGAATGCCCGGAGAGCAGATCAAAGCCATGGCCACCATAATGCGCTGCCGCATGCCGCCGGAGAGCTGATGGGGAAAGGCACGCATGTTCCGCTCCGGTTCCGGAAAGGAAATCAGCTCCATCATCTCCCGGACCTTCGCCTGGGCTTCCCGGCGGTTCACCCTGTGGTGCAGCCGGTAGCTTTCCGCGATCTGTTCCCCCACCCGCATGGTAGGATTCAGATAGCTCAGAGGATCCTGAAAGATCATGCTCATGCGGTTCCCCTGAATGCTTCTCAGCTCCCTGGGGGTCAGTTTCAGCATGTCCAGCCCCTCAAAGTGAATGCTGCCTCCCGTGACCCTGCCGGGCGGGGACTGGAGCAGGCCCATCACGGTCTGAATGGTCACGCTCTTGCCGCATCCGCTCTCTCCCACCAGGGCAACGGTTTCATGCCTGTCCAGGTGCCATGTGATCCCCCGGACGGCCTGTACCTCCCCGGCATAGGTGAAGAAGGAAACCGCCAGATCCCGGACGTCCAGAATATGTTCCGTCAAACCGAACCGCCTCCTCAGGAGCGCAGGCGGGGATCCAGCGCGTCGCGCAGACCGTCGCCCAGAAGATTAAAGCACAGCATGGTCAGTCCCACGAAGATACAGGGGATGATGAACCGGTAAGGATACTGCTTGAACACCTCACTGGCTTCCTTGATCAGCTGACCCCAGGAGGGGTTGGGGGGCGTAATGCCCAGACCGATGAAACTGAGAAAGGCTTCCGCGAAGATGACGCTGGGAATGGTCATGGTCATGCCCACCACAATGATGCCCAGGGTATTGGGCAGGAGATGCCGCAGAATGATGCGCATGGGGGAGGCTCCCAGGGTGGTGCTTGCCATGACGAATTCCCGCTCCTTGAGCTGGAGGACCAGGCCTCTTGTGGTCCTCGCGCTCCCCAGCCACCCGGTAATGGTGAAGGCCAGGACCAGCGTGGAGATGCTCCCGCTGCCCAGAACCATGATGAGCAGAATGTCGTAGATCAGGCTGGGGATACCCATGAGTACATCAATGATCCGCATGATGAGCATGTCGATCTTTCCGCCGAAATATCCGGACACACCCCCGATGAGCATGCCGATGGCATAGGGGATGATGGTGGCCAGAATGGCAATGAGCAGGGAAACCCTGCCCCCCACCCACACCCTTGTCCACAGATCCCTTCCCAGGGTGTCGGTCCCGAACCAGTGTTCCCCGCTGGGGCCCTGATTGGCGGCACTGTAGTCATTGCTGTAGTAATTATAGGAATTCATCATGGGCCCGAAGAGGACCATGAAAACCAGAAGGGCCAGGATCACCAGGGAAGCGATGGCGGTTTTGCGCTTTTTCAGATTCCTCCACACATCCCTGAAATACGTTGTTTCCGGCCTGACCATTTCCTCCCCGGACAGCTCATCCGGAGACAGGGGCGTAAAATCCAGTCTGTTTCTCTGTATGATCTGCATGTTTCACAGCTCCTTACTTCACCCGGATCCGGGGATCCACCCAGCCGTAGAGAATATCCACCAGCAGGTTCATGACCACCAGGAACGTGCCGTAGAAGATGGTCAGACCCATGATGAGGGGATAGTCCAGAGTGCTCACGGCATTGACAAAATGCTTGCCCAGGCCCGGAATCACAAAGATCTGCTCCACCACGAAGGAACCCATGAGCACGCCGGCAATCATGGGGCCCAGATTGGCCAGCATGGGCACCAGGGAATTCTTCAGCTCATGCTTCATCACCACCCGCAGGGGTGACATACCCTTGGCCCTGGCGGTTTTCACGTAGTCCTGGGTGATCACCGCCAACATGCAGGCCCGCATGGACCTTGTGTTGCCGGCAATGGTCCCCAGTCCCAGGACGAAGGCGGGCATGAGCATCTGCTCCGGTTTTCCCCATCCCCCCACGGGCAGCCACCTGAGCTGCACGCCGAACAGGTAGCGGATCAGGGGCCCGATGACCATGCTGGGCAGAGCGATGCCCAGGATGGCAAACACCATGAGCACATAATCCGGCCAGCGGTTGCGGTACTGGGCACAGAGAATGCCGAAGAGCAGACCCACGATCTCCGCAAAGACCAGAGCGATCAGGCCCAGCTGGGCAGAGACCGGGAAGAACTCCCGGATGATGTCCCAGACGCTGCGGCCCACATACTTGATGGAGGTACCCAGATCCCCCTGGACAAGGTTGCCCATGTAGATCAGATACTGTTCGGTCACCGGTCTGTCCAGGCCGTAGTATGCCCTCTGCTTCTCCTGCACGGAGGTGGGGATCTTCTCATTCATGAAGGGATCCCCGGGAAGAAGCTTGGAAAGAAAAAAAGTAACCGTGGCCAGGGTGAACACCGTCAGCAGGGCGATGAGCACACGTTTCAATACATATCGGACCATGAAAGCCCTCCGAAACCATGCAGAATGGACTGAAAAAGCCAGGGAGGAGGCCGGAGGCCTCCCTCCCTGGCGCCTGTGTTACGGCTGAACCTGAACAAAAGCCAGATCGGCACCGAAGCTGGCGTCCACACTGGTGATGACATACCCGGGACGAACCATGACGTGCTGGGTCTGCCAGGTGAGCAGCAGGGTGGGCACCTCGTCGATGAAGATCTTTTCCATGGCCGCCACGGCGTCCAGGCGTGTCTTCAGGTCCGAAGCCTGCTGGGCCGTATCCAGAAGCGCGGCGTATTCGGCGTTGCCGTATCCGAAGAGGGCGTCGGGATCATTCACGTCCCAGTTGGCAAAGACGCCGTCGGGGGACGCGGCGTCCACCGTTCCGATGGCCATGCCGCCGGTCCAGAAGTCAAAATCGGAGGAATAGACCTTGGCGATCATCTGCTGAATAGGCTGGGGATCAATGGCACAACGGATGCCCAGGACAGTCAGGAGCATATCCTGCACGGCCTGCAGTTTGGTCAGGTTCCCCTGGGTGTCGTAGCAGAGCATGGAGAACTCGGGAATCTGATCCTCCGTCGCGCCCAGTTCTTCCAGGGCCAGAGCCAGATATTCCCTGGCCTTTTCAGGCTCGGCGGTAACATTGATGGTGTTTTCCACGGGATATTCATCCACAAACCGTCCCTCAAGGCCCGCCGCATCGGGATCGATGACGCGGTTGGCGGGAGTCTGACCCTGCATGACGGTGTTCACCATGGCGGTGCGGTCAATGGCAAGGCTCAGAGCCCGGCGGAAGTTCACGTTGGACAGGAACCGGCCGGTCTCCTCATTCCGCCCGTTCTGATTGATATGAATGAACTGGTCCGTGTTGGTATAGGTCATTTCGTCAAATCCCAGATCCTGCAGCTGAGTGTAGTAGGTGGGATCGGAGAAGGAAGCCAGATCGATCATGTCGGTCATCATCATTTCCACGGCCGTGTCCCCGGACACATTGCACATGCCCACCAGTTTCTCCATCTGGATGGCGTCCCGGTTCCAGTAGTTCTCATTCTTCACCAGGACCATCTGGCTCTCATGCAGCCAGCTTTCCATTTTCATGGGTCCGTTGCCCAGGAGCTTGTCCGCGTCGGAGCCGTAGGTCTCCCCCAGACTTTCCGCCAGTTCCTTCTTCACGGGCCGGAAGGCGTTGTCCGCCAGGAGGTACAGGTTCTCAAGGCCGGAGGATACAAAGGTCACTTCCAGGGTGTAGTCGTCCACAGCCCGGTATCCCACGTCCTCCGGAGCAGCCTGCCCCTGGTTGTAGGCTTCCGCGTTCAGCACGCAGAAACCGGTGGCTGCCTGGGAATGCCCCGCTTCGGGATCAATCAGGCGCATGAAGGAATACACGAAATCCTGAGCGTTCAGCGGCGTGCCGTCACTCCAGGTGCTCTGACGGAGATGGAAGGTGCAGACATCGCCCGCGTCGCTGATTTCCCAGCTTTCCGCGATGCCCGGCACCAGTGTCCCCTCCAGGATCCGCACCAGACCCTCGGTGAGGTAGGACACGATGTTGTTGCTCTCATCATCTGCGGACTCCGCGGGGTCCAGGGAGGTGGATTCATAGCCTCTGGCCCAGGTCAGCGTGGTCCCGGCGGCCAGTGCCGGCAGGGTCAGCACCAGCATGGCCAGTGCCAGGATCAGGGATACCAGCTTTTTCATGGAATAAGCCTCCTTTTCATATCATCACCCGGCACCTGCGCGCCGGAATGACTGTCGTTTTAACGCTGGTGGATATCCTCCAGCAGCCGCTCCACCGCCAGGTCTTCCCGGCGCTGGCACAGGGCATCCACGATGCCCCGGTGGAAATCCTGCCAGGATCCGCGCTTTTCGGCACTCACGTACTGTTCCACCCGGGAGGCGGCCCCCAGTACGTTCTGAACCGCCTGGATGAGATAGGGATCCCCCGTGCGCTCCGCAAGACCCGCATGGAACCTTCGGTTGGCCGCGCTGACGTTCCCCGCTTCCTCCGGAGAGGACAGGATCAGTCCGTAAAGGCTTCTCAGTTCCTCCTCCGGACAGGACCGGCAGAGGATCTGAATCACCAGGGTTTCCAGAACAATGCGCAGGCGCTTGAGTCTGTCCATGTCCAGCGGGGACAGGGCGGTCACCATGTATCCCGTGCGGGGATAGGCAGTGAGGTGGCCCTCATGGCACAGCCGGTGCAGGGCTTCCCCCGCCGTCACCCGGCTGACGCCGTAGTGCTCGCTGATGGCCCGCTCCGTAATCATCTCATTGGGCTTGAACTCCGCCTGGAAAACCCGCTCACGCAGGTCTTCATAGACCTGATCAATCCTCTGCATGACGCCCCGCTCCCATCTCCGGTGCCCCAAGACGCCGGGCAAACGCACGGATCGTGGCGGAGGGGGCAGCCAGGTTGAAGCGGATCCACCCTTCCCCCGCCTCTCCGTACTCCCGTCCCGAATCCACCAGCACCGATTCCTTCCGCTCCAGACGGAGAGCCAGCTCCTCACCCGTCATGCTCTCCGCCCGCATCCATCCCACAAATCCGCCTTCCCAGGGGGCCAGGATATACCCTCTGTCCCTGACCTCTTCCTGAAGCATGGCGTGGTTTGCCATCACCTGATCCCGCACCGCCCGGACCCATTCGGCGCCCTGCGGGGTGTAGCCCGCGCGGACCGCCTGATAGAAGAAAGGGTCCAGACTCCCGAAGTGGTCCGTGTTCCGCTGCTGCAGATACTTTTCCCGCATGTCCCTGTCCCGGATCACCACGTGGGCATGATTCACGCCGGTAAAGTTGAAGGTCTTGCCGAGGGAGGTGCAGCTCATGGCCAGATCCGGCAGAAGATCCGTCATGGCCGCGGCCGGGTGCAGGGGATGGGTGATGTCTGCAAAGATTTCGTCGGAAAACACCCTGACGCCCCATTTATCCGCCAGACCCGCCAGACTCCGCAGCTCCTCCTGCCCCCAGACCCGTCCCGTGGGATTGTGGGGATGACAGAGAACCAGAAGACGGTTCCGCTTTTCCGCCATGAGACCGGAGAGCGCCTCCGGATCCATGGCATATCTGCCCTCAGACCAGACAAGAGGACAGGACAGGATATTCCTGCCGTTGCGGAGCACGGACCGGTCGTGACGGCTGTAGGAAGGGGTCATGAGGATCACCCCGTCCCCCGGTTCCGTAAAGGCACGGATGGCCGTATTCAGGGCGAAGATGGTACCCAGGGTGGGAACCACGTCCTCCTCCTCCACCCGCATGTGCCGCTGGCTCCGCAGCCACCAGAGGACGGAGGCCAGATAGTCCCCGTCCGGCAGGGTGAAACCGTATATGCCCCGCAGGGCAAAGGCGCTCAGGGCTTCCCGGATCACCGGGGCCGTGGGGAAATCCATCTCCGCCCCCGCCAGGATCAGGGGGATCAGGGAAGTCTCCCCGCGGACCGGAAAGGCACCCTTCATATTCCCCGTCCCCCGCCGGTCCACTGTCTGTGTCAGATCAAACATGTTCTCGCCGCCCGTCATGCCTTGCATAAATACTCACTGGGTATCTCAGTGGGCAGTATAAGAAAACGGCCCTTTCCCTGTCAAGCACCGCTCTGCTTTTTCCCTGTACGAAAAAAAGGACGCCCCTGAGGGCGTCCGGGATGATCATCAGTGGCTTCCGCCGTAGGTGGAGGAGGTATCGGCGAACACGGCCTTGGCGGGATCCTTCCGGCGGGATGTCGCCACCCGCTTCATCAGTTCCTCATAGTACAGGTCTTCATCCAGGGGCAGCCTGACGGGTTTGCCCAGGAAGGCGGACAGATGCATGGCGTTGGAGAGAGTCAGACCGTTGATGCCCTCCGCACCGCCGGCCACCAGGGGCTCACCCCGGAGAATGGCACCGGCCCAGGCCTTGAGCACGCCCTGATGCTGCGGATTCTCCCCGTCCATTTCCACATTCACCTCGTGACCGGGCACGACACCGAAGGGCGCCTTGTTGGTCACGGTCCATTCCTGTTCCGTCATCTCCAGCTCATACAGATAGAGCTTCTCGCCTTCGGCGATGAGCTGAGCCCTGTCCATCTGCACCTCAAAGCGGTTGCTGCCGTGGGGATCGCCGGTGCTGGTGATGAATACGCCGGTATGACCGTCCTCATACTTCATCAGGGCCGTCACATCGTCTTCCACCTCGATATCGTGGAACTGGCCGTAATTCATGAAGGCCTGCACCTCCACGGGCATGCCCAGAATCCACTGCCACAGATCCAGCTGGTGCGGGCACTGGTTCAGCAGAACGCCGCCGCCTTCCCCGGACCAGGTGGCCCGCCAGTCGCCGGAATCATAGTAGAACTGAGAACGGTACCAGTTGGTGATCAGCCAGTTGGCCCGGCGGACCTTTCCGTAGGTGCCGGACTGGATCAGTTCACGCATCTTCCGGTACAGGCAGTTGGTGCGCTGATTGAACATCATGCCGAAGACCACGTCGGGATGCTTTTTCGCTTCCTCGTTCATCTCCCGCACCTGACGGGTATAGACGCCGGCAGGCTTTTCGCACATGACATGAATGCCCCGCTCCATGCAGGCCATGACGTATCTGGGATGATCGTAGTGCGGCACGGAGACGACACAGGCGTTGATCCTGCCGCTGTCCAGCATTTCCATGGCATCGGTGAAGTAGGCGATGTCCGGGGACACGTTTTCCTTCGCCCATTCAATTCTGGCGGGATTGCTGTCGCAGATGGCCGTCAGTTCGATGTCCTCCACCCAGTTGTCCTTCGCCAGCCTGCGGGCGTAGGTGGAACCCTGATTGCCGATGCCGATGATGCCAAGTCTGACCTTTTCCATGAGATCATTCCTCCTTGTTTACTCAAATCCGCGGCTGCGCAGGAAGGCATAGGAACGGCGGAGGCACTCCACGGGATCCTCACCGTGGCAGTCGTCCTGCTCCACCAGCATGTACTGCGTGCCGCCGGCCTCTGCTTTTTCAAAGACCCGGTCAAAGTTGATATTCCCCTCGCCCACCACAGCCATGGACCGGCCGTAGGCAAAGTCCTTGAGATGAATGCAGGGAATGCGCCCCGCCAGCTTTTCCAGCCACTGGGCCGGATCGCCGCCGCCCGCCTGCACCCAGAAGGTGTCCAGGGTAAAGCCCATTTCCTCAGGGCTCAGTGCTTCAGCCAGAAGCTCCAGGATCAGCTTTCCGTTGTGCTTTTTGAATTCCTGGTCGTGATTGTGATACATGAACAGCTTTCCGGCCTCATGGATCTTCCTGGCAATGGGCGGGAAGATTTCCATCCACTGCTCATAGCTCATGTTCTTCTCCGGGTCAAATGCCCACCAGCCCAGACCGATGTGATCGCAGCCGAAAACCTCGTGGTCCGCAATCACCTGGTCCAGTTCCCCCGTGAGGCGGGGGACCGGAATGTGGGTCAGAACACACTTCAGGCCGTTTTTGTCCAGTTCCTGCTTCAGCCAGTCTGCGGGATAGGGGCAGGTACCGGAAATCTGTACGTTCCTGTAGCCGATGTCCGCCACCTTTTTCAGGGTCAGTGCAAAGTCCTCCAGGTTCTGACATGTCTGTCTTACGGTAAAAAACTGAGCGCCAATCTGCATCATCGGGCCTCCTTTGTTCCTTGGATAATATCTTTCCGCGCCTCAGGCGCCGGAAAAGCAAATCAGTGATCCGCCTCCCGCATTTCCACCGCTCCCAGCATGGAGGGGTCCTCTGCAGCCAGATCCCCGGCCCGGGGCCTGTCCCCGCCGCCGGAAGCGTCCCTTTCGTTCAGGGAGGAGAGATAGGAAGCGGCCGTTTCGCTCCCGCTCCGCTCCGTGGTGGGGGCGTGGCCCGTGAGGCGGACATAGGAGCGGTAAAAAGTGGTGTAATCCCCGAACCCGGAGCGGAGCGCCGCCTGAGCCGGGGGCACACCCTCGGACAGGAGCATCTGCACATGCGCCACCCGCCGGTTCCGGACATATTCCTTGACCGTATACCCCGTGGCGCGCCTGAAGAGCTGGTTCAGGTATCCCTTGGACACGTAAAAGTGCTCGGAGAGTTTTTCAAGGGCCATGTTCTGGGTGTAGTTCTGATCCACATAGGCAACCAGTTCCTGCTGAAGGCGGCTGGACTGGGGCATTTTCTCCCGCGTCTCCCGCTTTTCACCCACCAGGCGCAGCTGCAGGGAGGCTAGGACGGATTCCAGGTACACGGGAAGCAGCCGGTCCAGAATTTCCCCGCCTGTGTGCTGAAGCGTCCCCGCCGCATCCAGAACCTGAACGATCCCGCTGTTTTCCATCCCCGTAAAGACGCATTTCATGGCCATCTCCCGGCTGGCCATGCCGGGCATGTCCCCGGGAAGACCGTCCAGAAGGAGCCTTCTGCGCTCCATGCATACACAGTCCCTGAAAAAGTGCATCGTGTACCGCTCATAGGGCACGTCCGTCAGGACCATGACCCCGTGGCGGACCCGCGGTGGAATGATCAGAAAGGTTCCGCCGGTGGCGGGAAAGACATGGCCGGCAATCAGAAACTGGGTGTCTCCGGAGACGACATACACCATTTCGTAGGAATCGTGCTCATGCACCGCGTATGTGCCTGTAACCCGGCTGGAGATCTTGTGGGCGCACTGGCAGAGTCTTCCGGTAACCCGGCTGATCCAGGCCGCCCGCGGTCCTTCCACACGCGTCGGGAGCGTCCGTGTTTCCTCCTCCACCCACTCACGTCCTTTCCGCCATTATATCCCATATGAACCGGTTTTCCATCGGGTGTATCATTTTTGCAATGCTTTGTCTCTGTTTCACATAGGAAACGGAACATCGGAGGCCGGGAATCGTTTTCGCAATGCATTGTGTGTGTTTTGCAATAGCCAAACATCCCCGCCATTCCTATAATGAAGCCAAGTTCTCGTTCCCGTTGAATATTTTGTCATGACTTCCTCCCGATTGCAAGTGGACAGGGTCCACTTCAATATACATTTTTCATCTGACAAGGAGGACACCCGGTATGAAGAAGATTCTGGCACTGGCGCTTTCTCTCTGTCTGCTGCTGACAGCCGCCACGGCCTTCGCCGCGGACCTGCTGCCCGCCGGGGACACGTATCCCCTCAAGACAGACAAGACCATCTCCTGGTACTCTCAGGACTGTCTGAATCCCCATGAGAAGTACGCCGACTGGAAGGAATCCCCCTTCCACACCAACCTGGCCAAGCTGCTGGGCGTGAACATCGAATGGTCCTTCCCCACCACCGGTGCGGACGGCGGCTCCTTCACCAACACCATGATGGCGGATCCCAGCACCCTGCCCAACATCATGAAGGGCTACTTCATGGATTCCGCCAACATGCTGCTGGATGACGAGGTCATCTGGGACCTGACCCCCTACATTCAGGAATATGCGCCCGCCTACTATGCGTGGCTGCAGACCAATCCTGCCTATGACCGCGCCATGAAGACCGACGACGGACGTTACTATGCCTTCGGTTTCTTCCGCGAGGACGGCGGCTGGAACGACTCCTACCTGGGCGTTGTGGTCCGTCAGGACTGGCTCAAGGAGTGCGGCCTGGAAGTTCCCACCACCATTGCGGAGCTGGAGAACGTGATCCGGGTGTTCAATGAAAAGTACGACGGCGCTCAGTTCGCCTTCGCCAATGACGGCCGCTTCCGCCAGGCCGGCATCCAGGGTGCCTTCGGCGCCTATGCCACCGGCTATGTGGCTTCCGATTACGGCTGGTATGTCAAGGACGGCAAGCTGGGCTTCGGCGCCACCCAGCCCGAATGGCGCGAATACATGAAGTGGATGAACAAGATGTGGGAAGCCGGCCTCATCGACCAGGACTCCTTCAGCCTTGACGACACCTCCATCAAGTCCAAGTCCGAAACCGGCAAGTGCGGCGTTTCCTACACCTCCATGGGCCAGCTGAACCTGTGGAACAAGGATATGGGCGATGACATCTGGGTCGGCGCTCACTTCCCCGTGGCCGAGGACGGCTCCATCTCCTCCCAGTTCGGCGGCTTCGGCATCGGCACCCACACCACGGTCATCACCAAGACCGCGGATGAGGAGACCATGAAGCTCTGTCTGCAGATGCTGGACTATGCCTATACCCAGGAAGGCTTCCTGTTCTGGAACTACGGCGTGGAAGGCGAGAGCTGGGAGTATGGCGAGAACGGCCTGCCCAAGTGGACGCCTCTGGTGGCCGACGACAAGGACAACGATCCCATGACCAAGTACAATGGCGCCACCTGGGGCAACAGCTGCATCCAGGCCACCAACCTGCTGTACCTGAAGAACAGCCCCGTTGCCATCGCGGCCAACGACGCCTTCTTCTACACCTTCGGCAAGGATGAGTACTTCGCGGATCCCGAAGTGGAAGCCAAGACCCTGGCTGTCACCGGCGGCTGGAAGTGGCCCGTGGGCATCACCTTCACCACTGACGAAAGTGATCAGCTGGACCTGCTGGGCGGCAACAGCAACCTGAACACCTATGTGGCTGAGAACTACGCCGCTTTCATCACCGGCTCCAAGGATATCGAGGATGACGCCGTGTGGAACGATTATCTGGCCGGATTCAGCGCTCTGAATCTCGACAAGATCATGGCCATCCGCCAGGGCGCTCTCGACCGCTATGAGGCCCGTTAAGGTTTCAGAGAGTCCCTCTGCATGATCAAGGGCGGAGGATGCGGACGCGTCCTCCGCCCTTCTCATTCCTCATCCCGAACAAGGAGGAAGCACTGATGACTGCAACATCTTCCCGTTATCACCGCCTTTCCTTTGGACAGCGGGTGGTCCGCGACTGGAAGCTGAACAAGTGGAAGTACCTCCTGATCATCCCCGTACTGGTCTATCTGGGGCTGTTCTGCTACAAGCCCATGTACGGCCTGGTGATCGCCTTCAAGAATTACAAGCCGACCCGGGGGATTGAGCGCAGCGCCTGGATGGATCCCTGGTATGCCTGGTTTGAGAAGTTCTTTACGGACCCCTATTTCGGGCGTCTCATCGGAAACACTTTCACCATTTCCATTCTGACCATCGTCTTCGGCTTCCCGGCGCCCATTCTGCTGGCCCTGCTTCTCAATGAGATCCGCAGCAGCAAGTTCAAGCGCACCGTGCAGACCATCACCTACATGCCCTATTTCATCTCCATGGTGGTCACCTGCGCCCTCATCCGCGTCTACTGCCAGCAGGACGGCGTGATTTCCGACGTCGTGGCCATCTTCGGCGGGACAAGGCAGAACTGGCTGATGAGTTCGGAGTATTACCGGACCATCTACATCATATCCGAAATCTGGCAGACCATAGGCTGGAACTCCATCATCTACCTGGCCGCCCTGTCCGGCATCGACCAGGAACAGTACGAGGCCGCTCGCATTGACGGCGCCAACCGTTTCCAGCAGTGCCTGCATATCACCATACCCGGGCTCCTGCCCACCATCGTCATTCTTTTCATCCTGCGCATGGGTTCCATCCTGAACGTGGGCTATGAAAAGACCCTCCTGCTCTACAATTCCAATATCTACGATGTGTCGGACATTATTTCCACCTACACCTACCGCCTGTCCTTCGGCGGCGGCACGCCCCAGTATTCCTACTCCACGGCCATCGGCCTGTTCAACACCCTGGTGAACGTGTTCTTCCTGCTGGCCACCAACTTCATCAGCCGCAAGGTCGGCGACAACAGTCTGTTCTGAGAGGAGGGAGTTACACATGACCAAAGGCAGGAATCACATCCGCGAAAGCGCCGGAAGCCGCATCTTCGACGGGTTCAACATCCTCATCATGCTGTTTCTGTGCTTTGTCACCCTGTACCCCATGTGGTACGTTCTGTGTGCCTCCTTTACGGAGAACAGCTATCTGGTCGCCCATCCCGGCGCCATCTTCTGGCCCCACGGTTTCTCGGCAGGCAGCTATAATCTGGCGTTCTCCCATCCCCTGCTGCTGTCGGGCTATAAGAACATCCTCATCGTGCTACTCGTTTCTCTGCCCATCAATATCATTCTCACCCTGTTCTGCGGCTATTTCATGGCCTCCAGGAATCTGCTGTTCAAGCCCATTGTTCAGTTTCTGGTCATGTTCACCATGTTCTTCTCCGGCGGCATGATCCCCGCCTACCTGAACGTCCGTGACCTGGGCCTCTACAACTCCCTGTGGGCGCTGATCCTCCCGGGTGCCATGAGCGTGTACAATTCCATCATCTGCCGCACCGCCATTCAGGCCGTGCCGGAGAGCCTGACGGAATCCGCCTATCTGGACGGGGCCAATGACCTGATCATTGTGTTCCGGATCATCCTGCCCCTGATCATGCCCACCATCGCCGTGCTGCTGCTGTACTACGGCGTGGGCCACTGGAACGCGTGGTTCAACGCGTCCCTGTACCTGGCGGACAACGACAAGCTGCCCATTCAGAACGTCATGCGTTCCATTCTCATCGCCAATTCCAACGTGCTGAACTCCGCCGGGTCCGACAACGACATGGTGAATCAGTACGCGGAAGCCATCAAATACTCCACCATCATTCTCACCACCGTGCCCGTGCTGTGCATCTACCCCTTCCTGCAGAAGTACTTCGTGAAGGGTGTCATGGTCGGCGCTGTGAAGGGCTGATGAAAAACCATGGAAGGGAACGGCCATACCGTCCCCTTCTGTTTTATGAAAGGATACGGATATGTTTGATCTTGTGAAAGCCTTCCCGGATCCCGCCTGGCTTGAGGAAATGCGGAAAAAGCTGGACGCAAAAATGCGTTTCGGCGTGGAAAAGGCCCGGGAAGTCTCCTGGATGCCCTATACCACGGAGAAGGGCCAGTGGAAGAAGAACAGCATCGGATGGTGGACCAACGGCTTCTGGCCGGCCAGCATGTGGCAGATGTTCCGAATGACCGGGGACGAGCTGTACCGGGAAGAGGCGCTGAGGGCCGAAAGGATGCTGGATGAGGCTCTGGAGAACTTCAAGGACCTGAGCCACGACGTAGGTTTCATGTGGCTCATCCACTCCGGCGTCCGTTACCGTCTGGAAAAGAACCAGGACAGCTATGACCGCACCCTGAAGGCCGCCTATATCCTGGCCTCCCGCTTCAATCCCAACGGCTTCATCCGGGCCTGGAACGGGGAAGGACGGGAAGGCTGGGCCATTGTGGACTGCATGATGAACCTCCCCCTTCTCTACTGGGCTTCCGAAATGACCGGGGATCCCCGCTTCCGCCAGATCGCCATGATCCACGCGGATACCACCATGAAGCACTTCGTGCGTTCGGACGGATCCTGCAACCACATCGTCATCTTTGATCCGGAAAACGGCGCCTTCCTGGACAATCCGGGAGGCCAGGGCTTCGCCACCGGCTCATCCTGGAGCCGCGGCCAGAGCTGGGCTCTGTACGGCTTTGTTCTGTCCTTCCTCCACACCGGTAAGACGGAATATCTGGACACCGCCAAGCGCATCGCCCACTACTTCATCGCCCAGATTTCCGACGACTGGATGCCCCGGTGCGATTTCCGCCAGCCCCAGCAGCCCGTCATCCGGGACAACGTGGCCGGAAACGTGGCGGCCTGCGGCCTGCTGGAGCTGTCCAGAGCCGTGAGTGAACTGGAGGGGCGTTTCTACTTTGAGTCCGCCGTGAAGATTCTCCGCTCTCAGGAGAAGGACGCGGCCAACTGGGCCCTGGACGATCCCGCCATTTTCACAAAATGCACCTCCGCCTACCACGATCTGCCCGGACGGCACATCACCATGAACTACGGAGATTACTTCTTCATTGAAGCCGTGAACAAGCTCTCCGGCGATCCTCTTCTCTTCTGGGATCCCGCGCGCTGTGAAAGGACGTGATGTTTTGCGGACCACAATCTCTCTGAACCGGAAATGGGCTTTCCGGAAAAACGTCGCTTCACCCCCCGAGGCCATGCCCCGGGACTGGGATTATGTGAACCTGCCCCACACCTGGAACGGCATTGACGGACAGGACGGGGGCGGAGACTTCTGGCGGGGCACCGCCTGCTATGTCCGGGAACTGGCAAGGGAGGATCTGCCGGAGGCGGAAGCCTATCTTCTGGATTTCCCGGCAGCCAACGCCTCGGCGCGGGTCTATGTCAACGGCCGGGAGGCAGGATGCCATGAGGGAGGCTACAGCGGTTTCCGCCTGGATGTCACCTCCCTTCTGGAGGAGAAGAACCTTCTCTGCGTCCTGGTGGACAATAGCAAAAACGACCGGATCTATCCCCAGGTGGCGGACTTCACCTTCTATGGCGGGCTGTACCGGGGGGCCGGCATGATCTGCGTCTCCCGCACCCGTCTGGACACGGAAGACCACGCCTTCCCCGGCGTCCATGTCACGCCCTCCCTGCAGGGGAACAGCGCACAGGTCCGTCTCCGGACCCGTGTCCTTCACGGTACGGGACATGAGAAAATCCGTTTCCGGATTCTGGACAGGGAAAACCGGGAAGCGGCCATGGCCTGCGGAACGGAGGAGGAGGTCACCCTGACCCTGAACCCCGTCCACCGCTGGAACGGCCGGAAGGATCCCTATCTCTATACCGCCGAGGTCACTCTTTACAGGGACGGGAAGGCGCTGGATCAGGTGCAGACCCGCTTCGGCTGCCGGGAATACCGGATTGATCCGGAAAAGGGCTTCTTCCTCAACGGGGAAAGCTATCCCCTCCGGGGCGTGTGCCGCCATCAGGACAGACCGGAGATCGGCAACGCCCTTCTCCCCTGCCATCACCGGGAGGACATGGATCTCATTGATGAGGTGGGCGCCAACACCATCCGACTGGCCCACTATCAGCACAGCCAGGTTTTCTATGACCTGTGCGATGAGCGGGGGCTCATCGTCTGGGCAGAAATCCCCTATATCTCTGCCCACATGGACAACGGATGGGACAATACCGTCAGCCAGATGACGGATCTCATCTGCCAGAATTACAACCATCCCTCCATTGTGGTCTGGGGCCTGTCCAATGAAATCACCATGGTCACCCCCACCACGGAGAAAATGCTGGAAAATCACCGGGCTCTCAACGACCTTGCACACCGTCTGGATCCCACCCGGCCCACCGTCATGGCCTGCGTGTCCATGTGTTCCATTGACGATCCCATTGTGCGCATTCCGGATGTGGTGAGCTACAACCTCTACTTCGGCTGGTACGGCGGGAAAACGGACATGAACGGTCCCTGGCTGGACACTTTCCATCAGAAGTATCCGGACACCCCCATCGGCATCAGCGAGTACGGCGCGGATTCCCTGAACTGGCACGCCGCCAGGACCCATGCCGGGGATTATACGGAGGAATACCAGGCCTGGTATCACGAGCAGCTGATCCTCCAGCTCTACACCCGCCCCTTCCTCTGGGCCACCCATGTCTGGAACATGTTTGACTTTGCCGCCGACGGAAGGAATGAGGGCGGAGAAGCGGGCGTAAACCACAAGGGTCTGGTGACCTTTGACCGGAAATACAGAAAGGACGCCTTCTATGCCTACAAGGCCTGGCTGAGCGATGAAAAGTTCGTCCACATCTGCGGAAGGCGCTATGTGGACCGGGTGGAGAATCCCGCCTCCGTCACCGTCTATTCCAACATGCCCGAGGTGGAACTCTTCGCCAACGGCGTCAGTCTCGGGGTCAAAACCGCCGAAGACCATTTCTTCCGCTTCCAGGTGCCCAATGAAGGTGAAACCATTCTCAGGGCCATGGCCGGCAGCTGTGAGGACGAGATCCGCATCCGGCATGTGGAGGAGCCCAATCCCGCCTATATCCTTCAGGAGAAGGGCGTGGTGCTGAACTGGACGGATATCACGGAAATCGACGGTTTCTGTTCCCTGGGGACCACCATCGGGGACATCGTCCGGCACCCGGAGGGGCAGAAGCTGGTTCAGGACATGATCCTGCCCAGGATTCCCCCCATGCCGGGACGCGGAAAGGATGAATCCATCCCTGCTTCCTTCCTGAATTCCATGACGGTAATGCGCCTTGTACGGATGACCCAGGCGCCTTTCACCCGGGAAGACCTGCTGGAGATCAACGCAAGGCTCAACACCATTCCCCTGGATTCCTGAAAACGAAGGGCAGCCCGCCGGAACGGGCTGCCCTTTCTCATGTTGTCTGCGAATACTCCAGGTATGCCCCTTCCATGGGGGAACTCGCGTGCTCCGCGAACAGTCTCAGCACACCCCGGAGATGTCTGGGGGCTCTCTTCTCCAGCCTGCCTCTGCGCTCCTCCAGGATCCGGTCCATCTCCTCCGGAGAGGCCTCACGGCCCTGAACGCCCACCAGATCCAGGCGTCTGGAAGGAATATCCAGCCGGATCAGGTCGTTTTCCTCCACCAGGGCGATGGGCCCCCCTGCCTGGGCTTCCGGACTGCAGTGCCCGATGACAGGCCCCGTGGAGGCGCCGGAGAAGCGGCCGTCCGTGATCAGGGCGATGCTCCGGCCCAGTTCCCTGTCCGACTGAATGGCCTCGGTGGTATAGAACATTTCAGGCATGCCTGCGCCCCTTGGCCCCTCGTAGCGGATCAGGACCGCGTCCCCGGGCTGAATCCGGTGATGCAGAACCGCGTCCAGTGCATCCTCTTCCCGGTCAAAGGGCCGGGCCCGGAGGGTGGCGGAGAACATTTCCTTCGGGCAGGCCGTATGCTTGATCACCGCCCCCAGAGGCGCCAGGTTTCCCTTCAGCACCGCCACCGATCCGTCACGCCCCAGGGGATTGTCCCGGGGCCGGATGATGTCCTCCCTTTTCAGCTTCAGTCCCCAGCGGGCATTGGCTTCCTCCAGGGCTGCACGGCAGCGCTCATAGTACCCGTTTTTCTTCAGCTCCTCCAGGTTTTCCCCCAGTGTCTTTCCCGTCACCGTCATAACGTCCAGATGCAGCCAGGGCCTCAGCTCCTCCAGAATGGCCGGAAGCCCTCCGGCATACATGAAGAATTCCGCCGGCCACCTGCCCGTGGGCCGCAGATCCAGAAGGAAGGGCATGTCCCGGTGCAGCCGGTCAAAGGTTTCACCCCGGATCTCAAGACCCAGTTCATGGGCAAGGGCCGGGAGATGCATCAGGCAGTTGGTGGACCCGGAAATGGCCGCGTGCACCCGGATGGCGTTCTCAAAGCTTTCCATTGTCACAATGTCCGAAGGTCTGACCCCCTCAAGGGCCAGTTCCACCGAGCGTCTTCCCGCCTGCCGGGCATACTCCAGGATTTCCTCCCCTTCCGCCATGAGCAGCGCGCTGCCCGGCAGGGCAAGACCCAGGGCTTCCGCCATGATCTGCATGGTGGAGGCCGTACCGATAAAGGAACAGGCACCGCAGCCGGGGCAGGCATGCTCCTGTGCCCTGAGGAATTCCTCCTCCCCGATCTCACCCCGCTCCAGCCGGGCCGCATAGACACCCATCTGTTCCAGGGTCAGAAGACCCGGGCCCGCCCGCATGACGCCCCCGGGGATCAGAATCCCCGGAATGTTGACCCTGGCCATGCCCATGAGGCATCCGGGCATGCCCTTGTCACAGCTGGCAATGTAGACACCGCCGTCAAAAGGCGTGGCGGACTCGTGGATCTCGATCATGTTGGCAATCATCTCACGGCTGGCCAGGGAAAAATCAATGCCGTCCGTTCCCTGGCTCTCCCCGTCGCACATGTCCGTGCAGAAATATCTGGCCCCGTGTCCCCCGGCCTGAGCGATTCCCTGTCGCGCCGCCTCCACCAGGCGCGTGAGATGACCGGAACCGGGATGACTGTCTCCATAGGTGCTTTCCACCAGAATCTGCACTCTGGACAGGTCCTCCCTGCTCCATCCCGTGCCCAGTCGCAGCGGATCCTGTTCAGGGGCCAGCTTCCGCATCTTCTGACTGATTCGCTCCATCTCCGTTCACTCCTTTTCCTCTCTCTGAACGCTTCCTGTTCCATTCTACCGGATCGGCCCATGTCTGACAATGAAAAAGGCGGAGAAACGCAAAGCCGTCTCTCTCCGCCGCCCCGGAGGAAAAGCCGAACGTCCACGGAGCCTTTCAGGACCGGCCCGCAAGCATCCGTCCGGTCCGCGGAATCAGAGGAAACCCCGGGAAGATCCCCCTGTTCGCCGCTTCAGTCCCGGGAGGACTTTGATTCCCGGTATTCCACGATTTTCCGTTTCCAGTCCCTCTTCGGGGCCCCGCAGGCCCTCACGTCCTCCAGGGCATGGCTGATCACCTCATAGTTCAGGGCCTGCCCCGGGGCGTCATTGCAGAAGGTCACGGCTCTGTCCTTCTCAACGCCCATCTCCCCGGCAGAGGCCACCGCATCCATGTTGGCACCCAGGAAAAGGAATTCCCATCCCGCTTTCTTCTGTTCCTCCACCATGTCCCGCACCTGCCGGGCGGTATAGCGGTGACTGGAATTCTCCTCCCCGTCCGTGGTGATCACGAACACGGTGTGTTCCGGACGGTCCTCCTCCCGGATATACCGGTGGATGGTCCGGATATGGCGCACGCTATCCCCGATAGCGTCCAGAAGGGCCGTGGAACCGCCCACCGTATATTCCTTTTCCGTCATCTCCCCGACCCTGTCCAGTTCCACCCGGTCGTGGATCACTTCGCTCTGAGCGGAAAAGAGCACCGTGGAAACCAGCGCATCCCCCTCCAGCCCCTTCTGCCTGCGGATCATGCCGTTGAAGCCTCCGATGGTATCCTTCTCCAGGCCCGACATGGACCCGCTCCGGTCCAGAATGAACACCATCTCCGTCAGATTCTTTTTCATGCTGTATGCCTCCCTTGTCTTCTGGTTTTCCCGGGAGCATCATACAGCAAAACATGTGGCGGAAGGTCGCCCGGAAGGCGACATTTCAGCGGACGCCGGAGCCCAGAGTGGAAAGATCAAACCGGAACAGCACCTCATTGATCTCATAGATGTCATAGAGCCCGTTGCTGATGAAGTATTCCATCACAATGTCCATCCGGTCGCTCCGGGTCATGGCCAGACCCGCCGTGCGGAGAAGCTCTTCCGTTTCCTCAAGGTCCAGACGCAGAGCCACGGCGAAGGCATACACGATGGCCTTGCGCGGGTGGTAGGCGGGGTTGGACCGGATCTTGCTGAAGAGCTTCCGGTCAATATTGGCCCTGCGGTAGCATTCCGGGTCCGTCAGGCCCTTCTCGTCAATGAGACGGATCAGAGCCCCTGAGAATCCCTCGTCCCTTTCCCGGAAAAGTGTTTCCCAGTCCGGTTCTCCCCCGTCCGGCAGGATGGGCATGCACAGGTGCACTGCTTCTGTCACGTATATCCGGCTGTCGGAGATGAAGGAGTCCTCCGCGCATGACGCGGCGATATAGGTCTCCACCTCCCTCAGCCGCTCCCGCACACTGCAGGCGTCCTCCCCCCGGAGAACAAGGTATACCGTCATGTCTGTACTGAGAAGGAATGAACGGATGGCCTCCACCGCCACTTTCATGGCTCTGTCCCCGGGATAGCCGCAGGCATCAGCGGAAATCAGGGGAAAGGCGATGCTTTCGCATTCACTGTCCCGGGCGAGGTGAAGGGCATTGAGATAACAGGCCCTGAGCTTTTCATCCTCGCCCTTCATTCCGCCCTCCCACACGGGACCTGCCGTGTGAATCACATACCGGGCGGGCAGACCGTAGCCTCCGGTCATCTTCGCCTCGCCCACCCTGCATGCTCCCTGCAGCCGGCATTCCCGCAAAAGTCCCGGGCCCGCGGCTCTGAAAAGCGCCTCCTCCGCGTCCCCCGGAGAAGCTGCGCTGACCATGGCATGGACCCGCATCCGGGTAATGTCTTCCCGCCTGATTTCAAAGGGCACCGTCTTCCTCTCCCTTCATTTTCCCCGGAACCCCTGGATCCGGCTCTGGACAATTCTGATTCTCCGCCCGGGCGTTCCTGCCCTGAGATATGGTTTTTCCCGCTTCTCCATCTGCTTTTTCCGTATTCTATCACGTTTTTTCCGTCCCGTGCAAACCGGCTCCTCCCGATTGAACCGGATGAACCCATGATCGGCGCAGCCCCTTCGTGATCTGCGTGTCAAAAAAACGCCCCCTCAGGGCGGTTGGTTCTATCGGTTTCGCGAATTGACAGAATCGTCTCACCAAAGTGCAATGTCCTGCAAAGGGGTGATTCCATGGCTTTTTCCATCAGGCTTACAGAAGATGAAAAACGGGGAATTCTGTCTCTGGCTGTTGGGCACAGAAGCGAAATATCCAAGCGGAAATGAAACGAGGCCATACAGTGATGCACAGCCTCGTTTCATTTCCGCCCGAAGAATACCGGCTTGTATTCGCCTGTTTTCGCAATCCCTGATTTTAACCGTCTTTCGGAGCGGATGCTTCAGCGTTCTCACCTGGCCTCCTCTGCCCTGCTTCTGGGTTCGCTGATCAGGTGCTGGATTTCCTCCATAAAGGTGTTCACATCCGTGAATTTTCTGTAGACTGCCGCGAACCGGACATAGGCCACGTCGTCCACTTCCCGCAGTTCCCGCATCACCATCTCGCCAATCTTCGCCGTGGTGATTTCCCTCTCCCCGCTGTGGTAGGCCTCCTGCTCCACCTTCCGGACAATATCCTCAATGGTCTGAGTGGGCACGGTAAGCTTTTCACAGGCATGCCGGATTCCCATCTGCACCTTTTCCGCGCTGAAGGGTTCCCGGCGTCCGTCCCGCTTCACCACCATCATGGGCAGGACTTCCATCTTTTCATAGGTGGTAAACCGCCGTCCGCACTGGATGCATTCCCGGCGCCGCCGGATACTGGTACCCTCGTCCGTGCTGCGGGAATCCACCACTTTGCTTTCCATGCATCCGCAAAACTGACACTTCATTCCCGGTCCTCCCCTCACAGACGGCTCAGCTGGTCGAATACAGCGCGGTTGGCCTGATACAGCTGGCGGTAGACTTCATACACGGGGCGGTATGCCCTGACGTTTTCCTCCACGGGCATCTGCACCTGTTTTTCCCGGATCATATGCTCGCAGGCCGACGGCACGCTCCTGTAGAGACCGCAGCCCACGCCCGCCAGAATGGCCACGCCCAGCGCCGGGCCCTCAGTGGAAACCGTGGTGGCCACCGGCATATTGAATACGTCCGCCAGCATCTGCCGCCACAGGGGGCTCCGGCCGCCTCCGCCGCAGGCCAGCATCCTGTCCGGGCTGACTCCCATCTCCTGCAGGACACGGAGACAGTCTTCCAGGGAGAAGGTGACGCCTTCCATCACGGCCCGGAGAAGATCCCTTCGGGTGTGCATGGCGCTCAGGCCCAGGAACATGCCCCGGCAGTTGCTGTCCAGGTGCGGGGTTCTCTCGCCCATGAGATAGGGGGCGTACAGGAGCCGGTTGGACCCGATGGGGCTCAGGGCGGCTTCCTGATTCATCAGCTCATAGGGATCCACGCCCATCTGAGCCGCGGTTTCCTTCTCGGCCCCGCAGAAATTGTCCCGGAACCATTTGAGACTCAGGCCTGCCGCCTGGGTCACGCCCATGACATGCCACTCTCCCGGCACCGCGCAGCAGAAGGTATGGACCCGGCCCCTGGGATCGATGGCCAGGCCGCTGGTATGGGCAAAGACCACGCCGCTGGTGCCGATGGTGGTAAAGGCTTTCCCGTCCACCACCACGCCCGTGCCCACAGCCGCCGCCGCGTTGTCTCCGGCACCGCCCACCACCAGGGTGGAAGTGCGCAGTCCCGTAAGGGCCGCCGCCTCCTCATGGATATGGCCCGTCACCTCGCAGCTTTCGTAGACCTTTCCAAGAATACCCGTGTCCAGACCCAGGGTTTCCATCAGTTCCCGGCTCCACTGCCGCCTGGGCACGTCCAGCATCTGCATGCCGCTGGCATCGCTGACTTCCGTGGCGAAATCGCCTGTCAGACGGTATCTCACATAATCCTTGGGCAGCAGCACATGGCAGCATCTGGCGAACACTTCCGGCTCATGGTTCCGCACCCACAGAAGCTTTGAGAGGGTAAAGCCCGGCAGGGCGGGATTGGCGGTGATCTCAATCAGGCGCTCCCGGCCCACCGTCTCCGTGATTTCCTCACATTCCTTCGCCGTGCGCTGGTCACACCAGATAATGGACCTGCGCAGCACCTTTCCCTCCTCGTCCAGCATCACCAGACCGTGCATCTGTCCGGAAATGCCCATGCCCGCGATATCACCGGCATCCACTCCGCTTCCGGATACCACCTGCCGGATGGTTTCCACACAGGCCCGGTACCAGTCCTCCGGATCCTGCTCCGCCCAGCCGTTCTGCGGCTGATACATGGGGTACTCCACGGTGGCGGAGGCCACCGCGTTGCCGTCAGAATCAAAAAGCACCGTCTTGGTGCCGGATGTGCCCAGGTCAACACCCAGAATATACTTCATATGCAACCGCTCCCTGCTGTCGGAATTCCTGAACAGAATCCGCTGTATTTTCCGTCGCGGGCATTGTACCCGTTTGGGTTTGTCAAGTCAAGGAAAACTGCCCTTTCCGGTTGGGAACCGCCCAGGTGCGACTGTTCCGGGGGATTTTCTTGCTTTTTTTCATCCTCTGTACTATGATTTTCTCCTCAGTGATATTTTCCTGAAAGCCCTTTGATGCAGAGGTGAAAGCTATGATTCAGACAGCCCGGTCACTGGTTGGCCTTTTTGACATTCCCCAGGCAGACTATGACATCACGCCCTTTGGCAGCGGGCATATCAACGATACCTTCCTGCTTTCCTCCCCGGAAGTGCCCCGGGAATACGTGCTGCAGCGGATTTCTCCCGCGGCCTTCCGCCATCCGGACCACGTCATGGACAACATCGTCAGGGTCACCGCCTTCCTCCGCGCCTCCATTGAGCGCCGGGGCGGGGATCCCCAGCGGGAAGCCC
The DNA here is from genome assembly GCA_902774025.1 of uncultured Eubacteriales bacterium. Classification (GTDB taxonomy): domain Bacteria; phylum Bacillota; class Clostridia; order Christensenellales; family Aristaeellaceae; genus UBA2943. The sequence goes on from CACYGY010000001.1 coordinate 50,453, forward strand.
TGACGGTGGTGCCCCTGAAGGACGGAAGCGCCTTTGCTCTGGACGGGGAAGGAAACGCCTGGCGCCTGACACTGCGCATTCCGGACACGGTCTGCCTGGATATGCCGGATTCCCCGGAATCCTTTGCCGAGTCGGGACGCGCCTTCGGCATGTTCGCCAGGGACCTTTCCGAATTCCCGGCCCGGACACTGCATGAGACCATTCCCCATTTCCATGACACGCCCAGCCGTCTGGCCCATTTCCGGGAAGCCCTGAAGAAGGATGTCCGGGGACGCGCCGCGCAGTGCCGGGAGGTGACGGACATGTATCTTCAGCGGTCCTCCCGCGCCTCCTCCCTCACGGACGCCGTCACCGCCGGAAAGCTTCCCCTCCGGGTCACCCATAACGACACCAAGTTCAACAATGTCTGTCTCTCCACCGCGGACCACCGGGCCGTGTGCGTCATTGACCTGGACACCATCATGCCCGGTCTGTACGCCTATGACTTCGGTGATGCCATCCGTTTCGGCGCCAATACCGCCCTGGAGGACGAGCGGGACGTGGACAGAATCCGTTTCTCCCTGCCCATGTATGAGGCCTTTGCCCGGGGCTATCTCCGGGAGTCGGGTTCCATCATGAACGAAACGGAAAGGAATTCCCTGGCCGAGGGCGCCTGGATGATGACCTATGAGTGCGGCATGCGCTTCCTCACAGACTATCTGGAGGGAGACGTCTATTTCCATACCGCCTGCGAGGATCACAACCTGGTGCGGGCCGTGAATCAGATGACCCTTCTGAGGGACATGGAGCGCTATGAGACGCAGATGCTCCGGGCTCTGAAGGACTGAGGAGGAAGCGGATATGAACAAACCCGTTCTTGTCATTATGGCTGCCGGCATGGGCAGCCGCTACGGCGGACTGAAACAGGTGGATCCCGTGGGACCCGCCGGAGAGGTGATCCTCCACTACAGCATCTATGACGCCTGGCGTGCCGGTTTCCGGAAGGTGGTTCTCCTCATCCGGAAGGAGCACGAGGAGGACTTCCGGGAGGTGGTGGCGGATAAGGCCCGCCGTCTGGAGGGCATGGAGGTGGTCTTTGCCTTCCAGTCCCTGGAAGATATTCCCGAGCCCTTCACGGTGCCTGAAAGCCGGAGGAAGCCCTGGGGCACCGGACATGCGGTGCTCTGCTGCAGGGAGGCCATCGGGGACGCTCCCTTCTGCGTCATCAACGCGGACGACTACTACGGGCCCGGGGCCATGCAGTCCGCCTGGGATTTCCTGAAAAACGCCCGGGACGATGACCGGATGCGCTTCATGATGGTGGCCTATCTTCTCAGGAACACCACCAGTGCCAACGGGCATGTGTCCCGGGGCATCTGCCATGTGAACGCCCAGGGACACCTGACCGCCGTCCGGGAGGTGACCCACATTGTGGAAAGCTGCGACGGACCGCTGTACACCGAAGATGGGGAGACATACCGGCGCCTTGACGGAGACACTCTGGTGAGCATGAACCTGTGGGGCTTCACGCCCTCCATGCTGGGCGCCCTTCAGGCTCAGTTCCCGGATTTCCTTGCCCGGGAAGTCCCCCTGAACCCGGAGAAGGCCGAGTTCTTCCTGCCCTCCGTGGTCTCCCGCTGCATTGATGAGGGAAAAGCCACCGTCACCGTTCTGTCCAGCCCGGACACCTGGTTCGGCATGACCTATCAGCAGGACCGGGACGTGGTGGTCCGCTCCCTTAAGGCAAAAACGGAGGCGGGCCTGTACCCCAGCCCGCTCTTCCCATGAATTCCCGCCCTGCCCTGCCGGTTCTGTACATGGTGATTCCCTGTTACAACGAGGAGGACGTGCTGCCCATCACCGCCCCCCTGTTCCGGGAAAAGCTGGAAAGCCTTGCCCGTCAGCAGCTGATCCATCCCGACAGCCGGATCCTTCTGGTGAACGACGGAAGCAGGGACCGGACCTGGGAGATCATCCGGGATCTGAGCGAAAAGGACCTGCATTTTCAGGGGATCAGCCAGAGCCGGAACCGCGGGCACCAGAACGCTGTGCTGGCAGGACTCATGGAGTCCAGAAAACTGTGCGACGTGACCATTTCCATTGACTGCGACGGACAGGACGACCTGAACGCCATGGATGAGATGCTCAAAGCCTATCACGAGGGCAGTGACGTGGTCTACGGCGTCCGTTCCTCCAGAAAAACGGATTCCCTTTTCAAACGCATGACTGCCCAGTCCTTCTACCGGTTCATGCGCCGGATGGGGGCGGAGGTTGTCTACAACCATGCGGACTACCGTCTCCTCTCCTCCAGGGTGCTGAGCGCCTTTGCGGATTTCCATGAGGTGAACCTGTTCCTCCGTGGCCTGGTGCCCCTCATCGGCTTCCGGTCCACCTCCGTCTACTATGAGCGGCGGGAACGCCTGGCGGGGGAAAGCCATTATCCCCTGAAGAGGATGATCGGCCTGGCCTTTGACGGCATCACCAGTCTGTCCGTCAAGCCCATCCGGATGATCACCTATACCGGACTGATCATTTCCGTGATCAGTTTCATCGGCATCATCTGGGCCGTGGTCACCGCTCTGATGGGTTCGGCGGTGGAGGGCTGGGCCAGCATCGCCTGCGTGGTCTGCTTCATGGGCGGCATCCAGTCCATGTTCATGGGCATCATCGGCGAATACATCGGCAAAATCTATCTGGAAACCAAGGGCAGACCAAGGTATATTATCTCCGAGCACACCTCCGGCATGCCCGATTCCCCCGGGACGGATCCCCGTCCGTGAGAGAAAGGAGAATGCTCATGTCTGACAAATCCCCTCTGGTGCTTCTGGTGAACGGAAGCCCCCATCCCCATGGCTGCACAGCCGTGGCCCTTGAGGAGGTTGCCCTTACCCTGGAAAAGGAAGGCCTCCGGACCCGGATGATGCACATCGGCCAGAAGGATATCCGGGGCTGTGTCGCCTGCGGCCAGTGCGGTTCCCTGGGCCACTGCGTCTTTGACGACGCTGTCCGGGAAGCCTCCGCCATTCTGGAGGAGGCCGCCGGCATGGTGGTGGGCTCCCCGGTCTACTACGGAAGCCCCAACGCCACCCTTCTGGCCTTTCTGGACCGGCTCTTCTATTCCAAGTCCTTTGACACCACCATGAAGGTGGGCGCCAGTGTGGTTTCATGCCGCCGCAGCGGAAACACCGCGAGCTTTGACGTTCTGAACAAGTACTTCACCATCTCCGGCATGCCCCTTGTCTCCAGCCGCTACTGGAACAACATTCACGGCTTCACCGCCGAGGATGCCCGGAAGGATCTGGAAGGTCTGCAGACCATGCGGATTCTGGGCCGGAACATGGCCTTCCTCATCCGCTCCATTGAACTGGGCAGAAGTCAGTTCGGTCTGCCGGAAGCGGAAAAGGAAAAATATTTCACATCCTTCCCGGACGGTCTCTGACCGCCGGAATCACCGTCCCCAGGGACGGTTTTTTTCCGCGTGCTTGACGAACCCGCAGCCTTTCCCTACAATTCAGGATACATAAGCAGTTTTCATAAAGGAGGTCTTTCCCATGCTTTACGGTCAGCAGATCTGGCTTGGCACCACGTCCAGGCCCTCCGCCGTCACCATGCTTCCCTCCATGGCCAACCGGCACGGCCTCATCGCCGGCGCCACCGGCACCGGAAAAACCGTCACCCTTCAGGTTCTCGCCGAAGGTTTTTCCTCCATGGGTGTTCCGGTCTTCATGGCGGATGTCAAGGGAGATCTCAGCGGCATGGCCATGAGCGGCGAGGGCAGCGAGAAGGTCAGCGCGAGAATTCAGGCCTGCGGCGTGCCCCGGTTTGATTTCCGCTCCTTTCCCGTCACCTTCTGGGACCTGTACGGCGAACAGGGACATCCCGTACGGGCCACCGTTCTGCAGATGGGTCCCATTCTCCTCTCCCGGATGCTGGGCCTGAACGAAACCCAGTCCGGTGTTCTGAGCCTTGTGTTCCGCATTGCCGATGACGAGCACATGCTGATGCTGGACATGCGGGATCTGAAAGCCGTGCTTCAGTATATCGGGGAGAACGCGGCTCACTACACCCTCACCTACGGGAATATCGCCACATCCACCATCGGGGCCATCCAGCGGGCCATCACCGTGCTGGAGGACCAGGGCGGAGACCGTTTCTTCGGCGAACCGGCCCTGGAAATTCAGGACTGGCTGCGCGTGACGGACAAGGGCGAGGGCATGATCAATATTCTGGCCGCCGACCGCCTTTTCCGCAATCCCGGCATGTATTCCACCTTCATGCTCTGGCTCCTGTCGGAGGTCTATGAGTCCATGCCCGAGGTGGGGGATCTGGAAAAGCCCCGCCTGGTCTTCTTCTTTGACGAGGCTCACCTGCTCTTCAACGGCTGTCCCAAGTCCCTTCTGGAAAAGATCCAGCAGATGGTGCGTCTGATCCGTTCCAAGGGCGTGGGTGTCTTCTTCATCACCCAGTCCCCCTCGGACCTGCCCGTCGCCGTGCTGGGCCAGCTGGGCAACCGGGTCCAGCATGCCCTGAGGGCCTATACGCCCCTGGACATGAAGGCCGTGCGCATTGCCGCCCAGACCTTCCGGCCCAACCCGGAGTTTGACACGGAAGAGGCCATCACAGGCCTGCAGACCGGCGAGGCCCTGATCTCCTTCCTGGAGGAGGGCGGTGCCCCCGCGGTGGTCCAGCGAGCCACCATTCTGCCGCCCCAGTCCCAGATCGGCATTCTCGCCACAGGCCAGCGTCGCCTTGTCATTGAGGGCAGCGATCTGTTCGGCAAGTATGATCAGGTGCAGGACCGGCGCAGCGCCTACGAGATTCTGGCCGGCACCGTGGAAAGCGCGGAAACCTATGTCCCGGACGTGCCCTCCCTGGTGTACGCGCCGGAGGCGGATGCGCCCATGGAAGAGACTCCTTCCCTGGTCTATCAGGCGACCATGGCACCTCCCGCGGCCCAGGCGGCACCCCCTGTGATGCCCCCCGTCTCCCCCGCACCGGTTCCCGCCCCCAGCCAGGGATTCATGGTCTTCGATCCCGCCACCGGTTCCTATGTGCAGAAGGAACTGCCCTCCATGACCCCGCTGCACTCTGCGGACATCGGTGCCCCGGCGCCCAGGCCAGCCTCTCCGGTGCTGGAGGTGCCCCCGGCCGCCCCGGCGCCCGCGCCCGTCACCACCCAGCCCGTTCTGGTCTATGATCCGGCCACCGGCCAGTACCGCCAGCAGATGGTCTCCCTGCAGCTGGACCCTTCCACCGGACACTACGCGCCCGTCCAGCAGCCCCAGAGACCGCTGAACGCCAGAGAGCAGGAGAAGCTGGAAAAGGAAGCGGAGAAGGCCCGGAAGGAACAGGAGCGGAAGGAAAAGGAACGCCTGGCGGAGGAGCGGCGCCGGAAGGCGGAGGAACGCCGGGAGGAAGCCGCCGCCCGGGCGAGAAAGAACGATTCCGTCCTGGGCCGTATCCAGAACACGGTCATCTCCACCGCCACCCGGGAGGTCACCAAAGGCGTTACCCGCGGGCTCATGGGCTCCATCTCCAGTCTCTTCGGCGGCAAATAAGCCATTTCAGCCGGCCCCCGGGCCGGCTCTTTCCTTTTTTCCGGGATTTTTCCCTTGAAAAAGACGGGCACATGTGTATAATACCTGTGACCCGCTGAGGGAAGAAGCGAGATCCATGTCCGGAATCAGAGATGTGCCGGAGGCTGCGAGGCACACGGAGGGGATTTCTTTCCGCTTTCCGAGGGTGGGGGCGATGAGTCCCCGGGGTGACGCCCCTTACAGCCTCAGAAAGTGGCCCGCGCCTGCGGGCAAACTGGGTGGTACCGCGAGAGTCTCTCGTCCCGGCAGGGATGGGAGACTCTTTCATGCACGCATGAACAGAACAAGGAGGAAACAAGGCATGCTGGACATCAATCTTCTGCGCACGGATCCGGAAAAGGTACGGGAAAACATCCGGAAAAAGTTCCAGGACTCGAAACTGCCCCTGGTGGACGAGGTCATTGAAATGGACCGGGCCTACCGGGAAGCCCGTCAGCGGGCGGACAGTCTGAGGAATCAGCGCAAAACCCTCTCCAAGCAGATCGGCGGCCTTCTGGCCAAAGGACAGAAGGAGGAAGCTGAACAGACCAAGGCACAGGTTGCTGCGCTGGGGGATGAGCTGAAGGCGCTGGAAGAGAAGGAAGAAAGCCTGCAGGCGGAAATCCGCAAGCGCATGCTGGTGATTCCCAACATCATCGATCCCCGCGTGCCCATTGGCAGGGATGACTCCGAAAACGTGGAGATTGAGCGTTTCGGCGAGCCCGCGGTGCCGGACTTTGAGGTCCCCTACCATGTGGACATCATGGAAAGGCTGAAGGGAATCGACCTGGACGCCGCGCGGCGTACCAGCGGCAACGGTTTCTATTATCTCCTGGGGGATATCGCCCGTCTCCACAGCGCCCTGCTCAGCTACGCCCGGGATTTCATGATCGACCGTGGCTTCACCTATGTGATCCCGCCCTACATGATCCATTCCGATGTGGTCAACGGCGTCATGTCTTTTGCCGAGATGGAGAACATGATGTACAAGATCGAGGGAGAGGATCTGTACCTCATCGGGACCTCCGAGCACTCCATGATCGGGCGCTTCATTGACACCATTCTGGATGAGGAGACCCTGCCTCAGACCCTCACCAGCTACAGCCCCTGCTTCCGCAAGGAAGTGGGCGCCCACGGCATTGAGGAGCGGGGCGTATACCGGATCCACCAGTTCGAGAAGCAGGAAATGATCGTGGTGTGCAAACCCGAGGATTCACCCATGTGGTTTGACCGTCTGTGGCAGAATACCGTGGACTTCTTCCGCAGCATTGACATTCCGGTGCGCACCCTGGAATGCTGTTCCGGGGATCTGGCGGACCTGAAGGTCCGCTCCCTGGACGTGGAAGCCTGGTCACCCCGGCAGAAGCGGTACTTCGAGGTGGGTTCCTGCTCCAATCTCGGGGACGCTCAGGCCCGCAGGCTTCAGATCCGGGTGCGGGGCGGGGACGGACAGAAATACCTGGCCCACACCCTCAACAACACCTGCGTGGCACCGCCCCGCATGCTCATCGCCTTCCTGGAAAACAATCTGGAAGCCGACGGCCATGTCCGGATTCCGGAACCTCTCCGGATGTACATGGGCGGCAAGGAAAGAATCTGAACCCATGCCCGGCGCGAAAGGCGCCGGGCTTTCTCTTGCCTTGTCACCCCATGCCGGATCGACTATAATGCCCGTGACAGAAGGGGGGTTCGCCTGTGAACGTGGATCAGCTTGTGGACGTTTTGCGCTCCGATCCGGGCTTTATGGAGCAGGTGGTGCGCTGGGAAGAGATCCCAGCCCGGGAGGCGAGGTATGCCCCCTTCCCCGCCCGGCTGGATCAGCGGCTCATCCCGGTGCTGGAAAAGCGGGGCATTCACCGTCTGTATACCCACCAGGCCAGGGCCATTGAAGAGGTGCTGGAAGACCGGGACGTGGTGGTGGTGACCCCCACTGCCTCGGGAAAGACCATGTGCTATAACCTGCCCGTTCTCTCCGCCATTCTGCAGAATCCCGACGCCCGGGCCCTGTACCTTTTCCCCACCAAGGCCCTGAGTGCGGATCAGGTGAGTGAACTGTACGACATGATCCAGCTCACCGGAGCGGACATCAAAACCTTCACCTATGACGGGGACACGCCCGGCACGGCCCGCAAGGCGGTGCGCCAGGCCGGACATGTGGTGGTCACCAATCCGGACATGCTCCACAGCGGCATTCTTCCCCACCACACCAAGTGGGTCAAGCTCTTTGAGAACCTGCGCTACATCATTATTGACGAAATCCATACCTACCGGGGCGTCTTCGGCTCCAATCTGGCCAATGTTCTCAGGCGCCTGCTCCGCCTGTGCGAGTTTTACGGTTCCCACCCCCGGTTCATTCTCTGCTCCGCCACCATTGCCAATCCCCGGGAGCTGGCCGAGACGCTCACCGGAAGGACCGTCACCCTCATTGATGACAACGGCGCGCCGGTGGGCCGCCGGCATTTCGTCTTCTACAATCCCCCGGTGTACAATCAGCAGCTTCAGCTGCGCCAGAGCGTGATCTCCACCACCCGGGACATCGCGGGCATGCTCCTGCGCAACGGCGTGCAGTCCATCACCTTTGCCCGCTCCCGCCTGGTGGTGGAGGTGCTGACCCGCTATCTCAAGGACATGGTCCGGGATCCCCTGGGGAACGCCGGCCGGGTCCGGGGCTACCGGGGCGGATACCTGCCCACTCAGCGCCGGGAAATCGAGCAGGGCCTGCGGGCCGGACGGATTGACGCGGTCATCTCCACCAACGCCCTGGAGCTGGGCATCGACATCGGCTCCCTGGATGCCTGCGTCCTGTGCGGCTACCCGGGCACCATCGCCAGCGCCTGGCAGCAGGCGGGGCGGGCCGGACGGCGCCAGACCAGCAGCATCATCTTCTATGTAGCCTCCTCCGCCCCCGTGGATCAGTATATTGTCACCCATCCGGATTATTTCCTGCGCAAGTCCCCGGAAAACGCCCTGCTGAACCCGGATAACCTGTACATCCTCATGAGCCATTTCAAGTGTGCCGCCTACGAGCTGCCCTTCGCCGACGGGGACACCTTCGGAAACGCCCCGTCCCCGGACATGCTCCTCACCTATCTCAGCGAGGAGCATATTCTCCGGCATGTGGGAGGACGGTACCACTGGATGGCGGAGGATTTCCCGGCCAGTGACTTCGGCCTGCGAAGCGGCGCGGAGGAAAACTTCGTCATCGTGGACATCACCGATCCCGCCCACCACGTGGTGATCGGGGAAATGGACCGGTTCACCGTGCCCATGCTCCTCCATGAGAACGCCATCTACATGCATGAGGGCGTCCAGTACCAGGTGGAAAAACTGGACCTTGAACACTGCAAGGCCTTCATCCGCCATGTGGAGGTGGACTACTATACCGACGCGGACCTGAATGTCTCCCTGAGCCTTCTGGACGTGGAGGAAAGGCAGGACCTGCCGGACTCCATGCATCTGTGCCTTGGAGAGGTAAAGGTCAGCACGCTGGTGACCAAGTTCAAAAAGATCAAGCTGGACACCCGGGAAAATGTGGGCTTCGGCTTTGTGCGCCTGCCGGAGATGGACATGCACACCACGGCCATGTGGTGGCGTCTCCCGGACACCCTGATCCGGTCCTTTTCCAATGACACGCTGGAAAACGGGCTCATGGGTGTGAGCAATCTCCTGCGCATCGTTTCGCCCCTGTATCTCATGTGCGCGCCTCTGGACGTTGTGGTGGTCTATCAGGTGAAATCGCCCATCACCGACGGGCCCAGCCTGATCCTCTATGATTCCTTCCCCGGAGGCATGGGACTGGCCTCCAAGGCCTACCGCATGCAGAGGCTTCTCCTGGAAAAGTGTCTGGACATTGTCCGTTCATGCCGCTGTCCCCAGGGCTGCCCCTCCTGCGTGGGCCCCGTGATGGAGGTCGGGGAGGACGGCAAGGCCGCGGCGGTCCGGATTCTCACATGTCTCCTGGACATGCTGACCGCATAAGGAGCGTGGCGTCTTGAATCTTCTGGAAAAACTCAGAAGTCTGGAAAAGACTCAGAAGGCGGCGGAAAAGGGTCCCGTTTTTACGGAATGCCTTGTCCGCACGGAAAAGCGGCCCGCCGGCGCGTTTCCGGATCAGTCCTTCATCACCCGGGATGCCCTGGGCCTGATCCGTTCCCAGGACCTTCCCCTGCCCGGGGATCCGGTCCGGATTCTGTATCTGGACACGGAGACCACGGGACTGCGGAGCGGCGCGGGCACGGTGGCCTTTGAGGTCGGCTGCGGCCACATGGAACCCCATGGCTTCGTGCTCAACCAGTATGTCATGCGGGACTACCCCGAAGAGCCTTTCCTCCTCGAAAAAGTCCGGGAGGAAATCGAAAAATGCGATCTCATCGTCACCTTCAACGGAAAAACCTTTGACCTGCCCCTGCTCCAGACCCGCTTTCTCATGAACCGCGTGAGCGCCGCCTGTCTGGACAGGCCGCATCTGGATCTCCTTCACGCGGGAAGACGCCTGTGGAAGCGCAGGCTGGAAAAGTGCACCCTTTCCAATCTGGAAGCGGAAATCCTGGGACAGCCCCGGTGCGATGACCTTCCGGGCAGTGAAGCCCCGGCGCGGTACTTCGCCTTCCTGAAAACGGGCAACTTCGGCCTCCTGGAGGACGTGCTCCGCCACAACGCCCAGGACGTGGCCAGCATGTGCATGCTCCTGGGGAAAATGTGCCGCCTGTACGCACAGCCGGAACAGATCGGCTTTTCCGAGGATCTCTTCTCCATGGGCGACGCCCTGGAAAAGGAAGAGCTGCGCATCCAGGCCCGCAGAATCTACCGCATGGTCCCCCGGGGCCGCCTGCACGGCCAGGCCCGGGCCCGCCTGGCTCACTCCTTCCGGCGCTTCGGCAGTCCCGGGGAAGCCCGGGATGTGTGGCTGGAGATGATCGAAAGCCGGGAAGGCGGGATCCTTCCCTTTGTGGAGCTGGCCAAATACTACGAGCATACGGAGCCTGACCTGGAAAAAGCCCTGGAGATGACGGAAAAGGCCCTGGCCGTGCTGTCGGAGGACTGGCCCGGGAGGGACAGCGGGACTGTACAAAAAAGCGTAAACGCGCTACAATACCGCCATATGCGGCTTCGAAAGAAGCTTGCTGCGGCAGGCACCTGCCGTGATCCCAAGGAAAGACAGGGTGATTGAATGGGTCTGTTTGACGGCCTGAAGGCTTCCAAAGCCTATAAACTTCAGTCTCAGGGGGACTATGAAGGCGCCAGGAAACTGTATGAGGAATCCATACAGTCCGGTATGAACAGCCCCCGGTTTCTCGTTGCCTATTCGATTCTTCTTCTGCGCTCCAGGGATTTCGAAAGAGCCCGGGAAATCCTCCGCAAGGCCGAAAAGGCCCCCGGCGTGACGCCGGACCAGAAGACGCAGATCTTTGTCAACTATGCCGTGTGCACATTCTGCATGGGAGAGATTGACAAGGGCATCCGGCTGCTGGAAAAGCAGCACATGCATCAGCCCAGCGGGCTGACGTACCAGACCCTGGGCTGTCTGTACGTGGAAAAGTACGCCCGGGGCAACGAGCCGGATTTCGATCAGCAGGACCGGGAAGCCATGGCGGCCTACGAAAAGGCCCTCTCGGAATGGAAGGCCGCACAGGCCCTCGCTGGAGAGGCCCTTCCTGAAGGCGCGGCGTCTCCCGCCCCCGAAGCTCCCGCCAGGCCTGAGGACGCCCGGACCGCCTGGCAGAAGGGCATTGAGAAGGTACAGAAATTCATTGAGGCCTCCCTGGAGTATGATGAGGAGGATTCCATCTGTCTGGACAATATGGGCCAGTTCCAGTACCGGGTCATGGGTGACCGGGAAAAGGCGGTTCCCTATTTCAAAAAAGCCCTGCAGCTCAAGCCTGAGCAGATTGATACCCTGTATTTTCTGGCTCAGTTTGACATCCAGGACGGGAAGACAGCGGAAGCCCGGGAAAAACTGGAGACGGCTGCCAGAGGCCGTTTCTCTCCCATGAACTTCGCGGATAAGGAGAAAGTGGAGGCCGCTCTGGCCTCCCTGAAATCATAAGAGAGGAAATACAGTCATGGAAAAGAATGAGACATCTGCCCCTGAGGTAACCGGCGCCGCCGGGAATGCCCCTCAGGACCTCCCCGAGGAGGAGAAGAAAAAGAAGGGAAAAAAGGACAGGCCGAAGAAGAGCCTCGGCCAGGAAATTATGAGCTGGGTTTTCACGCTTCTCGGTGCCGTGGCCATTGCGCTCCTGATCAGGACTTTCATCTTTGAGCCCGTGATGGTGGACGGACAGTCCATGATGGACACCCTGAAGGACAGGGAAGTCATGTTCGTCACCAAGATGGAATATTCCTCCACCTGGATTTTCGGAAACAGGCTGACCTTCTTCGGGAACCCCAAACGCTTTGATGTGGTCATCTGCCGCTATCCCGGCCGCGGCAATACCAATTTTGTCAAGCGTGTCGTGGGTCTGCCGGGCGATACGGTGGAACTCCGGGAGGGCTATCTGTACGTCAACGGTGAAAAGTATGACGAGCCCTACATCAGTGATGAATACCGCACCGGCATGGGCCGGACCTTCGGCCCCTACACGGTGCCCGACGGCATGTATTTCGTCATGGGCGATCACCGGAACAATTCCAACGACTCCCGGAGCATCGGGCCCATCTCAAGGGATATGATCATGGGCCATGTGGTATACGTTTTCTGGCCGCTGAATCAGTGGCGGGGCGTGCCCAACGGCCTGGATGTCAAATAGGAAACCTGAAAGCGCCCCGGAAGGTCATCACCTTCCGGGGCGCTGTTTTGCGTTTACACTTCTCCCAGGACTTCCATGGCCCGCTCATAATCCGAGAAGCGGATCTCGATCCTGTAGGTCTGTCCGGGCATGTCCGCCAGGACGCCCAGGCCCTGATCGGCCCGGATCACGCAGGGAATGGTCTCCTGCTTCAGCAGGTCCTCCAGCAGATCCGCCCGGATCCGGGGCTGGCGTGTGAGTACACAGATGTCGTCCTTTTCAGCTTCCTTCAGGCGCAGGCTGTTCCCGCACCGGGGGCATGGTCCCTCCTGCATCAGGGTCCTGCACTTCTCACAGATCAGCATGCCTGTACCTCCTCCCGCGTTTCCGCTGTTCCCTCAGTTGTATTCCACAGTCTCCTGATACGCCTTGTAGGTGGACGTACACAGGAGCTCCCTGCGGATCTCCGTCCCGTTCCGGTACCATACCTGGTAGGTTTCCACCTCGTATCCCTTTCGCGCCTTCACGGTGGTCCTGCGGCTTCCCGCCGGCAGGCGCTCATTGCGGATTTCCTGAACGCCGGAGGGCGCTTCCAGGGTTTTCACCACCCGGCTCTCCAGGTCAATGGTGACCCCGTCTCCGAGACTCATGCCGTAGATTTCCACGCTCACCCTGTTCTTCGCGTAACCGGCTACAATATAGACGGGCCAGTCCGTATTGTTCCGGAACTGGAAATCCAGTCCCGGCCAGTCCACCGTGGCGTCCATGCCTTTCTCCACATAGCTGGAAGGCCAGGCGTGGGGAGAGCGGGCGACAATCTCCAGATTGGCCCTGGCCACGGCATTGAAGAGGGTGGAACTGGTCTGGCATACACCCCCGCCGATCTCAGGCTGGGACTGTCCTCCGGAAATGGCATTGGCCTCCTTGTAGCCCTTTTCCGCGGTCCGCTCACCGGTGGCCAGGTTAAAGGAGAAAAGCTCGCCGGGGCCCACCATCAGCCCGTTGATGGCCTGGGCGGACAGCTCCACGTTGATGTTGCGGTTCTTGTTGCTGGTGGTATTGGTGCTGTAGGAGGAAATCTTATGAAAGGCGTTCATGAGTTCCGCCTTGGTCATGGGAGCGATGATCTCCTCCGTGCGCATCTCCACCGTGCCGTGACCGTCCCCGTTTTCCAGCACCTCCCGGACACGGCGGAACAGCTCATCCCCGGAAAGAGCCATGCCGGGCCTGTCCTCGGAAAAGGTAAAACTGCGGGTGCCCAGATCAAAGGCCAGCACCTCGCTGCTCACAGGGGCCACCTGAAAGCGGGCGGCAATCCCGTCGGTAAGCTCCCGCACGCTGTTCATGTCATAGCTCAGTGTGGTGTTCCAGGACACGGGATGGGCCAGAATCTCCTCCCGGGCATCCTGCCGCTCCTGCAGGGGTGTTTTCCGGCTCTGCCGAAGCGTCTGCGTATTCTGCCTGCCCAGGGCATAGGCCCGCATCAGGACCTCCTCCGTATCCCTGCGCAGGGGGACCATGCCCGAGTCCAGTGTGGTGCGGACGCCGTCGATGACCACATCAATGGAGAATTCCCCGCCTCCGCCGGCAGGAATCCGCTCAACGGCCTCCCGGGCTTCCTCCAGGGTCATGCCTCCCACGTCCACGCCGTCAATGAAAATCCCCCTGGCGAGGGTGTCCTGCCGGTCGGATTCCCGCATCTCCCTGTACGCCGCCAGCACCTGTTCATCCATCTGAACGATGCCGCCGGAGGTAAAGGCGATATTGGGCAGATTCTGATACCGGACTCCCAGGAGCTGCGGCGCCATCATGAGGGCAAGGGTGGAGAGAAGAATCAGACACAGAAGGCTGATCACTCCCCAGAGGATCCGGCTTCTCCGGGCCTTTTTCCTCCGGTTTTCCCCCACCTCCGCCACAATATGCATGGGACGCGTTTCTTCGAAGGATTCTCTCGTGCCGTAGATTTTCTTCTGCTGAAGTTCCTCCGTCCTGCCCAGAGGCTGCCTGAATTTCCTGCCATCGGAGGAAATCAGCTGCGTGCGTTCCTCCCGTCTTTCGCTTCTGCGATGACGTTCACTCATGCTTCCTCCCATTCCCCGGCATGATGGGCGATCTTGTAGGACAGCACCTGCAGGGTATCGCTCAGGTGCACATTCACCACATCCATCACCCGGGGATCGTACTGAAGATCCACCGGAGCGAAATTCCAGATGGCCCGGATCCCGAAATGCTCCAGAACCCCGGCTGTCTCCCGGGCCGCGGCGGCGGGCACGGCAAGCACGGCGATCCGTACGGGATGCGCCTTCAGGTACTCTCCCACATCCTTCCAGTCCAGGACCGGAATTCCGTTGACCCTTCCTCCGATCCGGGCTGGATCTGTATCAAACATGGCCGTGACGCGAAAGCCGTCCTCCGAAAAACCGGGATACCTCGTCACGGCATTTCCGATACTGCCGGCACCGATGACAATCATGTCGTGAGGCCTGTTCAGACCCAGCACCTCACCGATGCATGTCCGCAGCTCCCTCACGCCGTATCCATGTCCCTGGCGTCCCAGAACGCCCAGATATTTCATGTCCCACCTGACCAGGGAAGCCGTCTGATGCATTCTCTGCCCCAGTGCCTCTGAGGATATATGCTCAACCCCCGCCTGCTCCAGTTCCTTCAGGTTCCGGTAATACGCGGGCAGACGGCGAATCAGCGCTTCTGACAGCTGCAGTTCCATGGTATTCCTCAACTTTTTCCTGTTCTCACATCCGGTGATTCCGCACCGGTCCCCTGAGCATGTCCCCCGCCCGGGCCGTCAGACCCAGGAGAACAAGAACCCGCTCGCCCCCGATGCCCCAGCTCTCAACGCTCTGGTCTGTCCGGGGGATCCGGATCTCCCGGACCCGGGCCTTTTCCGTACCGCTCCGCTTCATGAGCTCCACTTCGTCCCCCACGAAGAACCGGTTCTTCATCTCCATTTCCACCCATCCGTCATTCCCGTCCGCGGTGACACGGCCCAGAACCTCCCGGGTCTGATGAAACCCCTCAGCGTCGCCCGGAACCTGCGGCGGCCCGTAGAGAAAACCGGTATCACTCTCCCGATGGCTGGCGCATTCCAGGTCATTGCGAATCTCCGGCAGGATTTCGCGGAAGGCCGCCTCGTCCTCCGCCAGCGTGTCAATGGCTCTCCGGTAAGCCTGGGTGACCACGGCGATGTAATAGGCGTTCTTCATCCGGCCCTCAATCTTGAAGCTGTCAATCCCCGCCTCCCGGAGCTGGGGCAGCGCTCCGCAGAGATTCAGATCCCGGGCGGAAAAAAGATAGGTCCCGTGTTCGTCCTCGGCCACCGGAAGATACTCCCCGGGGCGCTTTTCCTCCATCAGGGCGTACTTCCAGCGGCAGGGCTGGGCACAGGCCCCCTGATTGGCGCTGCGGCCCGTCAGCTGAGCGGAAAGAAGGCACCGGCCGGACCAGGCCACGCAGGAAGCACCGTGAATGAAGCACTCCAGTTCCATATCCACGGGAATCGCCCTGCGGATGCCCCGCATTCGCTCCAGGGAGACCTCCCGGGCCAGAATCACCCGCCGGCAGCCCAGGGACGCATAGTGGCGTATGGCGCTGGCGTTGACAGTGCTGGCCTGGGTGGACACATGCAGGGGCAGCTGCGGCACGTGCCTGCGCAGCTCACAGATGGCTCCCAGATCACTGACGATCACGGCGTCCACACCCATTTCCCGGGCTTCCCCCGCCGCCTCCAGCATTCCCGGGATTTCATCGTCAAAGGGAAAAATATTCAGGGTCAGATAAAACCGGGCATTGCACGCATGGCAGAGACGTACCGCCTCCTCCATGCCGTCCCGGTCAAAATTGCCCGCAAAGGCCCTGAGCCCGTAGCGTTGCATCGCGCCGTAGACGGCATCCGCCCCGAAGTGAAGAGCCGTCTTCAGCTGTTCCATGCCCCCCGCAGGGCAGAGCAGTTCCGGTTTACCGGTCATATTCGCCTCACCTGTTTTCAGAGTCCCCGGGACCGGTCATAGTCGTCCCAGAGGGGTGAATAGAGCTGCACCGCCTGTTCGTGCTCCTGCAGCGTTCTGGAAAAATAGAGTTCCCCGCTCTCCGGATCCCTGGCGCAGAAATACAGATACTGTTCCGCCCGGTAGGCGGGATCCGGGTACAGGGCCGCCTGAATAGCCTGGGCGGAAGGGGTGCATATGGGACCCAGCGGCAGGCCGCCCACCACATAGGTGTTGTAGGGGCTGTTCAGGTTCAGTTCCTCCTGCGTCAGATGCATTCTGGGCACCCCGGTGACATAATGGACCGTCACGTCACTCTGCAGTTTCATACCCCGGTCCAGGCGGTTGTGGAATACCGCAGACACCCGTGTGAAATCCTCCGGCTTGGCTTCCTTCTCAATCAGGCTGGCCAGTGTCAGAATCTGATCCATGGTATAGCCCATGGCCGCCGCCTGATCCTGATCGTCCGCCGGGAAGGCGCGCTCGGTCTGGGACAGAAGCTTCCGAATGATCTCCTCCTCCGTGGCGCTGGTGTAAACCTCATAGGTATTGGCCGCCAGATACCCCTCCAGCATGTACTTCCGGCTTCCCGCATTGGGGCTGTCCAGTACATCGGCCACATAGTAGTAATCCCGGAAGGCTCGCCCGTCCCTGCACAGCTCCAGGAAGGTATCCCGGTTGTCCAGCACGCCCTTTTCCACCAGGCGGGCCGCAAAATCCTCCAGGGTCCAGCCGGGAATCATGGTAATATCCCTCACCAGAGGATTTCCGTCTCCCCTCGTCAGCTGGTCCGCGATGGCGTTCATGTTCATGTCCGTACTGAGGTCATAGGAGCCGGCCTGAATTTTCTGGGCAAAGCCGGAAAAATCGCAGTAGTACTTGAAAACGGTCCTGGACCGGATCAGCCCGGCCTCTTCCAGATTGGCCGCCACCCTGCTCAGACTCTGGCCGCTCTCCACCGTAAAGGGAATCAGCTGAGGAGACTGCATGTTCACGGGAGCCAGATACTGGCCATACAGCGTTTCCCACAGCCCGTAAAGAATGCCCGTCACGGCAATGAGGGACGTCACGGCCACCAGAAGAGGCCGCAGGATACGCCAGATGCCGGACCAGACAAAAAAGCCGTACTCCCGCTCCTCATGCATACTCCTGTAGGTGTAGTTCCGGCGGATTCCCTTTTTCAAGACGGCCCCTCCCTGTCTCAGCCGATACCCGGCAGATTCATCTCCAGGTCCGCGGCTTCCATCACGATCTTGAGAATATCGGACATGGCCATATGCATGCGGACTTCAGCCATGATGTACTGGGACACCTCAGGCTTGCTGAACAGAAGCGTGTTCAGGGCGCTGAAGCGCTGCATGTCCTCCGCCCCGGGCGTCTGTCCCTGCAGGTTGGCCATCTGAATACTGATCTGCAGCTTTTTGTATTCACGGATCAGCGCCGCCTGGGTTTCGTCCCCCATGACTTCCTTCTTCAGCGCTTCATATTCCCTGTATTCTTCGCTCTCCCTGATTTCACGGGCCAGCTGATGAGCTGTATCATAAAGCATGGAGTAATCTCCTCTCTTTCCCTGTACACAACGAATCACGGGTGTTCTCTCTTCCCGGACAAAAAAACCCGGGAAGGCATACACCCTCCCGGGTATCATAGCATATTCTTCCTAGATGTCCAGAATGATCGGCAGGATCATGGGATTGCGCTTGATCTTCTCAAAGATGAACCGGTGCAGTTCATCCTTGATGGTGTTCTTGAGATCCGGCCAGTTTTCACCGGACAGGTCCGTGCCTTCCAGAATCTGGCGCACCACCTCCCGGGTAGCCTCAATGATGTCCTCGTTCTCCCGGACGTAGATGAAGCCGCGGCTGATAATGTCCGGCCCGCTGATCAGTTTCCGCTCGTCCCGGTTGATGGCCATCACCGCGATGATCAGACCGTCTTCCGACAGGTGCTTCCGGTCACGCAGCACCACGTTGCCCACGTCCCCCACGCCCAGGCCGTCCACCATGATGGCGCCGGTGGGCACCTGCTCCCCCAGGGCCAGGGTGTTTTCCGTCATTTCGATGACCTGGCCGATTTCGGGAATCACGATATTGCGCCCGTCCATGCCCATGCGTTCCGCCAGTTCCGCGTGCTGCCAGAGCATCCGGTACTCGCCGTGAATGGGAATGAAGTACTTGGGCCGCACCAGGGCATGCATGAGCTTCAGCTCCTCCTGGCAGGCGTGTCCGCTGACATGGACCTCCGCCATGGCTGAGTAGATCACCTGAGCCCCGCAGCGGTAAAGCTGATTGATGACCCGGCTGATGAATTTCTCGTTGCCGGGAATGGGGGTGGCGGAGATGACTACCAGGTCACTGGGCCGGATCTGAAGCTTCCTGTGCTCCGCGAAGGCCATCCGGGTCAGGCCCGCCATGGGCTCGCCCTGACTGCCCGTGGTGAACACCAGCACCTCGGACTCCAGATACTGATCCAGGCTGTCCACATCAATGAGGCATTCCGGTGGAACGTGCAGTTCTCCGATTTCCATGGCCACCCGGCTCACATTCACCATGCTCCGCCCGATGAAGCAGATCCTGCGCCCGTAGCGGAGACCCACATCCACCACCATCTGCATGCGATGGATATTGCTGGCGAACATGGCCACGATCACGCGGCCCTTGGCGTCCCGGAACACATCGTCAAAGGTCTCGCTGATCTTCATCTCGCTCATGGTAAAGCCGGGACGTTCCACATTGGTGGATTCGCACAGCATGGCCATGACTCCCCGGGAGCCGTAGGCCGCCAGAGTCTGAAGATCCGTGATCTCACCGTCAACGGGGGTATAGTCCACCTTGAAGTCACCGCTTGCCAGCACGGTCCCCGCCGGACAGGTGATGGCCATGGCACAGGCGCCGGCAATGGAATGGCTGACATGAATGAACTGAACGGTAAACTTTCCCAGCTGCACCACATCCCTGGGACGCACCACATGCATCTCCACATTGCCCATGCGGTGTTCCTTCATCTTCAGGTCCACCAGGGCAAGGGTCAGCTTTGTGCCGTACAGGGGGGCCGGTACCTGACGGAGCACATAGGGAATGGCTCCGATATGGTCCTCATGTCCGTGGGTCAGAAGGAAGCCGCGAACATGGCTCTTCTTTGAGACCAGATAGGTAACGTCGGGAATCACCAGATCCACGCCCAGCATGTCCTCCTTCGGGAAAATGCTGCCGCAGTCAACCACAATGATGTCGTCTTCGTACTCGAACACATACATGTTCTTCCCGATCTCATCCACACCGCCCAGGGCTACGATCCGCAGCCTGCTGGGCTCATTCATCTGTACCTGCTGTTTCACGGGAACCCTCCTTTCCGCGAAAATATATGTCGAAATCAAACCTGTTCACTTTACGGCGTGAACAAGCCCGTGATCCAATCCCGTATGCAATTATGCCCGCAAAACTGGTCTGACCCAGTATATCATACATCAAGTTGTCCTGACAACCACTCTGAAAAGGCTTCTGCGCCTTTTTTCTTTCCGTTTCTGATTCATTTTAACCATTTTGGCACAAAAAAACCGCCATGCTCAGACGGGGCAGCCCCGCAGCACCTAAATCAACTGCTTATTGCTGCTGCCTTCCGGCCCTGACAAGGTTCACAGCGACTCATCGCACGGGACCCTGTCTTCATCACATAACGGCCTGAACATTATAAGTGAATCGCGGGAAAAAAGCAAGTCACCCGAAAAAGCCTCACAGCACGCTCCTGTCCCGGATTCAGTCACCGGAGCGGAGACAGATTTCACAGGCCCGGATGAGATCGTCCCTCATTTCTTCCACCCTGTAATGGTAGCGCAGGGTCACGCCCTCCTCCAGATAGGCATAGCTCTGAATCCATTCGTCCGACCGGCTTGTGTTCCCCTTGAAGCGCAGATCGTACAGTCCGCCGGGAAGGCTGTGAACGTATTCCCCAGAAACCTCCCCTTCACCGTATCCCTCCCCGAAATTCAGGAGGTGCTCACCGGTCAGAGCGTCATAGATCTGAAAATGCACTGCGCTGAAACGGCTATCCGGCAGAGAGGTCCGCATGATCAGCGAGCCGCCTTCAGGCAGCATCTGCACGCCCCCGGTGGGATGAAGAAAGCGGAATACTTCCTCATGTTCCTGCCCCGTCCGTCCGACCTCGCCTGCGAAAAGCCCGTTTTCGTCCAGATACGTTTCCGAAATCATGCGCCCCTCGTCATCCGTCTGCCTGACAAAGGCGGCGTAACCCATGGAGGTCATCGTGAGATTTCCCTCTCCGTCCCGGAAGGTCTTCCCGGCGATGTTTCCCTCCGTGTCATAGGTGATTTCACATCTGGCATATGTGCCGGCCGGATTTCCCCGCGCATCCAGGTAAGTCTCCCCGGACACGCGCTTCTGCGCATCGTAATCAAAGCGGATTTCCGCATACCCCAAGGCGTCCACCGGTCTGTCCGACCCATCCAGGTACACCTGTGTCCGGACCTGATGGGAAAAGGTCGTATAGGTTCTGAGGATCGACGCGTACCCGTATGTCAGAACCGTTTTTTTACCCGCCCCGTCCAGGAAGGTTTCCCTCACCGGACGGCCCTGAGCGTCATACTCGTACAGGACCGACGCGTACCCCTGTGTGCCCGTCCGGACATTCCCGTCCCTGTCCAGCAGGGTTGTCCGAATCAGCTGTCTCAGACTGTTGTAGGTATTCCGGACCCGCTCCACGTCCTTAACGGGATACACCAGATATCTTCCCGCCTGCAGACAGGGGTTCCGCCCCTGCTCCGCGAACCGCTCCCGGTTTTCAGAACTGTCACGGATCACAATGTAATCACACCCGGCTCTGCCCGCCTCCTGGAGTACGGTATCCGGATCGGGATGCGGTCCGGACAGTTCCCTTCCCAGATCATTGACATACCGCCCGTAGGGCATGTAAAAACTGGCGTCCGCCTGGCGGATGTAGCTGGAGAGTTCTTCCGGAACCGCCAGGGTCACGCCCTCATCCCGGTGCAGCGCCTCCGTGATCCCGATCACTTCATCCGGGATCTTCTTGAAATTCCGGGCCGGTTTCATCCAGTCTTCCTGATAGACACTCCGGCCCCCCAGAACCATCTGCAGACAGACGAGTCCCACAAAGACCAGGCGGAAAAGAGGCTTTCGTCCCCGTTCCGGGATCCTCCTCTCCACCACACCTGTTTCCGGAGTCCGGATCCTTTCCTCCGCCCACTCCATAAGGAGGACCGTGCTCATGGCCAGGATGCAGGGGATGGGAAGCAAGGAATAAAGCCGGGCGTAATACTGCCATGATCCCGCAAAAACCTGCATGAGTTCATAAGTCAGGGGGTTGAACAGTCCCACCAGAACACAGAGAGGGAATACGCCGTACACACGCCGGACCATTCTGTTCTTTTCCAGTACCAGAATCAGAACCAGTGCGAGATAGAACCAGCCATGATAGACCGAATGGCCCCAGAATGCCTCATAGACCGTCTTCCAGAAGGCAAAATAGTCTTCCATGCTTCAAACCTCCCCTGTCCGCTCATACGGCAAATCTGTACACAAGGAACATCGCCATGAACAGCAGCGGGACCGTGCATCCGAAGGGTATATACAGAAGTTTTTTCCAGTCCCTTTCCCTGCCCGCCAGGGAAAGAGCCACCGGGAAAATCATGAGCACCAGCATGGTACCGGCTCCCCATAGGGTCAGGGAAACCGCTCCCGTGGAGAGCAGGAGAAAAAAGAGTCCCGTCTTCCACGCGAAGGGTTCCCGCAGTTTCCGGGACAGCATGGTCAGAACCAGAGGCGTCAGGGAAACGGCCAGAACCGCCTTTCCCTGATAGTTCGGTCCGAGGAGCCGGAAGGTCAGGGAATAATGCGAATGATACCCATAGATGTAGAACAGGGCGATCAGGACCAGGAAGACCAGCCGGCTTTCCCGTCTCTCAAACAGTTCACCGGCCGCATACACATACGTAGCATAGGAAAGCAGTACCATATGCGCCGCCTGGACCGTGTGCTCAAGCCCCGCCACGGAAATACCCGAAACGGCCGAAAGATAGGAGGGAAAAACCAGTGAGGTCTGAATGGACCGCTGAATATTCAGTGTGGACGCCACACCGGTATAGGCATCCGTCACGCCGATCCGGTCCGCATTCAGCGCGTCCATTCCAAAGGCTGTATAGATTGCATCGTCATAGGACATGTAGGTAATGTCACGGGTAAAGGTCCGGACGATCTGAAGCCCCGTCAGCACCAGAAACGCGGCCAGAAACACCCATTCCGACCCTTTCATGGGTTTTCCCTTAACGGATGTGAGAAAGGGTCCGGGATGCCTGAAAAGGTAAAGAACGCTGAGCACGCAGGCAAGGACGAGGCACACGGAGTACACCGTCACCACCGTGCGGAAGGATGTAAAGGTCAGGGCGGAAAAGAACGCGATCCAGTGAAAGACAGCCAGTTCCATGAAATAACCTGCACTGAGAGCCAGAGCGGTCAGATTCCTCACCTTCAGGATTCTGGCCCATGGCATTCCCAGAATCCAGGGGACCACACCCAGCAGGATTCCGGGGACTGCGTATCGGAACATCCGGGCACTCCCCCCTCTCTTCACAGATTCTGTGCCGTAAGGACATTCTCAGTCCTTCCGCCCCGCCGTCCTGCCGCGCCTTTTCCGGTCACCCAGCCGGACACAGATGCGCTTCAGAAACCTGTAGGGCGTGAACAGCAGATAGAAACCATTGGGACTGAGCATGAAAAGAACCAGATACACCTTTGTCATTCTGTGGATATACCGGTTCCGCAGGAACTGAGGAAAACACGCCCGGATTCTCCTTCGGACAATCCTTTTGGCTCCGGGATACTTCCAGTGTACCCCGTAAAGCTTGTTGATCAGTCCGGTCTGGTCCGCCCGGTACTTCTCCAGCAGCTCGTCGCCCCCGGGACGGCCGTGCATGGTCTTCTGCGCCAGTTCGAAAAAAAGGCGGTTTTCCTCAAAATAACCTTCCTGATAGGTGGAATGGGACGCGCTTTCCGGCCGCAGGCGTCTGTGATAGCAGATCCTTTCCAGAAGAACCGCCCTGCGGACCCTGAGGTTGATGCAGGAGAGAAAGAGCAGGTCCTCTCCGAGGGCAATCCGGGGATCAAACCGCTCCTCACCGATCAGGCGCCTGGAAAACACGTTGATCATCAGAAGATTGTCCGCGATGAACCTCCGGACATCTTCCTCGGAGGTGGTGACTCTGGAGGCAAAGGTATCGGTCCGCCGGTCACGGGGCAGGCAGCCGTCCTGGAATTCGTCCCCCCGCCCCGCCACCAGGTCCACCTCCGGGTCCTCCGTGAACTTCATCATGTCCCGCCAGACATGTCTGTCCGCAAGGATGTCATCCCCGTCGACGAAATAGATATAACTTCCCCTGGCCTCGTCAAGTCCTGTATTCCTGGCATGGGACACGCCTCCGTTTTGCGTGTGGATCACCCGCACCCGGGGATCCCGCTCCGCGTAGGCGTCACAGATCCCGGGAGAGCGGTCCGTGGAACCGTCATCCACCAGGATCACTTCATAATCCCGGTAGGACTGCATCTCAATGGAACGAAAGCAGTCTTCCAGATATCTCTC
The DNA here is from genome assembly GCA_902774025.1 of uncultured Eubacteriales bacterium. Classification (GTDB taxonomy): domain Bacteria; phylum Bacillota; class Clostridia; order Christensenellales; family Aristaeellaceae; genus UBA2943. The sequence goes on from CACYGY010000001.1 coordinate 74,345, forward strand.
CAGATTGTAAACCGGTATGATAACCGACAGCACACAGCTCATTCCGTACACGCCTCCCCCCTGTTCTCCGTCACCGCGCGTGACAGACAGCCCATTGCCGTCCAGAAGATCATGGAACCTGAGGTCGCCCTGAGGAATACGTCGCTTTCAAACAGAATGCCCGTCAGAAGCAGAACCACCATCAGGAGAGCCGCCGTCTCAAGGTTCCCGCCCCTTCCCCGGACAAGATTTTTCATAGCGGAGGCAAGGAAGCGCACGAGAAAAATCATCAGGGCGGCAAGACCGAAGATTCCGGTGGTCACCAGCACGTGCAGATAGGCGTTGTGGGTCATGTAAGCCGCCTGTTTCTGATATTCATAGGGGTAGGCGGTTTTCATGAAATCCACCACGAAATGGTCGCTGTACCGTTCATACAGGTAAGGATCCATGCCACCGGGAGACAGGCCGATGAGCATATGAGAGGGCCGGTCGGTGAGAATCTGAAAATAATCGGCCCAGATTGTGAACCTCCCGCTGGAAAGGGAAGCGTCCTCCCGTCTTTCCGCCTCCCGGACAAAGGTATCAAAACTGATGTCCTCCGTCCTCTCTTCCGTCTTCTCTTCCGCCTTCGTGTCCACTGGGGCTGTGTTCTTCCTGCGGATCTCATACGCCAGGGTGAGGCCGCCCTCCCGGACAGCGAATCTCACGCCGATGAAGACCGCCACGCCCGCCATGAACACAGCTGTCCCGGTGAGAATCCACCTGGCATATTTCTTTTTTCCTTCCCGGACACAGGCATTCCTGCACAGGAAGAAGACCAGAACGAGAGCAGAGGCCAGCAGGCCGACATAGACAGCCCTGGTGTCCGAAAGACAGAGATAAATGACGCAGATTCCCGTTTCCACCCCCAGCAGGACTTTCCACAGGGTGCTTCTGCACTTCAGAAGTCGGGCCAGGGTGGCGATGGTCAGGAGAGCAACCAGCATGGTTCCGTCATACAGGTTGTGCATGATCCCGAACAGCCTTCCCTCATACCAGCCCTGGGCCATGCCGCTCTCCGTGAAGGAATGTTCCATGGTGAAAAACCGGGCGATCATGTACAGAAGAGAGGGAACGAACAGCAGGGACGTCCACGTGTGAAGGAAACGGAAGACCCGTCTCCGGTCTTCACCGGAAAGTCTTCCGGGAAACGTGGCGATCAGGAAACACTGGACCATGGTCCAGATGATGGTTTTGACACTGTCGCCAAACCCGTATGCGTGCCTGACAAGGGAAGACAGAAGCGTGATGCCGAGAAGGACCCACAGCCATGCCTCATGGCGTATGGCATACCTGCGGCGGGAAAAGAAGAAGTCCGCACCCATGAGCATCAGCCCGATCACGGCCAGAGCGGGCGAGAGGAGACGGAATCCGTCTCTTTTAAAGAAATCGGAGACGGGCATCAGGACCACAGCGGTCTGATACATGAGACATACGATGGAATACAGGACCACCGCCTGATTGATTTTTCCCGCAATCCGCTCCCGGCCGCAGGCATTGCCCGGCTTTTCCATAGGTCAGACAACTCCTTTTCATGGTTCCCGAAGGGACATCACGCCGCTGTATTTCTTCCGCCTTTTCCCAGACTCCTCCGGAGCTTCCGGATCAGTGCCCGGGTTTCCTCCCGCTCAGCCATCCAGTTCACCGCAAGAAGAGCAAGTCCTGCCGCCAGGGCGGTCCCCGCAGCCATTGCAATCCAGGAAATCCAGCCGGAGCACAGGGGCACCACCGTACGGATCCCGGCCCAGCAGACCAGGGCACCCGCGGCGAGATTTCTCAGAAGCCTTCTCAGCGTCACAGGAAGCGCGTGAGACAGAAAATGCGTGCTGCTGTATCCGATGACGTCCGCTGCCCGGTAAAGGTAGGCACACACCGTGCCGATGAGGGCGCCCACAATGCCCAGACGCGGAATGAGCAGAAGGGACAGAAGGATATTGATGGCAGCTTCCGTGACAGACCGCCATTTCGTTTCTTCGTAGTGACCGGCGGCATTGATCAGCGTATTGGCAGGGTTGCGGATGGCTCTGAGGAGACCCGCGGACACGAACAGAAACGCGTAAGTCCAGCTGAGGTACATCTCCCTGTCCGCCAGACCCTCCGTGTACAGCCGGATAAAGGGGTACAGAAGGACGGCCATGCAGGTATAGATCCAGACAATGAAGATATCGTACAGAAATTCATAGGAATGAAAGCTCTTCCGGAGCGCTTCCGTTTCCCCGGCCGCCCACATCTGCCCGAAGCCCGCAAGGGCACTGTCGCTGAAGGAATTGACAGCACTCTGCACTGCATAGGCGACCAGATCATAAACCGAATACACGCTCACCGTCATCAGAGGACTGACAGGCGTCAGAATGGTCAGAAGCGCCATGTCCGTATTCAGGCAGAGGATCCCGGAAATCTGATGCAGGAGGACAGGTCCCCGTTTCCGGAAGCGGTGTCCGAAATCTTTCCGTTCAAGCTTAAGGAAAGGGAAATGCTTCCGGGCCAGCCCCATGACCAGCAGTCCCCTGAAGACACATACAAGGGCCGCGGCCAGCTTCACCTCCAGAACGGAATGGCGTCCGTACATGAGAAGCAGGGAAAGCAGAGTCACCACGGTATTGCCCAGTGCCTGGACAATATTGAAAAGATACACCCTGTGGGCCGCCATGAGCAGTGCCCTGTACTTCCCCAGGAGGAAGAAATCCACCAGGGGATTGACGGAAAGGATCAGAATGAGGGTCCTGACAAAGGCGGCATCCTCCATTTCACCGGTGACAAGGGAAGGATAGATCAGGACCAGCAAAGACAGCAGAAGCAGAAAAGCATAGCCCGCCTTCCGGTACATCCGTCCGGCGTCGCACATCATGGCATTGATCTCGTCCCGTCTGTCCTCCGCCAGAGGGCGGTACAGTTCAATCATGACGGCAGTTCCCAGTCCTGCCTCCACAAGGCTGAGGTAACTGATGAACTGCGTCAGGGAGGAGACCAGTCCGTTCACCGCGGAACCGTACAGCGCGATAAAAAAGCGCGGAATCAGAATGCCATAGACCGCAGTGATGATCTGCAGCGCAATGCCCGTAACCAGATTCCTGACCGCAAGTTTCGTTCTCATCTCACACCACGATTCATCCCGTCATGTCCGTCTGCCTGCTGGGCGGATTCCCGCAGGACCGCAAGGGTTCTCTGCAGGGCTTCGCGCATGGAATAGGCCGGCTGCCAGTGGCAGGCGGCAAGTTTGCGGCTGTCCATCACCGCGCGGCTGGCCCTGGAATAGCCCGAGGCCTCCACCGCGTCCGGCTGCTCATAACGAAGGCTGACTCCGGAAAGGTCCGCGATCATCTGTGCCGCATCCCTGAGCATGCAGCTGCAGGCGTCACTGGCCACGTTGTAGGCCTCTCCCCGCTTTCCGCGAAGCAGGCAGGTCAGAATGCCTGAAACCGCATCCGGCACGTACAGAAAGGAATAGACCTGTTTCCCGGCACTCTTGAGGATGATATCCTCACCCGAAGCGCCCCGGAACAGAAACTGGGACAGGGCCTTGCTGTCGTCCCTCAGAAGCCCCGCTCCAAAGGTCCGGGCAAGTCTGGGGATCACCACATCCACATCCTTCTGATGCATGTACGCCTGGCACATGGCCTCACACAGCCGCTTGCTCTCGCTGTAGTCCGCCCGCAGGGTATTGCAGTCCAGATATCCGCAGTACCCTTCATCAAAGGCTTCCGTGTCTCCCCGGTTCTCCCCGTAGACCTCCACGGAGGAAAGGAACATCAGCCGCTCACATCCCTCCGCCGCCATTTCCAGAAGATGCTTCAGCCCGGACACATTGCTCTCAATGGTCCCGATGGGGTCGGTGGCGTAGGCACGGGGATGGGTCGTGCTGGCCGCGTGAACGAGATAGTCAAACCGCATCCCCCGATCATCAAAACGTGTCACGTCTCCGGGGAGAAAGGTAAAGAGGGGATTGTCCAGATACGGCAGAAAACGCATCACGGCCTTTTCCGGACTCCTTCCCTGGGCGAAGACGCGGCAGCCCAGGCCCCGCCGGGTATTCCTGTCCATGAGCACATCGCACAGAAAGCTCCCGATCAGGCCTGTCGACCCGGTCAGCAGCAGACTTCTGCCCGCCAGCCTGTCCCACTCCAGAGGCAGGTCCGCAACCGCCTCCACTTCCTCCCGGTACAGCGGGAAACGCATCAGATTCATCTTCTGTTCTCCCTCACAAAAGCACGGAAAAACTCAAGCTCCCCTGCTGTGGTCAGCTTGATGTTCCGGTCAGAGCCCGCGGCGAAATACAGCCGGACGCCCAGGTCCGTCATCATGGTATTTGTATAGGAGGATCCGTAAATACCGATCCCCTTTTCAAAGGCCTCATGGTATTTTTCGTCCAGCAGGTCAAAACGGTAGGCCTGGGGCGTCGCCACCCGGCGAAGGGTCTCCCGGGGGATATACCGGACCGTGGAGGCTTCATCGTCCATCACAAAAACCTGCTCGGTATAGGGCATGGCGGTCACGGCATTGCCGTGCAGCCGGCAGACATCCAGGACATTGGCCAGTACAAACCCGTCCACCAGAGGGCGGATTCCGTCATGGACCACCACCACATCCTGCCCCTTCAGATGGTTTTCCAGATAAAATACCCCGTTGCGGAGGGACTCCTGCACCGTTTCCCCACCGGGAATAATCCACCTGAGCTTGCGGATCCCCCAGGTTTCCGCCCAGCTCCGGACCCTGTCCTCCCACCCTGCGATGAGGACCACGGCGATGGCATCAATCTCAGGGCTGCTCTGAAAGGGCTCCAGTGTATACATCAGCACCGGTTTGCCCTCCACCTCCGCGAACTGCTTGGGGATATCCAGCCCCATCCGCACGCCCGTGCCTCCGGCCACCACCAGGGCTACCGTCATGCCTTCCCTTCCTCCATTCCGTAACTCTTTCCCCGGTACATCCGGTAACTGTGATCCAGGTCCAGAACCTCATATTCATGATGACAGGTGCGCTCCTCCGGCGGGGGAAGCGTCATGTAGTCCCCGAAGGCAATCCTCAGGTACAGGTCCGCGTCGGAGGGCATGCAGAGCATATGACCCTCAAAGGATCTGCGCACCGGGGCGGCAAAGCACCGCTTCGGATAAACCTTCTGAAGATAACGGGGCCCTGAGCACAGCTCCGTGATGGCCTCACAGTCTTCGATCCGCCAGCGTGTCATCCGCTTTTCCAGAAAACGCCAGGCACGGTACCGGGCCCCGGGGGAGCGAATCAGTCCCAGAAGACAGGCTCCCATGGCCCGGACGGCCCCGCCATGGTTTCCCGGCGCCCTGCCCACCACAAACAGGCTGTACAGAAGAGCCAGCAGCTTCTGTTCCGCACGCCGCAGTCCCCGGGGGCATCCGTCCAGGGGCAGAACATCCAGCATGACCCCGTGACGGATATCCAGTTCCTTCTGAAAGGTTTTGATAAACGTCGTCCGCTCGTCGGAGATGGTCAGAAACTGATTGGCCGTGCAGCATTTCTCCGTGGGAAACTGAATCGCGTATTCCGGCGTGTCCCTCCAGCATGTCTTCAGCTTTTCATAATCCTGCCGGGGCATAAACACATCCACGTCATCATCCCAGGGAATAAAGGAACCGGTGCGCATGGTGCCGATGCAGCAGCCGCCGCACAGGTACCATGTCAGGTCATGCGCCTGGCAGAACCGGTCAAAAAACAGCAGCATTTCCAGACTGACCTGCTGAAGTCTGTGTACCTGGGCGGGGGGAATCGTCAGCTGTGCCATGGTCTTCCTCCTTCAAACCGCTTTCCCGACAGCAGTCCCTGGCATGTGCCCCATCCGTAGGTGACATGCAGAAGGAAGAACAGGACCGGCAGCAGGAACTGCAAAGGCGCGAAGCCGTCATGGATCATGGAAAGAATCATGCTGCCCAGGGCGAAAAGACCGTACAGAATCAGAAGGACGATCAGGGGCAGGCAGAATCCCGGGATACAGAGAAGAAATGCAGAGACAAGGGCAAGGAGAAAGAAAAAAGGCGCGAAATGGTACAGGGAAAGGCAACCCGGACAGACGCGGAAGGTACGCCCCACCCAGTATCCGTTCTGATGCTTCTGCCGCAGCATGGAGGAAAGATCGCAGCGGGATACCAGGGATGTCCTGATCCTCGGGTCCAGCAGAATCCGGTAGCCCGCCTGCCGGATCCTGTAATGGATTTCATTGTCCTCCGTCCTGAGGAGTGTTTCATTGAAGCGCCCAACCCTTCGGAACACCTCTCTGCGGTATGCCGGCTTGGACACGGTGGCGACATACCGCCGTTCCCGGCCGCGGCGGCTCAGGCTGAATCCGCTCCCGAACATGGCGTTCTCCGCCTCCAGGAGAACCCGGCACCAGGGACGGTCCTTCGCGGCCACCCGCACACAGGGGCCGCCCACCACATCCTCCCCGGACCTGATATCCTCCATCACCAGACGGCTGTAGTCCGGCGGGATCCGGCCGTGGGCGTCAATGCGCGCCACCACCTCACAGCAGGCCGCGTCCAGCGCGACATTCCACCCGGCGGGCTGTGTTTTTCCGGGATTGTCCGCGATCTGTACCCTGCGGAAATCATGAGACGCCGAAAACGCCTCCATCAGGGCGCGTGTCCCGTCCGATGAGCCGCTGTCCACCAGGATGATCTCCGTGAGAGCGTGATCATAGGTCTGATTTCGCAGATCCTCCAGAAGAGAGGGCAGAAACGCTTCCTCGTTCAGAGCGATGACGCACAGGGAAAGGGTTTCAGGCTCTGTTTTCACGCATGACACGCTCCCTTCTGCTCCGCCCCATACCGGTCAGTGTATGCACCAGGCATCTCCAGTCATTCCGGAGGCTGAAAAGGGCAAGCTGCTGAAGATTCACCTTCATCTTCTCCGGCAGGAGAACCCGGATATACGCCGTGTCCGCATCCTCCTGCGCGCCGAGCATCTCAGCCTCGTCCTGAAAGCGGATGCTTGCCTCGGATGTCAGGCCTGCGGGAAGCAGCAGTGTGGCGTACATTTCAGGCGTATAGGCATCCACAAATTCCGGCACTTCCGGCCGGGTGCCCACAAAGGTCATATTCCCCCCCAGAATGTCGATCAGCTGGGGGATCTCATCCAGATGGAATCTGCGCATCAGCCGTCCCGCGCGGGTGATCCGTGTATCCATGGAGGTGGTGACACTGCTCCCCTGTCCGTTCCGTGACACGGTCATGGAGCGGAATTTATGGATCCGGAACCGTTTGCCGTTTGCCGTCACCCTCTCCTGTCGGAAGATGGGGGTGCCTGGTGAATCCAGGACAATCCAGACCGCCAGGATCAGACAGAGAGGCGCTGTAAGAAGGATTCCGAGAAAAGCCGCCGCGATATCGAAGCACCGTTTCCAGAAAAGCTGCCCCCGTCTGCGGGCAAGGGCGTCGTAATAGGGCCGGACTGCCTCTGTCCGAAGCGCTGGCAACAGTTTCTCCCATGGCACAAGCATCATAGAGAGTCCTTTACAATATCCGTGTAAACGGCGATGACACGGTCCACATCCTCATCCCCGAGGGTGGAGTACAGGGGAAGGGTAATCTCGTTCCGGTAATAGTCCCAGGCATTCGGATAATCCTCTGCCCTGAATCCCATCCGGCGATCAATGTCATTCAGTTAAGCTCAATCACACACTGCGTAGCGTATACATGAGGCTTAATTTTCATAACGAATCCACCTAATTAAAAAATAATAAAAATGCA
>CACYGY010000002.1 GCA_902774025.1 uncultured Eubacteriales bacterium
TTTTTCCGCCCTGAGACGGATGGCGAGCAGCAGGATGATCACAAGCAGGACCGCGTTGATGGCAATGAGAATCACAACGGGGGGATGGTCCTGAAGATAGGCAAACAATCCTCTGCTGCTTCCTTCCGAGGAGTAATAGGTCAGAGCTGCGTTCACCGTGGATTTGGGCACCTGTGAGATTACCTTTGCCAGAATGGAATAGAGCGTGGAATCACCTTCCTTAAGGGCAAAGCTGTAGTCCATATCCACACCCGTATAGACGGTGGTCAGGTTCAGGCGTTCACACTGATGAGCAATATCATGGTAACGGTAATTGCTGATGAGAATGCAGTCGGCGTTTTTCGATGCCACCGCGTCAAGACAGGCGGGCGTATCGTTGTAGAGAACAGGCGTCCAGGTGGGGTAATGTTCCGTCAGGAACAGTTCATAGTTGGGATTGCCGCGGTTGACACCCACCCGGACCTGGGAATGGCGGAGAAAGTCCTGCTTGTCCTCCTGGCGAACCACAGCGTCCATCTCCGTGCGCATCAGAGGCGGAGACATGACCAGTTCTCCGATTTCAGCGTCATAGTCCGTGAGGTTGGCGGGAAACATGCAGTCAACCTCACCTCTTGCCAGCGCCTCCATGGCCTCGGAAGCGGTGGCATAGCCAATGGCCACAAACTCAGGCTGTGCGTTGTTCAGGACACCGGAGGCGAAATGAAGATAGTCTTTCAGAGCACCGGTGAGTTCCCCGGTGCGGGGATCTGTTGCGCAGAAAGCCAGGTAATGATCCTGATAACCCACCCGGATGGGCCCGTGAGAATCCAGCCACCGGATTTCATCGGGGGTGAGGTAGCGGTTGGAGCCGGACTCCTGAAGATATTTGGCGGACAGCTCCGCACGGTAGAGTTTGTTTTCATCCTGAATCCGGCTCAGGGCGGTGTCCAGTTCTGCCAGCAGATCGGGCCGGTCCTTTGCCACGACAAAATAGAAATCCGAGGAGTCGATCTTCCACACAGGCAGGGCAAGCTCCGGATCTCCATAGGTATCCAGAGTCACAAAGGCATCGATCGCGCCTGTCTTCATCATTCTCAGGGAGTCTTCCTCAGAGCAGTCAAGACTCACAACATCGGCCTGGACCCCGTGCTTTTCCTGCCACTGGAGAAAGAAGGTTTTCTGCACGCTGGTGCCTGTGACGCCCACTCTTTTTCCGTTCAGGGAAGAGTAATCATCCATCCGGATCTCCTGGTTGTCCGGGCTGACAAAGAGATAGTAAACTTCCGTGCCCATGGGAATGTGGGAGTAGAGCATGTACTCCGTTCTTTCCTCCGTGAAGGAGACATCACTCATCAGGTCGATGCGACCATCCTTCAGCAACTCCAGAAGTTCCGTCCATGTGCCTTCCACATACTGGTATTTCCATCCGGTATAGGCGGCGATTTTCCGCTGATAATCATAGGCGTAGCCGGTACGGCGGCCGAAGGAGTCCTTGCGGTTGAAAGGTGCTTCGTACCACCCGACCCGGACAATCCTGGATTCGGTTTTTTCTGCGGCATCTGCCAGGACGGACACAGGAATCAGCGTGAACATCAAAAGGCAGAGCAGCAGGAGAACGGTGAGTCGTCTGATCATTTCCTTCACTCCTCCGGAAAAAGCTTTCCAACGGTCCTGATTATAGCACAAAAGGCGCCCACTGGAATGACTCCGGAAGAACTTCCGGAGTCATACAGGAAAATCGCGGGATGCCTCCGTTTCTGTTCAAGGGCTTGACAGGACAGCCGAAAGGAATTAATATGAACGCGTTTATATAAACTATTTTATATTAAATCAGACGAGAAAGGAAGCAGGTTATGGTTCTCCTGATCAATACCACCGATGACACCGGCGTGACCGGGCAGCTGCGTGAACTTCTGGAAAAGACGGGCACGAATTTTGAAATTGTGCAGACCGCCGGGATGAAGATTAACCCCTGCATGGGATGCAATCACTGCTGGCTCAGAACACCGGGCATCTGTTCCATCCGGGATGATTATGAGACGGTTCTGAAAAGGATCATCGGAGCGGGTCAGATGTGGGTGATTACGGATACGGCACTTGGGTTCATGGATCACAAAGGGAAGAACATCTTTGACCGCATTCTTCCCATCACCACCATGTACCTGCATTTCAGGAACGGGCAGATGCGTCATGTGCCCCGTTATCCGGTTCTCCCGGATGTGGGGATCATCTTCAGGGGCGAAGCGGACAGGGCATACCTTGAGCGATGGACGGAGAGGGCAGCTCTGAATTTTGAACGGAAGGCCCTTGGTGTGTTCAGAAGCGATGAAATCAGGGAGGCGGTTGCATGCATGCGGTGATCATGAACGGGAGCCCGAGGGTTCGGAAACACAGTAACACGGACAGAATTCTCGCCCGTTTTCTTCAGGGCATGACAGAGGACGGCAGCACCTTTGAGCAGTATGAGATTTCAGACAGGAAGCAGTGGGAAAGGGCCCGGACAGCCTTTCAGCACAATGACCGGATCCTCATTGCCCTGCCCCTGTACGTGGAAAATATTCCCGGCCTTCTCATGGAGTTTCTGGAAACCCTCATCCCCAGGGGCGGGGACGCCACGCTGTCCTTTATTCTTCAGGGCGGCTTCGCGGAGGGAGCTCAGCTTCGCTGCGGGGAAGCCTACCTGGAGATGCTGGCGGGCAGGCTGGGATGCCGCTATGGCGGGACGCTGGTGAAGGGCGACAATTTCGGCATCCGTCTCACGGAGGGAAAGGAGCAGGAAAGGATCACTGCCCCCTACAGGGAGATGGGACGCGTTTATTCCCGGGAAGGATCCTTCTTTTCGGAAGAGTGCAGAAAGTTCACCGGGCCTGAGACATTTCCCTTTTTTACGCGGCTTCTCATAAGCGTCGTCTTCAGGATGATTGCCAGGAAAAGGTTTGCCCGTGCCGCCCGGGCATGGGGAGCCACCAGACCGCTGGATGACCGCCCTTACGGGGGCAGGGGGGTCTGAGCCATGGGGAGAAAGGCGAGGCTCAGCAGGGAGATGATTCTGGAGGCGGCATGGTGGATCCTTGACACGTCGGGAATCGGGGCGGTGACCATCAAATCTGTAGCGGAGGCACTGGGATGTTCCACTCAGCCGATCTCGTGGCATTTCGGAAGCATGACGGAGATGAAGAAGGCCCTGTGGGCATACGCGGCCTTCCGTCTTTACGGTTCACTGGAGGAGGAAATGAAGAAAATGGATGCTGTCGGAGCCTTTCTATACTCCGGTATCCGTTATATTTCCAACGCCTGTGATCATCCCAGAGTGTTCAGGTTTCTGAATATCGATGATCCTCTTGAGACTGTGGGGGAGGAAATGCGCGGTGAAAAAAGCATTTTCTCGACACAGATGGATGAATTCGCCGTGAGGATGCTGTCCGAAACATACCGGGTCTCTCCGGAGAGAATCGGAGAGGCTGTTCAGAACACGGTCATCTATACCCACGGCCTGGCGGTGATGATGATGTGGGACAGGTACAGGCTGGATAAAGGAAAGGCCTGCCGGATGATCTTTGAAATCGGGACACGGATGCTGAGGGACGCGGGGATCCGGATGAACAGGGAAGAAATGGTACGGTGGCAGTCCATGATCCCGGGATCGGCGGATGCAGAATCGTGATTCCGGAGCGGCAGGAAAACAGGGCATGGAGTGAACGGGGATCAGAGACAGGGAGAGAGGTTCTTTCAGGAATTTGTCCGGGAAATGAGACGGGAAAGAGTCTTGTATTCAGGAACGGACAGGCCCGGGCGAGTCGCGGCGGGCCGTGAAGAACGCCATGGGGAGGGGTCGTCCGCGGGCGGACACCCGGGAAAAACGTCCAGGGTCCGCGGTTTTCATTGAAGCCTGCAGGGTTCCGGAGGATTCATTCCTGCGTCTGAAATATCGGGATATTCGGTGATGACAGTCAGGAGGCAGGGTCATATGCGGAAGGAACGGTTTACTGTGGAGGGAATTCCGGCGCTGCTCTGGGGAGAACCCTCCCGGCATCTGTATGTGTATGTACACGGGAAGATGAGCAGCAAGGAGACGGCAGAAGGATTTGCCCGGCTTGCCGGGGAGAGAGGCATGCAGACCCTGAGCTTTGATCTGCCCGGACATGGTGAAAGGACAGACAATGCGAATCCGGACTTTTTTCACGGGATGCGTGATCTGAACACGGTGGCGGACTATGCCTTCGGGCGATGGGAGCATTTATCCCTGTACGCCTGCAGTCTGGGTGCTTACTTTTCCCTGCAGGCCTTCAGTGAACGTCCATTTGAAAGGGCGTTGTTCCAGTCCCCCATTGTGGACATGGAGTTTCTTGTGAAGCGGATGATGGAGTGGTTTGGTGTCACGGAGGAGGAACTGAAAGCGAAGGGGATCATTGACACACCTCTGGAAACGATGAGATGGGAGGAGTACCGGTATATCCTGACCCATCCCACCGAGCGGTGGACCATTCCCACAGCCATTCTCTTTGGCGGCAGGGACAACCTGCAGTCCCGGGAGGTCATGGACGGATTCTCACGGCGTTTCGGAGCCAGGCTGACCGTTTCCCCCTGCAGTGAGCATCCCTTTATGGGAGAAGGAGACGGACAGATTGTGGAAAAGTGGCTGAAGGAGTCCATGTGAGGGATGGGGCAGAAGGCCGGTTCTGCGGAAAAAGCAGGATCCGGACCGGAGAAAGGACCCTGTTCCGCACGGGGATTCAGGAAAAGGACAGACGGGAAATCCCGGGGAGGAAAAATCAGAATGTTTCTTCTGGAGACGGACAGGCTGAGGATCACGGAGTTTACTCCGGATATGGCCCCGGCAGTGTACAGGAATTCCCTGGATGAGGCGAACCGCCGTTTTCTGCCGGATGAGGTGTTTGAAACCGTGGAGGCGGCAGAGGAAACCATTCGGTTTCTTGTTTCCAGGTACGAAGGCCGGGAGGGGCCTTTTGTCTATCCTGTGCTGCTTGGGGATGTACCCGTCGGGCATGTGCAGGTTCTGACACTGGAGGATCACATGTGGGAGACGGGATTCCACATCGCCGCGGACTTCACGGGGAAAGGCTATGCCACAGAGGCCCTCGGCGCCTTTCTTCCCGTGATGATGCGGATACTGGGAATTCACCGGATTTACGGCATCTGTCTTTCAGACAACACGGCTTCCCGCAGGGTGATGGAAAAGTGCGGGTTTGAGCTGGAATTCTCCGGGAAGGGAATGTATCAGGGGAAGATCCGGGACATCTGCCGTTATATCCTTCATTCCGGGGCGCAGGGCAGCGCTCTACGGAGCGTAGGTTGCGGGACAGTCGGTCAGGCATTATCCTCCCTGTGAAAGGAGGCGGATGTATGGACCAATATGTAACCGGCTCAGTGATCCGAACCCTGCGGGAAAGGCAGGGGATGACACAGGCGGAACTGGCGGAGCGGGTCCGTGTCAGTGACAAGGCCGTTTCCAAATGGGAAACCGGAAGAGGGTTTCCGGATGTGTCGCTCCTGGAACCTCTTGGACAGGCCCTTCATGTTTCCGTACCGGAACTGCTCTGCGGGCAGGCTGTGGTCAATGGAAACCGCGCATCCAACATGCTGAAGAGCTGTTTCCATGTCTGTCCTGTCTGTGGAAATGTGCTTTTCTCAAGAGGTGAGGCGGTGATCTCCTGCTGCGGGATCCGGCTTCCGGCCCTGGAAGCGGAAGAACCGGATCCACTCCATGAGGCGGATGTGAAGAGTGTGGAGGATGAGTTCTTTGTGACACTGAATCACCCCATGGACAAGAGCCACTTTCTGCCCTTTATGGCCTATATGACAGGAGACCGGTGCGAAATCCGGGCGCTGTATCCTGAGGGCAGCGCGGGATCACGGTTTTTCTGGCGGGGAAGCGGCTGGCTGTATGTCTTCTGCAATCAGCATGGCCTGTTCCGGCAGAAAATCCTCCGGCCTGCGGACAGGCGCAGGCAGTAAAGAAAAGTGCCCGTCTCATCCATGGGGGTGGACGGGCATTCTGAGTACTGCGGGGGCTGTTTCACCTGCAGGTGCAAAGAGGCGCCTGTGTGCCGGGGGACGATGTGAAGGACAGACTCCGCAGAAGGCGTTTTCTGCTCATGCCGGTACACGCATGCCGCAGGGAACTTTTCACGCCTGAAATACCGGATGATCTGCGATCTGGCAGGAACCATTCTGAACGGGCGGCAGCACAGTTTCGTCTGTGTTTTCAGTCGTTACCGCACCATCCTGACGGTTCCGGAAAACCTTCCGTTCAACGCGCCGGAGACAGGGCAGGGATCAGCCGCCGATCCTGAAGCGGATACCTTGCGGAATTCTGCCGGGGACAGTTATAATACGTTTACTGAAAAGACAGGGGTGAAAGTGTCATGTGGGTGACGGATGACGGAATACAGCTGAGCGCTGTTCTGGAAAGACCGGATGAGAACCGGTGCCCTCTGGTGATCTTTCTTCACGGTTTTACCAGCACGAAGGACAGGCCTCATAACATGGCGTGCTGCGCGGCCATGAGAAGTGCCGGGTTTGCCACGCTCCGGATGGATCTGTACGGACATGGGGAAAGCGGCGGAACCTTCGGGAAGCATACGCTGTACAAATGGATTTCCAATACCATGGCGGCCATTGAGTACGCGAGGCATCTGGATTTCGTGACGGATATCTATCTTTCCGGACATTCCCAGGGCGGTCTGACGGCTTCCATTGTGGCAGGCATGGAACCGGACCGGATCCGGGGCCTCATTCTGCGCGCGCCTGCCTTTCTGATCCCGGAAGGATCGAGGAAGGGACATCTTCTGGGCTTTGACTTTGATCCCATGCATGTGCCGGATGCAGTGGAGATCGCACCGGGTCTGATGCTGGAGGGATCATACGTTCGTGTGGCCCAGACCATCCGGGTGGAGGAGGCCATGGACCGGTTCCGGGGACCTGTGCTTATGATCCATGGGGAGAAGGATGAAACGGTACCGGTGGAGGATTCCGTGAAGGCGGCGCAGCGCTACAGACAGTGCCGCCTTGAGATCATTCCGGGGGAGTCCCATCATTTCGACCGGAATCTTCCCCGGACAGAGGAGATCATCCGGGAATGGCTTCTGGAAAGGCAGCGTGAGGATCTGCCACGGGAAGACGAGGGAGGCAGCACATGAAAAGCGCCTATATCAATGGCAATGTCTACACAGGTCAGCTTCCCGTGCGCCAGGCTTTCCTTGTGGAGCAGGGCGTGTTCCGGAAGGTGGGAAGCAACGGGGAGGTTCTCCGGGAGATTTCCGGGGAGGACAGAGTGGTGGATCTGCGGGGACACTTTGTCTGTCCGGGTTTCAACGATTCCCATATGCATCTTCTGAGCTTTGGCAATTCTCTTCGGACCCTGAGGCTCGCGGAGCATTCCGGCAGTCTTTCCGACATGCTGCGTTATGTCCGTTCCTGCCTTGAGGAGCATCCGCCCGGGGCCGGACAGTGGCTTCTGGGCAGGGGATGGAATCAGGATTCCTTTTCGGATGTCTCCAGGATGCCGGACCGGTATGACCTGGACGGAATCTCCACAGAAGTCCCCATCATGCTGACCCGGGCCTGCGGCCACTGCTGTGTGGTGAATACAAAAGCGCTTGAAATTTCCCGTATTGACGGGAATACACTCTCTCCGGAGGGGGGAGACGTGGGCATGAGAGACGGGCGTCCGGACGGCCGGTTCTATGACAATGCCATGGAACTGGTTCAACGCTGTCTGCCCCCTCCCGGTCGTGAGGAAATCCGGGACATGCTGAGAAACGCATGCCGGGAAGTGAACCGCTATGGCATCACCAGTGTCCAGTCGGACGATTATCTGGTGTTTCAGGGAGTAAGCTGGGAGACGGTTCAGGACGTGCTGGAGGAAATGGCCCGGACAGGAGAGCTGACCGTCCGGGTGTACGAACAGGCTCAGTTCACGGATGTGAAAGGGCTTGAGGATTTTCTGGGGAAGGGGAACCGCACCGGGAAGGGAGGGAACATGTTCCGGATCGGACCGGTCAAGCTTCTGGGAGACGGTTCACTGGGCAGCCGGACCGCCTATCTTTCCCGTCCCTACGCAGACTCGGACGCGGATACCAGAGGTTTTCCCCTGTACTCCGACCGTGAGATGCAGGCAATGGTCACATGCGCCCACAGCCACGGCATGCAGCTGGCGGTCCACGCCATCGGGGATGCCTGTCTGGATCAGATTCTCAATGCCATGGAGCAGGCCATGCAGGCGTTCCCCAGGCCGGATCCCAGGCACGGCATCGTGCACTGTCAGATCACCCGTCCGGACCAGCTGCGGCGTATCCGGGACCTGGGGCTGCATGTTTACGCCCAGTCCATTTTTCTGGACTATGACAACCATATCGTGGAGAAAAGGGCCGGAAAGGAACTGGCGGGTACCAGCTACCACTGGAAAACCCTTATGGATATGGGAGTCAGCGTGTCCAACGGTTCGGACTGTCCCGTGGAACTTCCCCATGTCATGGCAGGCGTTGAGTGCGCCGTAACCCGTACCTCCATGGATGGCACGGGGCCCTATCTGCCCGGCGAAGCCTTCAGTGTGCGGGAAGCACTGGACAGCTATACCCTGCGGGGTGCGGAAGCCAGTTTTGAGGAAACGGTCAAGGGGCAGATCGCACCCGGTTTCCTGGCGGATTTCACGGTGCTCTCGGAGAATCCCTTTGACACAGACCCCCGAAGACTCCATGAGATTTCTGTTCTCCTGTGCTGCCTTGGGGGAAAAGAAGTCTATGACGCACACCTTTTCTGACATACCCACGAACCCCCCTGACGGGCGTTTGCCTGCCAGGGGGGTTCTGATCTGTCATTTCCAGTCCGGGAAGCGCTCCCGGAAGGTGCCGAAGTAATGCTTTTCCATCATGGCGTCGTAGGCGGCTTCCGCATACTCTTCCAGTCTGCCCAGATCATACAGATACTGAAGCACGGTATACCGGTCCCGGAAGGTGCGGCCCCGAAGGACGCCGTCGACAAAGCGCTCCCGGTCCGTGACGGTGAAAGGAAGCTTCAGGGTTTTCTGCAGCGTTTCCAGGCGGTCAAAGGCGGGCAGATACTTTTCAATCAGCCCTTTCATGCCCTTATCATGGGTTTCCCGGTGGAGTTTCCTGAAAATCTCCATGGCGGCGAAGGTGCCTTCGCCCACTTCAATGCCATGAAGGTTGGGTACATGCCCATCTTCCACGTCCATCACTTCCCAGGTCTGGGCGATCATGTGTTCCGTACCGGAAGCCGGACGGGAAGACCCGCAGAAGGCGATGCACTCTCCGGAGAGGATCAGTCCTTCACTGGCGGCCCGGATGGCGGCGGGTTCCCTCTTCTCCAGACCATAGGCGGCTTCCGCGCACTGAGCGGTGGCTGTCAGGACCATATCCGCGATCTTTTCACAGAAGTATTCACCGTTGCGGTCACGGCTGATCTCCCAGTCCAGAATGGCCACATATTTGCCCAGCATGTCCCCTGCGCCGCTGAGCAGGAGGGGGTAAGGGGCGGCGGCGTTGACAGTGAGGTCAATGATGATGTGTCTGGCGATGGAGCAGTTGTAAACGATCTTTTTCCGCCCGTTGAGGAGCGGGGCCACCACGGAAGCATAGCCGTCCATGGACGGGGCTGTGCCCACAATACCGTAGGGAATGCCCAGACGGTAACTCACCATGCGGCAGGTGTCATTCAGGGAACCGGAGCCCACGGCCAGAATGTAGTCCGGGTTCAGGCTCCAGGCATTGATGTCATAGACTTCCCGGTCCTGTCCCGCTTCCATGAGCACTCTGCCGATGCTTTCAGCGTTGGGCAGGGCCGGAACCGGGAGAACCAGGGTATGGGAGAGCAGGCCGGCGGCCTGGAGGAGTCCCTCCACCCGCCTGCCTGCCACCTGATAGGTGTTCTCATCCGCAACCATGAAGATGCGGTGATAGGCCGAGAGAATGTCCGCGATTTTTTCCAGGGCATTATCGGATATCTCAATGACTTCCGTGGGAATGCAGTGGTGCCCCTGTGTACAGGTGCAGTCCATTTCGATCATGGTTTCCTCCTTATTCCGCCATATGATGCACATACGGCATATCCGGCAGATCATGAAAACGGTAAAAGGATTCAGCGTTGCGATGGAGAAAAGCAGTCCTTTCCTCACCGGTCAGAAGGGGGGAGCGCAGGACAAAGTCCCAGCTCATCCGGTAGGTAATGGCCGTCATGGTACGGGGATAATCCGATCCCCACATGAGCTTGTGGATACCGCAGATATCCCGGGCCTCCCGGATGGCACGGACAGCGGAGGGATAGGGGTAGAACTCGCTGTTGAACAGCCAGGTGATGCCCCCGCTTTCAATGAAGACACCGGGCAGCCGGGCAAGGGCGATCTGCTCACGCCAGTTGCCTGCAGTGACCATGCCGAAGTGCCCTATGGCGATGCGCAGTCCGGGAAAGGTTTCGGCCATTTCCCGAAGGGATGCGCACTGTGTGTCCCCTTCCAGCAGATCAATGGAGATAAAGAGGTCTTCCTTCCAGGCCCGCTCAAAAACATGGCTTATGTGGGTGAGGTCCGGGTCGGAAAGACGGCCGGCGCAGATTTTGATGCCGTCAAAACCTTTCAGATCTGCCGGAAGCGGTTTCTCCTCATACAGGGCGGTTACCCGGAAGCGGACGGGAAAGTCTCTGCGGACCCGGAGCAGATAGTCGTTCTGGGAACCATCGATAGTTTCCTGGGTGACCACGGCTCCCGCCACCTGGGCAAAATCCATGCAGGCCAGCAGGCGCTGCACACTGTTCACCCCGTCGGTCATATACGGGGGCAGCATCTGGCGGACCTCCGTTCCGAACCAGCTTCGGCCGCCTCCCAGGTCATAGACCGGCAGGCCGTTGACCCGTCCATGCTGTTTTTCCCAGAGATGTACATGAGCATCAATCATCCGGCTTCCTCCTTTCCGAGCGTTTCCATGTGAACCGGATTTCGTGTGTCAGCGGTTTTCCCTGGAGAACGGACCGGCTCTCACAGACGGTCATGGGACAGCCCTCCAGCCTGTCACAGATGTTCTCACACGGAAGTGAAGGGTGGAAAAATCCGGAGAATGCGAATCCGGGAGACATGGCGGCGCCGTGGTTCTGCATGAAAGCTCTGTCTTTTCCAAGGCATGGCCCCGTTCAGCTGTTGCCATATTCGCTCCGGTTGTTCCTTTCGCGCTTTCATCCCGCAACCTGTTCCGCTGCAATGACTGCGGAGGGGAGAAGCCTGACGGAATCCACCGGTGAACCGCTATCCGATGGTGCGGATGCGTCCGGGATCAGTCCCAAAAGGGAGGATATGGACTGCGGCATGCCCTGATCCGGGTTTTCAGATGCTCATGCGCATTTTCCACGGCGCTGATCCTGTGTGGTCTTTTCCGGAGGAGACGCAAAGTGAGAATGCCGGAAGGAACGGCGGAATCCAAAGGGTCCTGCCAGCGGATCAGGTGGGCTGTGCCGCCTTCCGGATTTCCGCCATTGTGCGGACGGAGGAGCCGGATCGATGCCTGGTGATATCAGGATGGTCCGGACCTGCCGACGAAACTGTTTCCGCACCGGACACGGTGGCCGGCACCGGATCCGTACGGATGATCTGTCCATCACCACAGCCGCCAGCCCGCTTCTGTGTGACAGCGCGGATCAGATCAGGGCACCGGCCGGGGAAGGCAGCGGACAAACTGTCCGGGTTCGTACACTCCGCCAGCGAGATTCTGAGCCGCACGGACAAGATGATCCTCCTGCCGGAAAGGGCACCGCTTCCATGGCAGGAGACACAGCGGAAACCATACGTCGGGGTTTCGAAGCGGTGAAAGGCGCGGCGGATCTGGACATGCTCAAATGTGCGCTTGACAGCGGACTTGCGGGCATGGCGTCGGAAAAGACTTCCGGGTGAGACACATCCGGACAGCCCGGGGCCGATGGCTCCGGGCTGCTGTCCATTTCGCGTTTCAGATGTGAAAACACTTCTGTATATCTTTCCAGGTGCCCAGTACAAGCAGAGTCTGGTCCTGGTGCAGCTGTGTTTCGCTGTTGACCACGGTGGTGGCTTTTCCGTGTTCCCGCACAGCCAGAATATTCAGATTGTATCTTTTCCGGATATCCAGATGTCCCACGGTCTTTCCCACCCACTCCTGCGGAACGGACAGATCATAGATGCTGTAGTTCTCATCCAGGGCAATATAATCCAGCACATGGTCGGTGGTATGGCGGATGGCCAGCCAGGCGGCCAGCTGCTTTTCCGGATACACAACATCGTCCGCGCCGTTCCGGAGAAGGAACTGCCGCTGGACTTCCATGGAAGCCCGGGATACCACTTTTCGGGCACCCAGTTCCTTGAGATAGGAAGTCACCACCAGGGAGCTCTGGAAGTCATCTCCGATGGCCACAAAGCAGATGTCGAAGTTGTCAACGCCCAGAGTTTTCAGGAAGGGCATACTGGTGCCATCGCCAATCTGTGCATCCGTGAGGAAGGGGAGCGCTTCATTCACCCGGTTTTCGCTTTTGTCAACGCCCATCACCTGATGACGAAGACCGTTGAGTTTTTCGGCAATATGCCTGCCGAAGCGGCCCAGACCGATGATCAGAACTGATTTCATGTGTTTCTCCTTTATCCCACCGTGATTTTTTCAAGCGGAAGCATGCCGCGGGACTTCTTCGCCGACTGGGCGGCATAAATCAGGGTCAGTCCTCCCACTCTTCCCAGGAACATGAGCAGGATGAGGATCAGGCGGGAAGGTGTGGACAGTTCCGGTGTGATGCCCAGCGTGAGTCCCACGGTACCCAGTGCGGAAGCGGTTTCAAACAGACAGGCGCGCAGGGGCAGGGCTTCCAGCTGGCTGATGACGACCCCGCTGAGGGCGAAGAGAATGCCGTACATCATCAGAATGGTCACGGCATTGTGGACCACATCCTCCGGAACCCGGCGTCCGGGGAAGGATATGGCATCACGGCGGCGGGAGACAGACCAGGCAGTGGTAAGCAGGACCGCCAGTGTGGTCGTCTTCATGCCGCCTGCGGTGGAGCCGGGAGAGCCGCCTACCAGCATGCAGAAGATCATCATGGTATGCCCTGCGGGACTGAACTGACTGAGATCCACTGTATTGAACCCTGCGGTGCGCAGCGTGACAGACTGGAACAGAGCCGGCCAGACGCGCTCCAGGGGGGAAAGCTGCCGTAACTCCAGGAAGTAGAACAGGAGGGCCGGGAGCAGGGTGAGGAGGAAGGACGTGATGAGAACCACCCGGGTCTGCAGCCTGAAGAGTTTCCAGTGAAAACCGTGCTCCCTCAGGTCGTCCCATACCAGAAAACCGATGCCGCCAACGGTGATGAGCAGCAGAACAGCCAGGTTCATAAAGGGATTCCAGGCAAAGGCGGTGAGGGAGGAGAAAGGCACCGTCTCACCCATCAGATCAAATCCCGCATTGCAGAAGGCGGAAACGGAATGGAACAGGGCATACCACAGGCCCTTTCCCCAGCCGAAGGCGGGAATCATGGCGGGAAGCATCAGCAGAGCGCCTGCTCCCTCCACGGCCAGGGAGGCGAGAATCAGGAAACGGGTCAGGCGGATAATGCCTCCCACCTGAGGGGCGGAGATGGACTCCTGCATGATACTCCGCTGCATGAGGCCGATCCTGCGGCCCGAAAGGAAGGCCAGGGAGACGGAAACGGTGATGACGCCCAGACCGCCGGTC
Organism: uncultured Eubacteriales bacterium; assembly: GCA_902774025.1. Classification (GTDB taxonomy): domain Bacteria; phylum Bacillota; class Clostridia; order Christensenellales; family Aristaeellaceae; genus UBA2943. The sequence goes on from CACYGY010000002.1 coordinate 13,695, forward strand.
TGGATGAGGAAAAGAATCACCGCCTGTCCGAAGGGCGACCAGAAAGTCGAGGTGTCCCTGACCACCAGGCCTGTGACGCAGGTTGCGGAGGTCGCGGTAAACAGGCACTCCAGAAAATTCGCCTCTCCCTCTCCCCGCCGGGCAAAGGGGAGCATCAGGAGAAGTGTTCCGAGCAGGATGATCCCCAGGAAACCCAGAACAATCGTCTGGAAAGCGGTGATGCGGATTCTTCCAAAGAGACGCACGCAGATCCTCCTTTCCCGGAAAGTGTGATCCGGCCGCCGGAAAAAATGAGCTCCGTGCGGCACCCCATGAGTGTATAGACTCTGCCCGCTTTTGTCCAGAGGCAGGCAGAGTACAGAGCGATGAATCAAAAAATCCCGCCTCAGGCGGGAAAATGTCACAGGGTAACGATGCTGTCCAGCAGTTCCTTCCGGGCGGCTTCCACCTCCGGAAGCTGTGCCCGAAGCTGTTCCTCGATCTGACGGAGATACATCAGGGGCAGGCCGAGCTTTTTTCGGATCAGATCCACCATGTCCGGGCAGGTGGGGTCAAGGACCAGTGTAATGGTGGCCTTGCCGTCGGCGGAGGCGGTGGCGCCAAAGACAGCGGCACTTGCTGACAGGGCGCCGGGGCCCTCTTCGTCCAGGTCGACACAGAAGAGGTCGAATCCGTCACTGTCGGTCATTTTCAGAGATTCGGGCCGAAAATCCAGAAAGGTCCGGATCTCTTCCTTGGTCAGACTGGAAATGATGACGCAGGCGGAGCCCATCACGATGACTTTGAGGGAGGAGGAAACGGCAGGATTGTTGTTTTCCATGATGCATACCTCCATGCTTCTGTTCGCTGTTTGGTTGAGACGCGGGGATTGTACAGCATGAGGCGGGATCTGTCATTGAACCCATGGTTGAAAAGTGTTTCCGGCGAAAAGATGAACGCCGCAGGAGCTGTCCTGCGGCGCGTCGGTCTGTTCGATGAACTGGTAAACCAGGATTTTTTCCACGGGGACTTCCAGGAGATAACCAAGGGCCAGGAGGTTGTCCGTGCTGGGGAGGGCCTCTCCCCGCTGCCATTTGTAGATGGCCTGAGGCGCCTCGAAGCCGAAGTACTGCTGGAGGGACCGGACGGAGTAGCCTTTGCTCTGCCGGAGCCTGAGAATGTTGGCACCGGTTCCGGGCAGATCGATGACCGGGAATTTTCTGACAGCCATAAATCTCTCCTCCTCATGTTGCTCGCTCAGACAGATCCGGGAAGGGTTGATTCTGTTGCTCAGCAGGTCGGTCCGTTTTCGTACATTTCCTTTTGTGATGCGTGGCTATGATACCAGACAGACGGGTTTCGAAAAAGAGTCTGGAAGGATTTTTTCACGGCCCCTTTTTTCTGCGAAAAACCATGGTATGATGGGGATGAGAATCTGGATACGAGCCCCCTGAAGGGGTCGGGAGGGTGATGCCATGATCAGAATGGTGAACTCGGAAAAGATCAATATCTATGTGCCGGATGAGACGGGGAGAATGCTGAAAAGAGACGCGGAACTCTTTGAGGTGTACAGGCAGGATGGCAGGGAGATCAATCTGAACCGCTTTCTGAGCCGTCTGATCGTGGGCTACTACAATGGATACAAACGGGAATGGAGCGACGGCACCGGCGCGATCCGGGGAATCCTCACACCGTATCTGCAGGACAGGGATCAGCGGGATGCCGCGGCCCGGGAAATCATGGAAAAGGTGGTTCTGCCTCCCGCTCCGAGGCGCAAGGGGCCCAATCCGCTGCGTCTGTCCCTGAAGCCGACCCGGGAGACAGACCAGATCCTTACGGAGATCCGGTCCAATATGAGTCCCCATGCGGCCCTGTCCCAGGAACTGTGTCGCATGTTCATGAGCTACTGTGTCAAACCCATTTATGAGCGGGAAAGGATGATCTTCCGCAGCCGGTTTGAGTTTCTGGAGGAGGCCTGCAGGGAAGGGCGGTGCATCACTTTTGCCCTGACCACTCATCCGGAGGCCATCCGTCATGTCATGCCCTACGCGGTGGTGGCAGGAAGCGAGGAGATGTTCAATTATCTCCTCTGCCAGGAATATGACAGCCTGCGGGAGAGGAATGAGGCAAAATCCTATCGGCTCTGCCGGATTCACCACCCCGCCTATGACCATGCCGGAGGTGGCCTGGAGGAGCGGGTGAAGACGTTTCTGGAAAAGATGAGACAGACAGCGCCTCAGTTTGCCATCGGGGAAGACGTCCGGACACGCGTTTATCTGACGGCAGCCGGGAGAAGGTCTTTTCAGAAAATCTACACTTTCCGGCCCGTGCCGGACAGGGTGGAGGAGAACCCGGAGGACGGGAGCGCCGTTTATGAGTTCAGCTGTTCAACGGATCAGATCTACCGCTATCTCCTCCGGTTCAACGCGGGGGAGGCGGTGGTGCTGGAACCCGCGGAAGTGAAGGAACGGCTCAGAAATTACTACCTGAAAGCGCTGGAAAGCCTGGTGCAGGGCGGAATAGGCGGATCAGCCGGAGGGGGAGAGGGCTTTGAAGGGGAAACAGAAGGCCCGGGACAGACGCACCCGGGATGAGCAGGCAAGAAAGAATCTGTGGCGCACACCGAAACCGGAGCCGGCCGTGAATGAGCCTGCCGTGGTGCCGGAAAAGACGAGAGTCGCACCGCGTCAGGAGCCGGCGGGACTGCAGGAAGAGGAAACCCGTGAATTCCTGGCCTATCTGGAGAAAAATACCATCCGGTTTCCGGTGAAGGATGAGGATGAGGTGCCTGAACGGAAGAAAAGGGCGCGGGGGACGTCCATACAGAATCTGAATCTGGAGGAGGGAATGCCTTCGGTGGAGGAAGCAGTCCGCAGAATGCGGGTGGGTCTTCAGGGGATCCGGTCGGGACATGGAGCCATGGTGCGCCTGATTCACGGGTACGGCAGTACCGGGAAGGGCGGCAGGATCCGCGTCGGCATTCGGAAGGAACTGGAGGACATGAAGAGAAAGCGTCTGATCCATGCCTTTGTGCCGGGGGAGGATTTCGGACCCTGCAGCGAAGAAGCCAGGAAGATCGTGGACCGGTATCCGGAGGCGGCCCGGGATCCGGATTACGGAAGATGCAATCATGGAATCACCATTGTGCTGCTGTAAGGAATCCGCCCCGGACCGATGCCTGAGATTTTTACATGAGCACTTCTTGATCCATGAAAACAGGGATGGTACACTGCATGTGAAGAGCGCATTCCGCTTCATGTCCGCTGCGAAGGTTCCGTCACCGGGCGGACTTGACGGAAAAACAGGGCAGGTGCGACAATTCGGCGGCGCCTGTGAAAAGGATATACGGACAGGAGGTTGACTGAATGAAGAAATGGATGGCATTCATACTTGTCCTCACACTGCTGGCGGGCATGACGGTCCCGGCTCTGGGCGACGAGGGAATCATGATCCGGATGGGCATGTTGTCCATGCTGAACTCAAATCCTCAGGAATATATGGTCTATCAGGCGGCCCGGGGGATATCCGCTGCGATACTGCTGAAGGAAGGCTATATCACCACGGATCTGGATAACTACGCCCGGAGCGAGGAAAGCAGGGTCCTGACAACACAGGATTTTGACAGCCTGGACGCCATGCTCATGGCCCTTCGGGCGGGACAACTGGATGTAGTCAGCATTTATCAGAATGTGGCATCCTTTATCTGTGCCTCCAGTGACGATATGGTGATGCCTTACCGCTATGACACGAAGAAGGAGAGAACCACCTTTGCCGAAGTCATGTTCAGCGGGATTCTGGGCAACGATTTCTCTTTCCTGATGACGGAGGAGAATAAAGCGCTGCGGGACGAGTTCGATACGGCCATTGCCGCCATGAAGGAAGACGGGACAATGGACAGACTGGTGGAAGAGGAAATCTACAGCGTGGCTTCCACAGGAGTGACCACCGGCGCGGTTCCCATGGAGAAACAGGAAGGACGGGAAACGATCCGGGTGGCTGTGACCGGCGCGCTCCCGCCGATGGATTACGTGGAGGCCAATGGTCTTCCTGCGGGATTCAATACCGCGGTGCTGGCGGAAATCGGCCGCCGACTGGGAAAGAACATGGAGCTGGTGGTGGTGGACAGCATCGGCAGGGCCACGGCACTGTCCAGCGGGAACGTGGATGTGGTGTTCTGGACCCGGGGCTGCCAGGCGGCCGAGGCTAACAGAACCATGTCTCCCGCGGAGCTGGCGGCTCAGGAGAAAGCCTGGAAGAATGAAATGTCCATGGAGGAATACACGACCCTGTCGGTGATCAACAGCATGATTACCTTTTCCACCTACGGGCGCATGGACATGCCTCTGGGAACCATCTGTACGATTCCCTACTACTCGGATGTTCTCGTGGCGCTCAGTACCCGGGAGAACCTGGACAGGCTGATGAAGTAGGAAAGTATCTCAAAGAGGCTGTGGCTTCACAGCCTTTTTTGAATTGTCCGAACCGGGGAAAACCAGAGGCTCCCCGCGTCCGATGCGCACGGCATCAGGTGATCTGTCCACGCCCTGTCTGCAACCGGGGGTCCTGCTTCAGGACGCTGAAGATGCCTTTTCACGGAACGGAAAGGTCTCCCGGCAGCAGGGCTCCGCGGATTCTTTCCGGGCTTTCCGGCACGTGGGGTACGCTGACGTCTGAGGGAAACGGTGCGGTTCCGGTCTCCTTCAGGATTCCTGCAAAGACCGGCACCGGGTTGCAGATTTCCACACCTTCCGGGATAAACATCGTCAGTCTCTCTCTTCCTTTCGGACGAAGACCTCTTTCAGAATCGTCTTTCACAGGGTTTTGCAGGAACAGACAAAGCAGGATTCAGCCTGACTGAATCCTGCTTTTAATCGGGGATGAATTCACGATTCCTTCTCTGTCTTTCAGAAGCAGACCTTCAGGGTGGTGATGTGGAAGGGCGTGAAGAAGAGTTCCGCATCCTGAGGCAGGGTCTCCTCCTCTTCTTCCAGCATGCTGCATCGTACCAGTCTACGGACCGGGTGCGAGAAGGTCAGACGGGCCCGGCATGAGCCGCCCGCAGCTTCATAGAGCCGCAGGATATAGGCACGCTGGCGATCCTCGCAGGGTTTGACGGTGTCCACCAGAATGCCGGGCTGGTCCACCTTCACCAGGGAAGGAGCGGTGAAACCCATGGGGATATGGACGGGCTGCACATTGAAGGCGGCAGCGGGCCGGATGACGGTCCGGGGGGTGAGGGGTCCCGTATGGGGAAGAATGGCATAGCGGAAGCGGTGGAGCCCTCTGTCTCCTTCCGCGTCGGGCCGGGTTCCGCCCTTATGCAGGCTCAGCCGCATGCTGCCCTCCCTGACGGACAGGGCATACTTGCAGTCATTGAGAAGCGCCAGACCGGCATTCTGCTCGGAAAGATCGGAATACCGGTGCTGACAGGTCTCGAACCGGGCCTTTTCCCAGCTTGTGGAGCGGTGCGTGCTCCTGCGGGCATAGCCGAACTGGATTTCACTGGATACGTAATCCGTGAGAAAGACCGTGTCAAAGGCGGCTTTCAGGAAACGGTGGTCATCCTGCCAGTCCAGAAGGGTATCGAAGGTGATCAGGGGTGTGCGGGCATCCAGGATCATATCCTGGGTGAGCTTTGTCCTTTCCGTCAGCTGCCACACACTGCGGATGCGCATTTCCACCGGACCGTCGGAGATGAGTGTCCGGGACAGGAGGTGCCCCACGGGGATGAACTTGTCTTCCGCGTCTGCGTCCAGGTCCCAGTTGTCCCAGGAGGCAGGGAGATCTTCGGCCATGAGGAAAGTGTTGAAGGGCAGGCCGTTGACCAGTTCCCGGCCCGTGGGCAGGTCCACCATGGACCGGATCCGTCCTTCTTCGTCAAATTCCAGATGAGCGAAAGGTGTCCGGAGATGCGCGCCCTCCAGACGGAAGGGGGAGACGGCGGGCAGGGACTCAAGAACGGTGGATACGGGTACGGCGGCGAAGGGCGGAAGGCCGGCCAGGGGCAGGGCGGTCATGGTTTCACCGCTCAGATCCTCGTATACCTGTCCCGGATGGACCCCGGGAAGGTGCAGGGTATCGCTGCGCTCAAAGGAGAGGGGATTGAACAGAACGAACTCGGTTTCACCCTTCAGGGCTTCGGCTGTCAGACCTTCCGCGCGGGCCGTGGCTTCCGAGACTGCCTTCCGGGCCAGCTCATGGACGCTGTGGATGCAGGTGCCGGGCAGAATGTCGTGGAACTGATGGATCAGGAGCGTATTCATCATGGGCTGCACGGGCGTCTCATCCGGCTCTCTGCCCTCCATGACGGAGCGCAGCACAAGGGCGGACTCCAGAGTGTGCAGGGCATTTTCGCACAGACGGTTGTTCCGCTTGATCTCATGCTGATTGGTCAGGGTGCCCCGGTGGAGTTCCAGATACAGTTCCCCGGACCATACGGAGGGATGGACCACTTCCTTCTCCAGACGGTGCATGAAATCAGATACCGTGGTGTAGCCTGTGCGGGGAAGACCTTCCAGGTCCTGAAGCCGACGGGCAGTCTCCAGCATCTCAAACTCCGGTCCGCCGCCTCCGTCACCCCGGCCGAAGGAGAAGAGCCGCAGGGGGGCAGTCCGGGATTCCCGAATCCTGTCGCTGCCGTCCGCCACTTCCATCAGGGTTTCCGGAGTCGGCCCGATATGGGTGCGGTTGAAATGGGTCAGCACCCGGCTGCCGTCCAGCCCCTGCCAGAGGAAGGTGGTCATGGGGAAAAGATTGGTGTCGTTCCAGGAAATCTTGGTGGTGAGGAAATAGCGAAGGCCGCAGCCCAGAATGATCTGAGGGAGGGCCGCGGAATAACCGAAGGTGTCCGGCAGCCAGAAGGCGTCCGCCGTATAGCCGAAATGCTCCCGGGTGAAGCGCTGGCCCCACAGGAACTGGCGGATCAGATACTCGCCTCCCGTGATATTGCAGTCACATTCCACCCACACGCCGCCGTTGGGTTCCCAGCGGCCCTCACGGACATAACCGGCGATGCGCCGGAACATCTCCGGCTGGTCTTCCAGGATAAAGGCGCCATGGGCGCAGGAGGACTGCATGAAACGGTATTCAGGGTATTCCTCCATCAGATTCAGCTGCCCAGCATAGGTCCGGGCGCACTTCTTCCGGGTTTCCTCAATGGGCCAGAGCCAGGCGGTGTCCATGTGGCTGTGCCCGATAAGGCCCACGTAAGGCGCGAAGGTGCCGTTGCGGCGCTCCAGGATGGATTTCAGGAAGGGGAGGGAATCCCGCAGACCCTTCCTGAACAGGTCCTCCCCGCAGGCGTCCGGATCATAGAAGAGACGGAGATGAGCCTCATACAGGGCATTTTCCACCTGCCCCCGGGCCGTGGAATTCCGCCCCAGTGCCCTGCACAGGGAGAGCACGGTGGACAGGTCGAAAAGGAAGGCGGTGATTTCCTCGTCCCGGGTGCATAGTTCCACAGGTCCCATGGCATAGGTGAAGTCTGTCCGCTCCGGGAGCGAAAGGGGCTCGGTGCCGGGGACAAAGTGCCAGCAGTAGCATTCCAGATCCAGCACGAGGGTTTCCCCGCTCTGTGCGGAGGGCACAAGACGGTTGCACCAGTGGTTGCCGTGAGAACCTTCCACAAAGCGCGCGGCAAAATTGGAGTGAATCCTGCCGTTGAGGAAAAGCGTGGATTCATAGGCCTGAATGTGGGGCATGACGTACAGGGCCCGACCTTCCAGTTCCTCCGGAACGGTATAGGTGAGATGAAACCAGCCCCTGAGTCCTTCTTCACCCCAGGTTTTTTCCGGCGCGGGTCCGAGCAGTGTTTCCGGGGGCGGGGTGTGAAGACTCTCACGCGTGCCGTAGTACCCAAGAAGCGTGGCCTGTCCCCTGGATATGAACATGCGGTCCTTCAGTGTCGATACAAACCGGTCCAGCTTCCTCAGCGTCTGATCCATACTGCGTTCCGTCAGCATACAGGTCCTCCTTCAGATATGGTTCTGTGATCCGGACGATATCCGAATCGGCGAAAAAAAGCAAGAACCTTCCTTCCGCGAGTCTGAAAGGATGCGCAGACATGGCGGACGGAACCGCTCTTCAGGGTATCCCTTTGGGGGGATGCCGGTGAACATGGCCGGAAACGGATGCGGGGCACGGGTTCTCCGGCCTTTTCCGGCGGGGCCGGTTTGCCGGAATGCGGGGAAACCGTTTTCTCATGCCGCACGCTTCCATCACGCACCCGGGAAAAAAGCAGAGCCTGACCGGAAAACCGGCCAGGCTGAAGGATCCGTCAGGATCTGCCATGGAAGCGCAGACAGAGCATGGTCAGGTCATCGTACTGTTCGGCACTGCCCACAAAGGATTCCACATCCGCGGAAATCCGGCTCAGCACGGTATCCGGGTCCGGATTGTCCAGGGAGTTGAGCAGATTCGTGAGCCGGTCCAGACCGTACCGCTGGCTTTGGGTGTCCGTGGCTTCCGGAAGTCCGTCGGTGTAGACCAGAAGGACATCCCCCGGATGCAGCTGGATTTCATAGGACGTGTACCGGGAGCGGGCCAGCCCGCCCACCACAAAACCGTGGGGATCCCTGAAGACGGAGAAAACGCCGTCATCTCCCCGGATCACGGGGAATTCGTGACCTGCGTTGGAGCAGGTCATCACACCGCTGCGCAGGTCCAGGATGCCGATCCATACGGTGACGAACATTTTGGAACGGCGGTTGACCTGACAGATGCGCTGGTTGACAGTGCTCAGGATTTCATTGGGCGCCAGACCGGTCATGGCCTGGTCGTAGACCAGGATCCGGCTGGCCATCATGAAGAGGGCCGCCGGGATCCCCTTGCCGGACACATCGGCCATCACCAGAACCATATGATCCGGGTCAATCATGAAGAAATCGTAAAAGTCGCCTCCCACTTCCCGGGCCGGCCGGATGCTGACGGCCAGATCGAATTCGGGATGGGACGTAAAGTCAGGGGCCACGCTGGGAAGCATGGAAGACTGAATGGAACCTGCCAGCGCCAGCTCGGTGTTGATGTGCTCCTTCTCCGCCGTGACCTTTTCCAGGCTCGACTGGTCTGAAATAATGCGCATCTGCATGTTCCGGATTTCCTGATACAGGTCCTGGATTTCATCATGGGATTTGATTTTCAGATGAATGACCCGGTCCTCTCTGGCACCCAGGGAAAAGGCTCTGGTTCCCCGGGCCAGGGCCCGGAGGGGTCTGACCATCCTCCAACGGATGAGGAAGATGCACAGGAATATGGATACCAGGGTGAGAATCACCACAAAGATGATGGACCGCATGAGGAACCGGTGATGACGCACGACAATCCGGTCCACATCCAGATCGATGACCACCCGTGCAACAGGCTGTCCGTTCTCTCCTTCAATGGCGATAAAGGAAGAGGTAAACCAGATATTCCCGACCTGATAGGTGATGGAAGGAATGGTTGCATTATCCCCATACGCTTCCGTGCCCGCCACAGGCTCCGTGATGCCGCCGCACCTGAAGATCCGGCCGCTGGATGTCACCAGGCTGTAGGTAACCCCGTTCCGCTGCGTTTCCATGTAGATGCCGCTCATTTCATAGGTATCCCGCATTTCGCTGAACACATATTCAATGCTGTTGTAGGCATCCAGCATTGAATAGACCATGGGGTCCAGCTCCTCATAAGCTCCGATCCCGTCTAAATAATCCGTGATCAGTTCTGCGGATTCCTCCTCCACCGCCTTCCGGCGGAGCTGCTGGAACTCATCGGACAGAACAATATCCACAAGCCTCTCGATAATGGCATTATCAAAGGAGTCCCTGCAGGACACGGCGATCTTCTCCATCCAGTCCATATACATGTCATCAATGATGGAGGACTGAATGAGGTATCCGTTCACCACCACGGCCAGGGAAATGGCCAGAATGACTACCGACACAAACACCGAGGCTTTGGCGGCAAGAGAAAACCGCCACTCCTTCTTCTTCACAAAGCTGCCCTCCCAGCGATGCCCGGCGTATTTCCGCTTCACTCAAAATCCATAAAACTGCCACCGCCTGCCAGGACAGGCTCTCCCATCTGCAGGTCTTCGGGATCCACACCTTCCGGGGCTTCCGCAAAGCCGTCACCGGTCCAGAAATACAGAGGGGTGGAATTCGGATCGCCCAGGACAAGATAATAGGTTCCCTCATCCACCACGGCCATAAGAGCGCCTGTTTTCGCGTCTGTCCAGGTGGTGAAACTGCTCTGGGTATCCTCGTTCACCAGGGTGAGCACCACGGGACTGTCCGGATCCTGGTCTGTCACCAGACGGATCAGACTCTGACTTTCCGGCAGATCCTCCGGCGGTTCCTCACTCCCCAGACGCAGGGATTCCGCAGCATCCTGCAGAATGCCCATATAGTCGGTCAGTCCGGCAATTTCCGCGCACCAGGCCGCTTTGGCGCCGATCTCCGCGAACTCGGTTTCGGGGGTGAGACTCAGGTCCATGAGCATCCAGTAAGCGAAACGATCATGGGGAGACACACCGGCTTCCGCCATGCGGTAGGTCAGCATGGTGACGACAAAGGCGTTGTGATGCACGCTGCCCAGGTCGTTGCTGCTGTCGGGGGCGGCGGTGCGGGGGGTATAATAGGCATCCCAGACATAGAGCGGATACTGATCCCTGTGATTGGTGAGAAAGCCGTTCAGGAAAACGTCCGACTCAAAACCGTAACCGGTCAGGGACGCGTCCACGGCATTGCCTATGATATCGCTGATGGACTCATTCAGTGCGCCTGTCTGATTCTCATAGGGACCGATATGATTGGTGTCGGACACGCCGTGCATGAACTCATGGGCGATGACGGATGTGGCCTGGCTGGCTCCGTCATCCACACTGAAATTAAAGATATGGCATCCTTCCTGTTTGCCGGCGTAGCTGGCGTTGCCGCCGCCCTCCCCGGAGAGGGCAATCTGCAGAAGGGAAGGAGAACCGGTGCCATCCGGGCCTGCCCAGCCCTGGGTCCGGAAAAAGTCATAGACATCAATGAACTTCGCATAGCTCACCAGGGGACTGTCGGTGGTGAGATTTTCCACGCACAGCGGCTCAGCATCCAGACGGCTGTCCACATCCTCAAGGTTGTCAAGATCCACCAGCATGATCCGGCGGTCAGGATCCACAAGGTAGGACAGTCCGGATCCGGGGTCGGTCATCACCGGCAGGGAGACCGTGATTTCGGTATCCGAAACGGTGCGAACGCTCATCTCCAGCGTGTTTTCCACCCAGTCGCCGTAAAGGGCCCGGAAGTCAATGTCCGTTGCATCCTCTGCTTCCGGCTCGGTTTCGGAACTGTCAGGGTCCCGGGTCAGGGAACTGCTGAGACCGAGCACGGTCCCGTCGCTGTCGGCAAAGAGACGGAGGTATCTGCCGGAGAGGAATTCCTCACCGGTGTTCATCTGCTGGAAGGTATAGACGGTGATGTCCCGGAAATCATCCCGGCGCAGGAGCTTCAGGTCCGCGTTTTCAAGGTCCATCCAGTGATAACCGTAGCGGACGGCATCCCCTTCATCCACAACCTGCATGTCCAGAGGATCGCCGCTGACAAAGCGGACCTCTCCCGTTTCACTGGTAAAGGTAACGCGGCCCTCTTCCGTGAGGGTGGAGGGAATGTTCTCAACCTCGGAAAGAGGACGGAAGGGCCACACACTCCGGGTGGCGGGATCTTCCTCCGCCTCCCGGGCGAGGGAGGATGCGGGAAAAAGCACGGGAACGACAAGGGACAGGGCCAGAATGTACGAATAGAGGGTGTGTTTCTTCATCATGTTCTCCTCCTGCAGGAAATGAGGTCCTATGGCTACTCTGCATCTTAACACGAACGGAATTTCTCTTCAAGAAATCTTCACAGAACAGACATGCTGTGAAAAAGATTTTTCATATATCGGGGAGCATGGATATGGTACGGAACGCTTTTTCCGATTATAATTGTCCGGACAGGGATAATGCCGGGAGAAGGGGGACATGATCGTGTCCGGGAAAGCGCGGAAGATGCTGGCACTGCTGGGAATGATCCTTCTATGGGCAGTGGCAGCCGGTGCAGCGGCGGGGGAAGGCCTGGCGGAGACGATTCTGTCTTCCATGACCACGGAAGAGAAGATTGCCCAGCTTCTGATGCCCGCCTTCTATCAGTACACCGATGCCGGAGGGAAAAAGGCGGACAGGACAGAGGTCACCCCGGACATGCAGGCGCTGCTGGAAAAATATCCCTTCGGGGGTGTGGTGTTCGGCATTCAGAACAACCGGAACAGCGGGGACGCCGTTCGTTTTCTGGATCAGGTGCAGGTGAGCATGAATTCCCTGGGGGGACGGTGCCAGGCGTTGACTTTCCTGGACCAGGAAGGCGGGTATGTCACCCGTCTGGCCCGGGGGACGCAGATGCCCGGGAACATGGCGCTGGCCGCTGCCCGGGACCTGGCCATGACGGAGGAGGCCGCCGCCCTCATCGGCGGGGAGGTGCGGCGGATCGGCTACAGCGGTGTGCTGGCTCCGGTGGTGGATGTGAACAATGAACCGGCCAATCCCGTCATCAATGTCCGGTCCTTCTCGGACGATCCGGAGATCGTGTCTGAGCAGGCACAGGCCTTTATCCGCGGTCTGCACAGCGCGGGCAGCCTGGCCACTCTGAAACATTTTCCGGGGCACGGGGATACGTCGGTGGACAGCCATTACGGGGTGCCCTGTCTGGACAAGTCCTATGAGGAACTGAAGGCGCTGGAACTCAGGCCCTTTCAGGCGGGAATCGACGCGGGGGCGGACCTGGTCATGACGGCCCACATCCAGTTCCCCCGGATCGAAAAGGGCACTTATCTGTCCCCTGTGACCGGAGAGGAAGTCCTGCTTCCTGCCACTCTTTCCAGGGTCTTCCTGACGGATATTCTTCGGGGAGACATGGGGTTTGAGGGCCTGGTGATCACGGATGCCATGAACATGGATTTTATCCGTTCCCATTTCGATCCCCTGGACGCGGCCAGACTGGCCATCGAGGCCGGTGTGGACCTGATCCTGCGGCCTGTGGACACCTCCACCAGGGACGGACTGGAGGCCCTGGACCTGTATGTGCGGCAGGTGGCTGCCATGGCCGGGGAAGGACGCCTGTCCATGGAAGCGGTGAACACTGCGGTGCTCCGGGTGCTGTCCTTCAAGGAAAAGCATGGTCTCCTGACGGCATGGGTCAGCGGAAACGTTGAGGAAAGGGCAGCGGCGGCGGAGACGGAGGTGGGCAGTGCAGGACATCATGAGACTGAATTCGCCATGGCAAAGCGGGCCGTGACCATGGTCAGGAATGACGGGGTCTGGCCGGTGAAGGCCGGGGAGAGCATGGTGATCCTGGTGCCCTATGAAACGGAGATTCTCACGGGGGAGTATACGGTAAACCGCCTGAAGGAAGAGGGGCTTCTTCCGCGGGATACGCAGATTCCGGTACGGTACCTTCTGAACCTGTCCCCGCGGGAGATGGAGGAGATCTGCCGGGAAACGCAGCATATCATTGCCGTGAGTGTGGTCTACAGGCTCAGCGAACTCAATGCTTCCTCCCCGGAGGGTGTCAGAACCGCCTGCCTGGACCGGGTCATTGCCCTGGCGCATGCCTGCGGCCGGGATGTGACAGTGATCAGCGGGCACCTGCCCTATGATCTGGCCCGGTTTCAGGCTGCGGACGCCCTTGTGGCATGCTATGGGGCCAGAGGCATGCCGGAAGACCCCGCACGGGTGTCCCCCGTCCAGCAGTATGGTCCCAATCTGCCCGCTGCCCTGTATCTTCTGCTCTCCGGCGGGGAGATGAAGGGCGTCCTGCCGGTGAACATCCCGGCAATGAACGGGACAGCGCTGAGTGATACGGTTCTGTACCCGCGCTTTTACAGCCTGCCCTGAGGCGGAGATCAATACGAAGAAGGAGAGAAGGAAATGGATCAGCAGATTTTCCGTAAAAAGAGCCTGGAGCGGATTTCCTCGCCTGAACAGCTGCAGGACTACATGCATGTGACCAGTCCGGGCATCTGGCTGGTGCTGACGGGGGTGATTCTGGTGCTGGCCGGGCTGATCCTGTGCTCGGCGGTAGGAAGTCTGGAGACCGTGACCACCTGCGTGGCGGAGATTAACGGCGGACAGGTGACCTGTGTGCTGAGTGAGGAGCAGTCTCAGAGAGTGGAAGACGGCATGAGCATCCGCATCAGCGGGCACACGGGCGTTGTGGATGTGGTTTACCGGAGTGACGGGGATGTGCCCATGGCCATGTGCTTTATGGATCTGCCGGACGGAAACTATAAGGCGGAGATCGTGCTGGAGTCCATCTCTCCCATCAGCTTCCTGCTGAATCAGAAGGGAGGCTGACGATATGGCCGGGGAAGAAAACGGAAAGAAACAGGTCTCCGGTGAAGAGCGCAGAAAACGCCGGAAGATTCCCCAGCCCGTGACCCGTGGCGCGGCACGGGTGCCCATGATCATGCAGCTGGAAGCACTGGAATGCGGTGCGGCCTGCCTGGCCATGATCATGGCCTATTACCAGAAATGGGTGCCCCTTGAGCAGGTACGGCTGGACTGCGGTGTGTCCAGGGACGGCTCCAATGCCAGAAACGTGATGGCCGCGGCCAAGATGTACGGATTTGAGACACACGGCTACAGGATGGAAACCGATGCCCTGAAGACCAGTGTCAAGTTCCCCTGCATTATCCACTGGAACTTCAACCATTTTGTGGTGCTCAACGGGTTTCAGGGGAAACATGCCGTGCTCAATGATCCGGCCAGAGGGACGGTCAAGGTGACCATGGAGGAGCTGGACCAGGCTTTTACGGGAATCTGCCTGGTCATAACCCCCGGGGAAGACTATGTGCCGGGCGGAAAGAGAAAAAGCACGATCCGATTTGCCCGCCAGCGTCTGAGGGGCGCCGCTGCTGCGGTTTTCTTTGTCATGCTCACCACCGTCATTTCCTATCTGTTCGGCGTGATCGATCCGGTGCTCAGCAAGGTCTTCTATGACCGTCTCCTCACCGGGCGGAACCTGGAATGGCTCAACCCCTTTATCATGATCATGGGTCTTCTGTGCGTCCTTCAGATCGTGGTGGAGTGGGTCAGGGTGATCTATAACCTGAGGATCAACGGCAAGATGGCCGTGATGGGGTCCAGCACCTACATGTGGAAGGTACTCCGTCTGCCCATGGAGTTTTTCTCCCAGCGCATGACCGGCGATATCATGCAGAGAATGCAGACCAACGCCGGGATTGCGGGGACATTGGTGGAGACAGCGGCACCCCTTGCCCTGAATACCATCATGATGGTGTTCTATCTGGTGCTGATGATCCAGTACAGTCCGCTCATGACCCTTTTCGGTCTCTTTTCCATTTTGGTCAATGTGTTCATGGCCCGGATCATCTCCCAGAAGCGGATCAACCTGACCCGCGTGCTGGTGCGGGATGAATCCAAGCTTTCCTCCACGACCATGGCGGGCATCAGCATGACGGAAACCATCAAGGCCTCCGGCGCGGAAAACGGGTTCTTCAGACGCTGGTCCGGTTTCCAGGCCTCCGTAAACACCCAGACCACCCGGGCGGAACGTCTCAACGCCCAGTGGGGCATTCTCCCCACCTTTATCAACAACCTGGCCAGCTACATGGTGGTGTTTCTGGGCGTGCGCCTTGCCATGGACGGGAATTTCACCATCGGTGCCATTACCACCTTCCAGATGTATCTCACCTCCTTCACAACCCCCGCCATGACTCTGGTGGAGTCGTCCCAGACCCTGCAGGAAATGCGCACGGACATGGAACGCGTGGAGGACGTGATGCAGTATCCCACGGATGCGAATGTCCGGGATGAGGAAATGCGGGATGACATTGACTATTCCAAGCTCAGGGGCGGTCTGGAACTGAAGCATGTGAGCTTCGGGTATTCCAAACTGAGCAAACCCCTGATCAAGGATTTCTCCATGACGCTGAAGCCGGGCAGCCGGGTGGCCATCGTGGGTCCCAGCGGCTGCGGAAAATCCACCCTGAGCAAGCTGATCTCCGGTCTTTACAACCCATGGTCCGGCGAAATTCTCTATGACGGCAGGCCCATTCAGGACATTCCCAGGAGCGTGTTCACCAGTTCCGTGGCAGTGGTGGATCAGGATATTGTGCTCTTTGAGGACACCATCTCCGCCAATGTGCGGATGTGGGACGACTCCATTCAGGATTTTGAGGTCATTATGGCGGCAAGGGACGCTCAGATCCATGATGATATTATCCAGCGTCCCGGCGGATACCGGGGACATCTGAATGAAAACGGGCGGGATCTGTCCGGCGGTCAGCGCCAGCGCCTGGAGATCGCCCGGGTCCTGGCTCAGGATCCCTGCATTATCATTCTGGACGAGGCCACAAGCGCACTGGATGCCAAGACGGAATACGACGTGGTCAATGCCATCCGCAGGCGCGGCATCACCTGTATCGTCATTGCCCACCGGCTGAGCACCATCCGGGACTGCGATGAGATCATTGTCCTGGACCATGGCGAAGTGGTGGAGCGGGGCACCCATGACGAGCTGTATGCCAACGGCGGTGCCTATACGGAACTGGTCACCAGTGAATAAGGAAAGGAGGCGCAGAGATGGGATGGTTTGACAAGCAGGTTCGCCAGCGCATGAAAAACGATCAGGAAGTCTTTGAAGACGCGTTTTTCAGGATCGCCGGGTCCGTTCTGGGAAACCAGACGGAAAACCCCATGCTGGATGAACGCACGGTTACCAAGGAAGCTCTGGAAGGCATTCTGAGATACTACCACTGCAAGATGCCCGAGATCCCCGAATCCATAACGGATCCGTTGGACCAGATGGAATATGTGCTGCGTCCCCTGGGCCTGATGACCCGCAACGTATCCCTCACCGAGGGGTGGTACAGGGACGCTTACGGCCCCATGCTCGGGTTTTTCCGGGAAAGCGGACGCGCGGTGGCGCTTCTTCCCGGCGCGGTGTTCGGATACTGGTATCTGGACCCGGAAACGGGCAGGAAGATCCGGATCAACCGCAGGAACGTGTCGATGTTTGATCTGGAGGCCCTGTGCTTCTACCGGCCGCTGCCCATGAAGAAACTGGGCATTCCGGATCTTCTCCTGTATATGCGCAGAAGCCTGTCCAATAATGATCTGATTCTGATTATCCTGGCCACTCTGGTGGTCACTCTGGTCACCTTTATTGAACCGGCCGTGTACAACGTGATTACGGGCCCTGTTCTGGCTTACAAGAGCACGACGCTTCTGCTGGGCATGGCCGTCTGCCTGGTGAGCTCCTCCCTGGCCACCAGCATCTTCAATGCCGTCAAGACGCTGATGATGGACCGCATCGGAAACAAGGCCTCTCTGGCGGTGGACGCGGCGGTCATGATGCGGATTCTGTCTCTTCCGGTGAGCTTTTTCCGGAAGTTTTCATCCGGTGACCTGGCCACCCGTACCAGTTCGGTGAACTCTCTGTGTACCATGATGCTCAATGAGATTCTGTCCACAGGACTCACATCTCTCATGTCCCTGCTGTACATAACGCAGATTTTCAATTATACTCCTGCCTTGGTGGGACCCGCACTGATTCTGATTCTCAGCACGGTGGCGGTGAATACCATCGCTTCCCTGATGCGCGTCAGTATCAGCCGGAAAAAGATGCAGATTGAAGCCAAGGAGGCAGGCGTCAGCTTTGCCATGTTCAGCGGGGTGCAGAAGATCAAGCTCTCCGGATCGGAAAAGCGCGCTTTTGCCCGGTGGGCCAATGTATATTCAAAAGGCGCGGAACTGGATTACAATCCTCCGACCTTCATCAAGGTCAGTGCGGTCATTCAGAAGGGCATTACTCTGGTGGGTACCGTGGTGCTCTACTACCTGGCGGTGAAATCCGGTGTGGCCGCCAACAATTACGTGGCCTTCAATGTCACCTACGGGAAGGTCATGAGCGCCTTTACGGCCCTTGCGGGCATTGCCCTGTCAGTGGCACGGATTCCCCCGATTCTGGAGATGGCCGAGCCGATTCTGAAAACAGAACCGGAGGTGACCGAGGAAAAGGAAGTGGTCACCCAGGTCAGCGGAAGCATTGAGATCAGCCACGTGTCCTTCCGGTATGAAGAGAATACGCCCTATGTGCTGGACGATCTGTCCCTGAATATCAGAAGCGGCGAGTATGTGGCCATTGTCGGCCGGACAGGCTGCGGAAAGTCCACGCTGGTCCGTCTTCTGCTGGGATTTGAGAAGCCTGAGAAAGGCGCCATTTACTATGACGGCCGGGACATGGACTCCGTGGACCCCAGATCCCTGAGAAAGATGATGGGTGTGGTTACCCAGAACGGTCAGCTCTTCCAGGGAGACATCTATTCCAACATCGTGATCTCCGCGCCGCATCTTACTCTGGACGATGCCTGGGAGGCCGCGGAAATCGCGGGGATTGCCGACGATATCCGGGAGATGCCGATGGGCATGAACACCGTGATATCCGAGGGCCAGGGCGGTGTTTCCGGCGGCCAGAAGCAGCGGCTGATGATTGCCCGGGCGATTGCGCCCAAGCCGAAGATCCTGATTTTTGACGAAGCCACCAGCGCGCTGGACAACCGGACACAAAAACAGGTGTCCGAGTCTCTGGACAGCCTGAACTGTACAAGGATCATCATTGCGCACCGCCTGAGCACCATCCGGAACTGTGACCGGATCCTTGTGCTGGACAAGGGCAGAATCCTGGAAAGCGGCACCTATGATGAGCTCATTGAGCGCAATGGCATGTTTGCGGAACTGGTAGCCCGTCAGAGACTGGATATTTCCACCCCGTCCCCTCAGGAAGAGCCGGAAGCATAACCCTTGGAACCCTGCAGCCCGGGAAACCGGGGGCTGAATCATGAACAATCAGAAAGGACGAATGACGATGACAGTAACGACCCATAAGGATGCAGACGGAGTTGTGATCGCACTGGAGGGCGAACTGAACACGCTGGCGGCGCCGGCCTTTGAAGAGGCAGTGACCAGGGAACTGGAGAACACCACCCATTTGGTGGTGGACATGGAGAAACTGACTTACATTACCTCCGCCGGCCTTCGCATTCTGCTCATGGCCCAGCAGGGGATGGATGACAAGGAGGGAACCCTTGTGATCCGTCATGTGAATGCCGAAGTTTCGGAAGTGTTCAATGTGACGGGATTTTCCGGAATCCTCACGGTGGAAGCGTAAGATCCCGGGGGTTTATCCGATTCAGGACGCGATGTCTGTCAGAACGCCTGAACCGGGAGAAGGACAGAATCTGAGAAAAGGTCAGGGCAGGGAGAAACCGTTCTTTCTGCCCTGCTTTTCGTGCCCGATGAACGGATGTACGTTCCGGGACGGTGAAAAATCCAAAGGGGAAAATCTCTTCCCACGCCATGCGTACACCGGGGAAGAGCTTTCAAAACCGGAACAGCACCCGGACACGGAGGAAGAAGAAAATGCCGGATCTGGATGAGTATCTGCGGAAACTGATTTCCGCATGCAGGGCAGCCTTTGGTGACCGGCTGCGCTATGTGGGACTTCAGGGAAGCCATATGCGTGGAGAAGCGAACGAAAACAGCGATATCGACATCATGGTCGTCCTTGACCGCTTTTCCGTGAAGGACATGGATGTGTACAGAGACATTCTTGAAAAGGCGGGGAACAGGGACAAGTCCTGCGGGTTTATCTGCGGCCGTGACGAAATGAGACGGTGGAATCCGCTGGAAGTCTGCCAGCTGCGGAATACGACGAAAGACCTCTACGGGTGTCTTGCGGATGATCTTCCGGAGGCATCCAGGGCCGACGAGGTGAACTACGTCAAAGTCAGCCTTGGGAATCTGTATCATGAATTGTGCCATCGGTATGTCCATGCGGACCGTGAAAAAAACATCGCAAAGTTCCGCGGGACCTGCAAGGGAGTGTTTTTCCTGATCCAGAACATGTACTACCTGGAAAGCGGCCGGTTTATTGTGACCCGTGAGGAACTGAAGCGTCTTCTGGATGAAGAGGACAGGCATGTGCTGGAGATGGCGGAACTGCCGGACGGCTTTGACTTTGACAGCGCGTTTTCATCGGTGTTCCTGTGGTGTCAGCGCGCGTTTCAGCGAGCCGACCGGCTGGAGCGCTGTGAACTTCCGCCGCTTCCGGAGAGGTAAAACAGGCGGACGTCAGAAAGAGCACACCGGCAGGGGTGTGCTCTTTCTGATTTCAGGCGGCGGGTGTCAGGAGGCCGCTGACATACTTTCCGAGCTCATCGAGAATCGTGTCAGCCATGCGGAGATGCTCATCACTCCCGTACCTTTCCGCCCACTTCCTGAGTACGTCAATCTTGCTCAGGACATTCCGGACGGAGGGATGATCGGGACCGGCGCCGCCGGCCACCCGCTTGATGCTTTCCGCGGCCATGTCTGCCAGGAGGTCCAGAAGCTGCGGAATGAGGTCTCCCTCATCGTCCAGTCCCATGGAAAGGAGCTGGGGCACAAAGCCCAGAGTGGAAGCGGTAAACCAGCTGCCGTCAAATGAATTCAGGGAGGAAGGGGAGGTTACGGGGCTGTTGATCTTGTTGGTGAGATAGACAACGACCAGTTCCCGGGCCGGATCAATCATGGCAAGTGTCCCGGTCCAGCCCTGGTGTCCGATGGTGGCGCGGTCCGCCTGGGTGCCGAAATACCAGACCCGGCGGTCATCCCCCTGGCGCTGCCAGCCCTCCCCGTAGGAATCCTTTTCCGGAAGACCGGGGGAAGTGAAATAGTCCAGCACCTGATTGCTGAAGAAACGGTTCTGGCCATACCCGCCGGTGAGCATGACGGAAGCCAGCCTGGCAAGGTCGGACGCGCTGGCGAAGAGGCCTGCGTGGCCGGAAATGCCACCCATGGAATAATAGGCTTTTTCGTCATGAACCTGGCCCTGAAGGGTTTCCGTGCGTACGCCCGGAAAAGTGATATGCAGATCCCGGGTATTGCCGTTCAGTTCCGTGGCGGCGCAGTCCTCCATCCGGAATCCGTGCTCCAGAGGCGTAAAGGATATCCTTGTCAGTCCCATGGGCTCCCAGAAGGACTGCCGGTTCAATTCATCCAGGCGCTGTCCCGAAACCTTTTCCACGATGAAGCCCAGAAGCATGTACCCCAGGTCGGAATACAGGGTTTTGCTCCGGGGTTCATAGGACAGAGGGGTCTTCAGAAGGGATCTGTAGGTTGCTTCCCGGGTTTCCGGGGACGCATCACTGCCGGAGAAGAGGCTGTTTGCGGGCAGAAGGGAGAAGGACTGGGAGGCGGGATCAACGTTGTGAATGTAATAGTAAAAGGTTGCGGGAAAGCCCGCCTGGTGAAGCAGCAGATCCTGGACAGTTAAGCGGCTTTTCCATTCACGCTGTGTCTGGGGAGAGACGGGCGCTGATCCTGAAAAGGAGAAATCCAGTGTCTGATTCAGAAATTCATCTCCCAGGATGTCCGCCACCCTGTCATTCACGTTCAGCAGGCCGTCCGTGACTAGCTTCTGAAGGGCATAGACGGTGGCAAACATCTTTGTGACACTGGCAAGATCATACATGGTGAGGGAGGTGACCATGGGGCTGTCATTCTTCCGTTCCCCGTTCTTTTCGTAACTGCTGATCTGTCCCCAGTTTCCGGTGAAGACCAGGCGGCCGTTGCGAATGACAGCCAGCTGAGCACTGGGAAAACCCCGGGCGATATCCGACTCAATCAGGTCGGAGATGAGCTGCAGGGGCTCGGAACGGATGCCTTCTTCCTCCGGGGTGCCTTCCAGCACGACGGGGTAGGGAATATACGCCGTGACGGCCTTCTGAAGCCCGAGAGGCAGGATGTTGGAAACCTGCAGGGTGTTGATGCCGTTGAGTGCCAGGTCCGAAAAGTCCACCTCATAGACGCCCGGAGTGACTCCGGTGGTGTCGAAGGCCTGTCCGTTGATGTAAACACGGAAGGATTCCACTTCATCGCTGATATGGAGACAGAGGCTTCCCTGGCCGTGCCAGAACCGGAAGCTGATGGTGCTGTTCATGGCAAGGGTATCATCCGTATATCCCTTCCAGTCCGGGAAGGCGGCGGTTTTTTGCCAGGCGCCTTCCGGAAGGGCGGGGAGAGGCATAAGGGTGCGGGCAGAGGCGAAGGAGGGGGCGGGGATCATGGAAAGGACCAGGATGCAGGCGGCCGCAAGGGAAACGAACCGCTTCAGAACTCGCGTCATTGTCAAATACCTCCGATGGATCAGCGGACCTGACGGGCATAAAGGATATCATTCCGCAGCCGGAAGGTGGTCAGGTCCAGGGCGGGAATGGAGACGGGGAGTTTTCCGCCCGCGTTTTCGGCGCCGAAGACGGCACAGATGGCGGCAGGCAGATTTGGCATGAAGGCGCTGTCGGGGCCTGTCTCCTGAGGCAGTTCACGCATGGGCGAGGAACCATAGCACAGCATGATTGCGTCTGCCTCCGGAAAGCGGGCTGCGTCATAAGGCAGCTGACAGCTGATGAGGGCGACCGTCCTCCCCTCTCTGTGGATCGTCTCCATGACGGTGTCGAATGCTTCGGAGGAGAAGCCGTCCTGGGTCCGGGGATTCAGGCAGTCCAGGTTATAGGTGCGGTAGATCAGCAGTACATGACTGGCCTGCCGGGCCGCCTCCAGGCATTCCTCCGTATTTCCCCTGGAATGAACCATGGTGCGGACCGTAAGCCTCTCGGGGAGCTTTCCGGCCTTTTTCATGGCTGAGACCGCCAGCTCCGCCGTGGCCGCGCGGTTGGCACAGGAGTCCGAGAAGAGAATGAGCACTTCGCTTCTTTCCGATACCTGGAAGGGCAGGGTCCGGTTCTCGTTTTTCAGGATGGTCAGGCCGTCCGCGGCGGCTCTCCAGGCGACCCCCAGGTTTTCCCGGCTACCGATAGACTTCAGGGTATGGCGCTTCTCGTCATTCATCTCGAAGCTGGTCTGGTCCAGAATGCCGTACTTTTTTTTCAGAAGAAGGATTCTTCCCACGGATTCATCGATCCGGTCCCTGCTGATGATGCCCTTTTCCGCCAGTCTGACCGCTTCATCCAGCATTTTCCGGATCTTTTCCATATCGGAAGGGCCTGTGATCCCCGGGAGAAGGATCATATTGACGCCGGCATTGATGAGCAGGGGCAGGAGATCGCTCCCGGCAATGTTTTTGCGGATGACATCCGCATCCAGGGAGCCTGAGACAATGACACCCTGAAATCCCATCTCTTTCCGGAGGATGTCCTGAAGGATGGCGGGGCTCATGGTGGCGGGGAGGCAGATTTTTTCCCCGGTGGAAGCGGAAACGCAGGTGCCTTTCTCAAGCTGCGGATACTGGACATGGGCGGTCATGATCATGTCCGCGCCTTCCTGGATGGCGGCCTGAAAGGGAACAAGCTCCGACTTTTTCATCTCTTCAAGGGTACGGTCTGCCACAGGAAAGCCCGCAGAACCGTCCGTCACCGCATTTCCATACCCGGGAAAATGCTTGAGGGTGGCGATGACATTCTTCTCATGCAGACCCCGCAGGAAGGCGACGGCCATGGAGGCGGCAAGCGCGGGATCATCCGAAAAGGCGCGTACGCCGATGACCGGATCCCCCGGGCGGCTGTTCACATCCGCCACGGGAGCCAGATCGGCCTGTATGCCCAGAGCGGCCAGCTCCGAGGCGTGCACGGCGGCCATTTTCCGGACGGTGTCCGTGTTTCCCGTGGCGGCCAGTGCCATGTTCCCCGGGCCTGCGGTGCCGAAGTTCAGCCGGCTGACGGAACCGCCTTCCTGGTCGGCGGCAAAGAGCAGCGGCACCGGGCTGTACTGATGATTGGCCTTCTGGATGTCCAGCGTCAGCTGAAGGGTCTGCTCGGCGGTGCGGATGTTGAGGTCATAGAGGAGGACGCCCCCGATGTGCCAGTCCCTGAGAAAGGAGCGGAGCGGACTGTTCATCAGCGTCAGGGGAATGGTCTGCTTTTTCTGTCTGTCGGCGGGCGTGGTCTCGCTTTCCCAGCCGGTGATGGTGAGCACCATCATCTGACTGAGCTTGTCCCGGAGAGACATGCCCTTCACCAGCTCCTCAACGGATGCTGCAGAACCCCGGGAAGGAAAAAAGGCGGGAAGGATCAGGAGAAGACTCAGGAAGAGACAGAGCCTGTTCCGAAAACGACGCATGGTATTCCTCCTGCTGCGTTTCTGAATGTGCAATGAGACAAGATATTCTGACATATCCGGCCGACGGCATCAAGAGAAGGAACGGATTTGTAACATCTTTTTTCCGGAGAAGCTTGAAATGAACGGAGCAATTGTTTATCATCTCCCTGCCGGTGCATGAGGCGTTGCCGGGTGAGGAGGAATACAGAATGAAAACAGATGTGATAACAGTGTCCAGTCGCGGCAGTCAGATGGAGGCTGCCCTGGAGCAGGTGGAACTGGTGGCGCGCTATAAGAACCTTTCGGAGAAGAGTTCTCTGCATCTGCGGCTCCTGGCGGAAGAGACCCTGGGGATGATGCGCAGCATTACGGGAGAAACCGAAGGCCAGTTCTGGATTGAGGATGCGGACGGTGAATTCCAGCTTCATCTGGTGGTGGAAACCCGGATGAACAGTGAAAAGCGGGGACAGCTTCTGTCCGCCGCCTCCAGCGGAAGGAACGAGTCTGCAAGGGGTCTCATGGGACGGATCCGGGACTTCTTTGACCGGGGTGCCGATGAGGATGTGGCTACCCTGACCGCTCCCATGTTCATGGGCGGCGCCATTGAGCCCACCGCTTCCCATGCCATGGATGTGGAATGGTCCATGACCCAGTATCAGAACTCCCTGGCTCAGAGAGTGGAGGAGAACGACGAGGAAGCGAAGGCTGCCTGGGACGAGATGGAGAAGTCCGTGGTCACGCATGTGGCCGACGATATCCGGGTGAGCATCCGGGGTCCCCGCGTGGAAATGATCATCATCAAGAAAATGGCGTAAGCATGACATGCAGGCCCGAAAGCGGACCTGCATGTTTTCGGATTCCGGGGGGAGGAGAGGGGATGAAGAGAATCTGCGCGGCCATCCTGGCCCACGTGGACGCCGGAAAGACCACACTTTCCGAACAGCTGCTGCTTCATGCCGGACGCATCCGGGAAGCGGGCAGTGTGGACGCGGGCACGGCGCATACGGATGACCTTCCGGTGGAGAGACGGAGGGGAATATCCGTTCGCACGACCTGCGTGAGTTTCACATGGAAGGATACGGAAATCCAGCTCATGGATACGCCTGGGCATACGGATTTTTCGGCACAGATCGAGCGGGCCTTCTGGGCTCTGGACGGGGCGGTGCTGGTGGTGGACGCGGCACGGGGTGTTCAGCCTCAGACAGAGCTTCTGTGCAGGGAACTGAGAAAGCAGAACATGCCCTTCATCATCTTCCTGAACAAAATGGACCGGAGCGGGGCGGATCGGGACGGGACGCTGAAACGGATACAGCGCCGGCTCACGGAGGCGGCGCTGCCCATGTGGGACCGGGAAGTCCTGACGGAAACCCTGTGTTCTCTCCGGGAGGACTGGATGGTCCGGTATCTGGAGGGAGATGTTCCCACCCCGGAGGAGGTGGAGACAGAGATTGCGGAAGGTACCTGCGCCGGCAGACTGCATCCGGTGCTCTGGGGATCGGCACTCAGGGATGAAGGCGTGGAAAGACTCATGGACGCCATGACGGCATGGCTCCCGGACACACGGGATCATGGACAGGGGCTGTCCGGTGTCGTTTTCGCGGCCACGCAGGACAGGACCATGGGCAGAGGCCTTTGGGTCCGTCTGTTCGGGGGACGGCTGGAAAACCGCATGGCCCTGGAACTGCCGGTTCCGGGGAGCGGGTGGACAGGATCCGGGGAAAAGGTGGAGCGGAAGATCACCCAGATTCGGGATGGGGACGGCCGGGATCTGGGGTTCCTGGAGGCGGGGCAGACAGGTGTGGTGTACGGGCTGGGGGATCTGGAGATCGGGCATGTGTTCGGCAGGGTGCCCAGAGTGGTGTCCCCGGGGCAGCTGAGGACGCCGCTGATCACGGTTCAGGTGCTTCCCGACCGGGAGGAGGAGCGGAAAAGCCTCTGGGAGGCCTGCCGGGAACTGTCCTGGGAGGATCCTCTTCTCCATGCCCGGTATGTGAAGATGACCGGGGAAATCTGCCTTCAGGTCATGGGCCGGGTACAGCTGGAAATCCTGCAGGAAATCCTGGAAACCCGCTTCGGCCTGAAAGCCCGCTTCGGAGAAGCCCGGGTGATTTACCGGGAGACCATCCGGGAAGCAGCCCGGGGATTTGTGGCATATACCATGCCCAAGCCCTGCTGGGCGGTAATGGAGTTTTATCTGGAACCCGGGGAGGCGGGAAGCGGCGTGACGTTCGTATCCACCGTTGCGGACCGGGACATCATGCCCAGGTACCAGCATCAGGTGGAGCAGGCACTGCCGCTGGCGCTGCGGCAGGGACGTCTGGGATGGCAGGTGACAGACATCCGGATTACCCTGTGCGGAGGGAACCACCATCTGATTCATACCCATCCTCTGGACTTCATTGTGGCCACCCCCATGGGCATTCATGACGGACTGAGAAGGGGCGGGAGCGTCCTGCTGGAACCGATTCTGGAAATGGTGATGATTTTCCCGGAGGAACTGGCGGGGCGGGTGACCAGCGAGATCCTGCAGATGCGGGGACAGGTCACGGACACAGAGAACGGCGACGAATCCGTGATTCTGCGTGCCCTTGTGCCGGTGGCCGCCAGCATGGACTGGACGGATACCTTCGCATCCCTCACGGGCGGACGGGGAAGCATGACATCCAGTCTTCACAGCTATCGCCCCTGCCCGGAGGGCGTGAAACAGGTCTGTGAACGCCGCAGTGTGGACCCGCTGGATACGGCCCGGTATATTCTTGCGGCCAGGAGTGCCCTGGAGGGGAACCTGTTTGACGGAGAAATACAGGGATGAGAAGGCCGGATTGGACTCAGGGTCCGCGCCGGAGGCATGTACACTTTTCAGGTGTCTCTTCACGGGAGGAGACGCTTTTTTTCCGTCAGGGTTCTCCGGGATCGGAAAGCTCTCCCGTGAAGAGGTTCAGACCGGTGGAGGTGAAGCGGGTAACATAATGGCTGATTTTTGTCTGCGTGCCCGCCTGTCCGTACCAGTTGCCTCCCGAGGACAGAACCATCCCGTCCTCCCGGAGCAGGCAGGTGGTATACTGGGAGACGGAAAGGTCAAGGATTCCGGACTCCGGGACCGATGTCATGTCCAGGGTATGCCAGGGTCGGTCCCCGGTGCCCTTCTGTCCGTGTCCGTTGGCACCCCACTGGATGACGCCTCCCTGGGAGGTGAGCACGGACACGTGCAGGTTAAAGCTGCTCAGGGCAGAGATCACCGTACCTTCAGGGAGGGGGACCGGGACAGGATCCTGGGAACGGGCGCCGGCCTTGCTTCCCAGCTGCCAGTAGTCGTTGAGTCCCCACGCCCACAGTGTGCCGTCGGAGGTCTGCGCATAGACAGTGGCGTTGCCGCAGGCCATGCGCACCACAGACGCTTCAAGGGGCAGAAGTGTCGGGGATGTGACGGGTTTCAGACGGCTGACGGTCATGAGCTGCCCTTCCTTGTTGCTTCCCCAGCCGTAAAGCTGCCCGGAGGCATCCAGGGCAAGACTGAAGCCCTTGCCGCAGGCGATATCCACAATGTTTTCCAGGGGAAGCTGTTCCGGTACGATCCGGCCTTTCCGGTCTCCCAGACCGAGTTCCCCGCTGCTTCCCTGTCCCCATGCAAACACATGCCCGTCCTCCGTAAGGGCCAGGGAATGCATCCATCCGCAGGCAATGCGCACGATGCCGGAAAGGAACGGGATCTCCCGGGGTTCTTTCACGTTCTTCCGGGCGGTGTCATAGCCAAGCTGCCCCTGACTGTTCTGACCGCAGCTGAACACGCTTCCGTCCTGCATGAGGAACAGAACGTGAAATTTTCCCGCCTGAATCTCCCGGACCGATCCGCCGTCCAGGTTCGGTGCAATGGGAACGGGGCGGCAGAAGGTCTTTTTTCCGGTTACAGCCAGCTGGCCGTAGCTGTTATCCCCCCACCCCCAGAGGGAGCCGTCCTGTGCTCTTGCATATACGGACACACTGCCGGAGGCGAGCAGCACCGGGCAGGATGCCTCCGATAAGGCGGGATTCAGAAAGAGAAGGGAGAGCAGGAAACAGGCAAGAAAGCGGCGCAGCATGGAATCATCCTCCGTATGCAGGTTCTGGTGCCGGAAGCATAACAGAAGGCAGGAATTCCATCAAGGGACAGGCACGGGAAGGGAGGGGGACTGATCCTTTTCCGGCGGGATACATCGACAGAAAATGCCCAAAATGATATAATCCTTCCACATGAAAGAGAAAGGCCGGGAACCCGGGCTGCATATTCCGGTTTTCGAGGGTATGGGATCATGAAACTGACACTGAAAATGAAGATCTCCATCGTGATGGTCCTTGCGGTTCTTGTGGTGGGCGGTGTTTCGCTCCTGACCAACAGCCAGGCCGTGAATGACGTGATCGACCGGAGTTACGCTTCCCATGTCCGGAGTCTTGCGGGAACCATCGGGGCGGTGATGGACACGGACCAGGTGATACGGCTGCGGGATGCTGTCATGTCCATCTATGAGCAGTCTGAAAAGCTGACAACGGAACGTCAGTATGCACCCACGTATAATACCTACGCCAGACTCTATGACCCGGTGAAGGAAATGGAGGAATACAAAGGCATCCGGGAAATGCTGAGAAGAATGGATGCCGCCAACGACATGGAATCCAGTTCTCTTGTCGTGCTGGACACGGAAAACAGGACCATGGTTCATCTGCTGGATTCATCCTGGAGAACGACCCTTCATCCGGGCCTTTCCGAGCCGCTTTCCCCTGCGAATCAGGGGATTCTGACAAATCCGGCAGGCAGCGTTTTTGTCTATACGATTCATACACTCCAGGGGGAAAAGAAGATCGCGGCCGCGCCCATTCAGGAGAAGAACGGGCAGGTGGCGGCCTACCTCTGTGTGGAAATGCCCATGGGGAGCATCCATCATCAGCAGAACCGCTTTCTTCTGATTTCAGCGCTGATTGTGCTGGCTGCCGTGTGCCTGACGGCCTTTATCGGAAACCGGATGGTGCAGCATTCCGTGGTGAAACCCATTGCCAGACTGGTGGAAGCATGCAAGCTGTATTTTGATCAGGACAAAATGAACGGGTCTCACGCTTTCCATGATGTGGATATCCATACAGGGGATGAAATCGAGGAGCTGGCGCATTCCCTGAACCGCATGGAGACCAGCATGCAGGATTACATTCATGAGATTACGGAAACGTCCCGGAAACTTCATGATGAGCGGATGCGGGCGGACGAGATGGACCGGGAAGCCAGCATTGACACACTGACCCGGGTCCGGAACAAGAGGGCCTTTGAAGAGGCCATGAGCCACCTGAACCGTCTTGCGGAGTCCGGGAACACCGCCTTTGGCCTGTGCATGGTGGACATGAACAACCTGAAGGTGATCAATGATACGTTAGGACATGAAAAGGGAGATGAGGCGATCCGGACGGTCTGCGGCATGGCCTGCAGCGTTTACAAGCATTCCCCGGTGTTCCGCATCGGCGGAGATGAGTTCTCCATTGTGCTGGAAAAGCATGACTATGAACATGCGGAGGAACTGCGCCGGCATTTCCTGGAGGTTACGGAGGAGCGCCGGGACGATTCCAGGCCTGAATGGGAACAGATTACAGCGGCCATCGGATATGCCCTGTTTGATCCTGCAACGGACCGGAACGCGGAGGATGTGCTGAAAAGGGCAGACCGGATCATGTATGAACACAAGAAGGCAATGAAGGCGAAAATGCGGGATCTTCCCCGGAGATAGGCGAGGAGGGAAAGAAAAAGCGTGCCCGGAATGCGGTTTGAAGCGGACATCATGATCGCCGGGGGGAGTCTGGGAGGCGTACAGGCTGCCCGCTGTGCCTGCGGGGAAGGTCTGAGGGTGTGGATGTGCGAGAGGAGTCTCTGGATCGGAGGTCAGCTCACCAGTCAGGCGGTACCGCCGGATGAGCACGCCTGGATTGAGGAACAAGGCGCGCCCCGGTCCTACATGGCTTACCGGGAGCAGGTGCGGCAGGTCTACCGGAGCCTTCCGGAAGCCGGAAAAGCCATGCGGAAAGACCGGTTCTGCCCCGGCGGGAGCTGGGTCAGCCGCATTGCACACGAGCCCCGGGTGGCGCATGCGCTTCTCCGGGCATCCCTGGAGCCCTTCATCCAGTCGGGACTTCTGCACCTGGAAATCGGCGCGTGGCCGGTGCGATCCGATGTGCGGGAGGGCAGGATTCTGTCTGTGGCGTGTGAAAATGACCGGGGCGAGACGATGGAAGTTTTCGCCCGGATGTTTCTGGATGCCACGGATACGGGAGAAATGCTTCCTCTGACGGGCACGGAATACCGCATCGGTGCCGAGAGCCGGGAGGAGACCGGTGAGAACATGGCACCGGAAAAGGCGGATCCCCTGGATCAGCAGCCTGTGACCTGGGTGGCCGCCCTGCGCCTGGACGCGGAGCGGTCATGGATGGAGAAGCCGGCCAGCTATGATTTCTTCGCCCATGAGACGATCAGGGGGCACAGGGTGCTGGACTGGGAAGCCTGGGGGGCGGAAGGCCTGCGACGCTTTGCCATGTATGATCACACCCCCGGAGCCGTGGACCTGGGTCTCTGGCGCTACCGGCGTATTGTCTGCGGTGAAAACTACACGGACGGGCGGCGGGATGTGAGCCTGCTGAACTGGCCGCAGAATGACTATATCTTCAGCGCCGCCCTGGAGAATGCCGGGGCAGAGGAAAACCTCCGCATGGCCCGGGAACTGACAAAGTGCACGGCCTACTGGCTCTGGGCACAGGGCTACCCCGTCTCCCTGGACGGGGAGGCGCTGGGCACCGGGGACGGACTGGCCCAGGCACCCTATATCCGGGAATCCCGGCGCATTCTGGCCTGCAGAACGGTCAGGGCGGAGGATGTACTGTACCGGGAAGGGGAGGATCCCATCTGCCGCTTTCCGGATTCCATCGGTGTGGGACACTATGCCATGGATCTGCACATGACCACACGGAGCCGGACATCCATGTATGCCCGGACCCGGCCCTTTGAGATTCCTCTGGGGGCTATGATCCCCAGACGCACGAAAAATCTCATCCCGGCCAGCAAGAACATCGGGACCACCCATCTCACCACCGGATGCTTCCGCCTGCATCCCACGGAATGGACCGTGGGGGAGGCGGCCGGTCTTCTGGCCGTCTTCAGCCTGAGGAACGGATGGGACATCATGGAAGTATGGCGGCACAGAACCGGAATGTTTCAGCAGTTCCTCACGGAAAGGGGCGTTCAGCTGCACTGGCGGGAAACTGAAATGGGTCTTGAATGAGGAGGAGGAGCGCATGCAGGAGGCAGCGGCATTTCTGAGGGAACACTTTCAGCGTGAAAAGGAAAAGAAGCGTCTGGGCTACCGGCAGATGAACCGGTATGCCCGCCGGGGTCAGACCCTCATGACGGGGTCCTCCCTCATGGAACAGTTTCCCGTCACGGAATTCAGCATGAATGAGGGACTGGGCATCGTCTACAACCGGGGCATCGGGGGATATACCACCGATGAATTCCTGGAGGCGGTGGACGACGTGCTCCTGGACCTTGAGCCCTCGAAGCTGTTCATCAATATCGGCACCAATGACATTCGGAAATGGCCGGACGAAGACTGGTACACCCATCTGAAGCGAAATTACGGAAAGATCTGCGGGATCATCCGGGACAGACTGGGGAGTGCCCAGGTTTATATGCTGGCTTATTATCCCGTGAATCCCTTTGTCCCGGGAGCCCGGAAGAATCCGGGGCTGGAAGTGCGGACTCCGGAAGCACTGGAAAGAGCCAACGGTCTGGTGCGGGAACTGGCGGAAGCCCATGGATTCCGGTATCTGGACGTGAATGACGGCCTGAAGGACGAACGGGGCTGCCTGAAGGGGGAATACACCTCCGACGGCATGCATTTTGAGCCTGAACTCTACTATACGGTGTTTGAACGGCTTCGTCCCTACCTGAAACAGGCATGAAAGAACCCGGAAGCGAACACTTCCGGGATTCTTTCTTATTCCTCATAGAGCAGATAGGGCTTTCGCTGAGCCCGGAACAGATTCAGTCCCTCCTGCCAGGAGGAACGGATTTCCTCCGCGGAGCAGCCTGCCGTGATCATGAGGCGCACCTGGTCCGTGCCCATGAGTTTGTCCAGATAGTATCGTCCCTGACTGTCCGGGCGTCCGAAAAAATCCACCCCGGGACAGGCTTCGGAGACGGCTCTCCAGGCTTCCGTGAGGATATCCAGCTGAATCCCGCTCTCCAGGATCCGGGCAGGCTCCATGTCCCTCAGGTCCTTTCCGTAGCAGGTTTCCCCTTCCCACACGGGGGAGGAAGCGCCGGGACGGCTCTCGGGCACGAAGGTGAAGGAAAAGCCTTCCGTATCCTGCAGATAGGGGCTGCCATAGATTTCAAAGGGGTGATCCGTTCCGCGGCCCACGGAGACCACTGTGTTCTCAAAGGGGCACAGGGAAGGATACAGGAGTACGGATTTCATGGTCTTCAGGTTGGGGGAAGGCGCGCAGATGAGGCTGCTGTGCGTCTGGTGCGTGTAGTTCCGGCAGGGAATCACCGTCAGATCCAGGGCATTCCTTCCAGCTTCCAGCCAGCCCTCTCCGTTGATCATCCGGGCCAGTTCCCCCAGCGTCATGCCGTGTACCACCGGAAGCGGCAGGACACCCACGCCGGAACGGAACCTTTCCTCCAGCATGGGACCGTCCAGAAAATAGCCGTTGGGATTGGGACGGTCCAGGATAATGACCGGTTTGTGCCAGGCGGCGCACGCATCCATGAGGCGGTACATGGAAATGTAGTAGGTGTAGTAGCGAAGCCCCACGTCCTGAATATCCACAAGGAGCACATCAAAGGTGTTCATGCTTTCATCGGACGGTCTGCGGCTGTTGCCGGAATAAAGGGAGAGAATCGGCACGCCGGTTTTCTCATCCACGGAACTGCTGACGGATTCTCCGGCTCCCGCTTCCCCGCGGAATCCATGCTCCGGACTGAAGACGGCCGTGACATGAACGTCCTGCCGGATGAGTGCGTCCAGAATGTGTTCACCCAGGGTCACACCCTGCCCGAAGGGGACGAGGAGCGGGTCTGTCCCTTCCGGAAAGACGTCTGCAGGCTCCGTATGGTCTCCCACAATGCCGCTCTGATTGGAAAACAGGGCCACACGTTTCCCCTCCAGGAGGGGCAGGTACAGGGCAAACTGCTCGTCCCCCAGAATGACTTCCCCGCCCTGGGAAAGGGCCGTGGGAAGCCCGGGGGAAAGGGCCATGACCAGGATCAGGAGAAAAGAAAGATGGAATCGCTTCATGCATGCCTCCGGGTTGCGGGCAGACGGGAGTCCGCCGGTTCTTCTGTGAATATACAGGACAGCCGGGAAATCATCAAGGGCGGAAGCGGGACGGGAGAGGGCATCGGAGCGGAACCTGCCCGTGTTTCCGGACATCCCCGGGCACAGGAGAGGAAATGTAACAAAACCGCAGCCAAAGCAATGAAAAGGTCTTTACATTGACACATGCGGAGGCGGGTTACTATAATCTTTACAGACACAGCAGGCACAGGGACAGATCCATAATCAGCCTGGAGGAATCGAAATGCTTGATCATATTGGCGGGAAATACGGGGTGCGCACGGGTACAAGGGGAAGGATCCTTCTCCTCCTGTTTCTTTTCTGCGTCTTTTTCCTGATGCCTGCGGGCGCCGAGGTGTCTTCCAACCTGCGGATCCGGACCACACGGGATACCAGGACAGGCCTTAAGGATATGGATACCTATGTGGACAGCCAGGATCAGGTGGTGGTTCCGGAGGACCTGGGCTACGCTTCCATCAGGTATATCTACGGGACCAATGACCGTGTGATCCGGGAGGAGCATCTGGATGCCCGGGGTCAGCTGACCGACGGCGTGGAAGGCTATGCCAGCAGGAATTACAGGTATACCGGCCAGAACGTTTCGGAAACACGCTATGAAAATAAGGACGGGCAGACGGTCACAGGTCCGGAAGGATATGCCCGCCAGGTCGTAAACTGGCAGAACGGGCTGCACCAGACCACCTATGCCTATGATCCGGAGGGAAACCTGACAGGTCTCCACCGGATTTCCGAGTATGTCAAAAACACCCGGAGGCTTCTTCGGGACAGCTGGTATGACGTGGAGAACAATCTGGCCATGGGTCCGGATGGTTATGCCAGGGTAGAGTATGAGTACCAGGGAACCCAGATTACAAAGATCACCTATCTGAACGAACGGGAAGAGCTGTGCATCCATGGCGGATTTGCCGTCATGGTGTCTGAGTATGCCCAGGGAAAGGTGCGCAGGACCGCCTATTATGGCACCAAGGGTCAGCTGATTGCCGGACCCAAGGGTTACGCGGAGGTGATCTACAGCTATCCGAACTCGGAACTGTGTCTGGAAATGTACTACAACGCCGACCGGACTCCCTGGTTTCACAGGAATGGTTACTGCGGTTATGCCTGGGCCAAAACCGTCCGCAGACGCCTTGGAGAGGAGATCTATTACAAGGGGGAAAATATCCGGGGCAACAGCAAGGAGAATTACAGCCGGGTCAAGAGGACGTTTATCCGCCGGGGCGATGTGGCCACGGAAAAGTATTATGATGTGAATGACGAACCCCTGATGGTGCCCACCCTGGGCTATGCATCCCTGAAGAACTCATACTATAACGGGAAGTACCTGGTTCAGACGGTTTACTATGATGTGGCGGGAAAACCCGTACGCAATATACAGGGCGTTGCGGTGGTGAACCACAGGTATGAAAAAGGCTACCGGGTGGAAACGAGTTACTACGACACGGATGGAAAAACCCCGGTGGAGGATGCCAACGGCATTTCCCGGATCCTTTTTGAAAACAACAGTGACGGCCGGAACATCCGGGTCCGGTATCTGAATGCTCAGGGCGAGGGTACCCCCGGTCCCGATGACTGCGATGAAGTGCGGTATGACTGGAACGGCAAGCAGTGCATTTCGGAGAGCTACTGGAACGGAGGCGAGCCGGCCCTGGGAACGGAAGGCGCCCACGAGGTCCGTACGGAATATAACGGGAGAGGCAAAGTCATTACCCGGTCTTTTCTGGACGCCGAAGGGCAGATGATGACGGGCAGTAAGGGCTATGCCCGGGAAGAAACGGAATACAGCCCGGCAGGCACCGTCATCGCGGTGCGCTATACGGATACGGAGGGGCATCTGGTCCTGACTCCCAACAAGGAATATGCCTTTATCCGGACTGTGCACAGCCGTGAAGGTTCTGAGGAAATCTTCATGGAAGAGGAGGAAGGCGGGGAAGAAGAGGAAACGGAGACCGATATGGCCGGGACCGGGGATGAGGAGACGGAAGGGGAAGAAGAAGAGGAAGCGGCTTCAGCCTATGACATTGTGCGGGTGGAATATCATGGCCTGGACGGCCGCCTGATGACTGTCCGGGACGGTTACGCCTGCATCATCCGGGAGATGGATGCCCATGGTCTCTGCACAAAGGAAACCTATCTGGATACGGAGGGCCGGATCGTCAGGCAGAGGCAGGGATATGCCATCCTGTGCATGGAGTATGACGAAAGCGGCCGGATGACGACAAAGATCTGTCTGGACGAGGAAGGCCGGAGGGTGAACAACATCTCCGGATGGCACCGCATGGAACAGTTCTGGACGCCGGGCGGCCAGAAGGCAGGCGAATCCTGGTTTGATGCCAGCCTTCAGCCTGTGGGTGCGGGCAATACCTATGCCCGGGTGGAGAGAACCTATGACGAGCTGGGCAATGTGAGCAGCGAATCCTACTTCGGACTGGACGGCGAGCCCTGCGCGTGCCTGGACGGATATGACCAGGTGAGGCGGGTGTATGATGAAAACCGGAGACTGATCCGGGAGGAATACGATCTGCAGGGCAGCCCGGTGATGCGGATCCAGGGCTATGCTATTTTGGAACGGGATTATGATGACGCGGGCCATATCACAATGGAAGCGTACTTCGGCACACAGGGAGAGAAGGTACGGAGTGCTGACGGGTATCACCGGGTGGAGCGGCTTTTCAATGACCAGGGAAAGACCGTTCGGGAAGCCTGGTTCGATGAGGAGGACCAGCCTGTGCCCGGGACAGATCTGTATGTCCGGGTGGAGAGAGACTACAACGCTGAAGGCAGCATGACCGGGGAACGGTATTTCGGAGCCGACGGGCAGCGGATGGCGGGCAGCGCCGGTTATGACACACTTCTCAGAACCTATGATGAAAATCAGTCACTGATCCGGGAAGCCTTTTATCTGCAGGATCAGCTGGTGATGTGCAGCCGGGGGTATGCCGTGATGGAGCGTACCTGTGATCCCTCCGGTCTTGTGATCATGGAAAAGTACTTCGGCCCGCAGGGGGAAAAGGTCCTGGGCCCCTCCGGCTATCACCGCATTGAGCGGACCTGGTACGCAAAGGATAAGGCGTCCATGGAAGCCTGGTTCGATACGGAGGACCAGCCCATGCCCCTGAGGGACCTGTATGTCCGGGTGGAAAGGACCTACAACTCTGTGGGCAATGTGACCGAGGAAAGATACTACGGGCCGGAAGGCCCCGCGGCATGCGCCTCCGGGTATGATACGCTTCGCAGGACCTATAATGAAAAACAGCAGATGATCCGGGAAGACTATTTCCTGAACGGCATGCCTGTCCTGAACAGCAGGGGATATGCCAGCCTGGAGCGTATCTATGAAGGGAAAGGCCTTGTGGCCACGGAAAGATACTTCGGAACCGACGGGGAGAGAGTCCGGAGCACCTCGGGATATCACCGTATTGACCGCACCTGGTTTGACAAGGACAGACCGACTTCGGAGGAATGGTACGACGAGGAGAATCAGCCCGTACCCTTCAGGGACCTGTATGTCCGGGTGGAAAGAGACTATAACCCCGAAGGAAATATCACGGAGGAAAGATACTACGCTCCGGGCCATCAGAGTACGGCCTGCAGCGGGGGATATGATACGCTCCGGAGAACCTATGACGAGGGGCAGCATATCATTGTGGAAGCATATTTCCTGGACGGACAGCCTGTTCTGAACAGCAAGTGGTATGCCCGTCTGGAGAGGACCTATGACGAAAGAGGCTATGTTGCCTCGGAGATGTATTTCGGTCTTGAGGGGGAAAGAGTCCGGAGTTCCTCGGAATACCACCGTATTGACCGGGTCTGGTTCGACAAGGACAAGGCTTCCTCCGAAGCCTGGTTTGATGAAAAAGACCACCCTGTTACCCACAAGGACACGTATGTGCGGGTGGAAAGAATCTATAACGGGGACGGGAATATCACGGAGGAGAGGTATTACAGTCCGGAGGGCCTGACAGCCTGTCTGGCCGGGTATGATACCCTCAGGAGAACCTATGACCAGGATCAGCGTATGATCCTGGAGGAGTATTACCTGAATGAAAAAAGGGTTCTGAACAACAGGGGATACGCTGTCCTGGAACGCGCGTATGACAGCGCGGGTCTGGTCACCATGGAGCAGTACCTGGGCACGCAGGAGGAAAAGGTCCGGAGCACATCGGGTTATCACCGGGTGGAACGCGTGTGGTTTGCCAGGGATAAGGCACTGTCCGAGGCCTGGTTCGATGAAAACGACCAGCCTGTTGCCGTGAAGGACCTGTATGTGCGGGTGGAAAGGGAATACAACCCTGAAGGGAACCTGACGGAGGAACGGTATTACGGACCGGACGGCCCGACTGCGTGCGCGGCCGGATATGATACGCTTCGGAGAACCTACGACCAGGAGCAGCAGATGATCCGGGAAGAGTACTTCCTGGAAGGCAGTCGGGCTCTGGGAAGCAGGGGATATGCCATTCTGGAGCGGGAATATGACGATGCGGGCTTAATGGTTCTGGAAAGATACCTGGGCACACAGGAGGAAAAGGTCCGGAGCACATCCGGCTACCACCGGATTGAGCGTACCTGGTTTGCCAGGGACAAGGCGGCCTCTGAAGCCTGGTATGACGAGAATGATCAGCTCGTTTTCGTGAAAGACCTCTACACGCGCATGGAGAGGGATTATGATGACGCCGGCAATGTGACGGAGGAGCGGTATTACGGCCCGGCGGGTCTGACGGCCTGCAGCGACGGATATGATACGGTTCGGAGAACCTATGACGAAAAACAGCAGATGGTGCGGGAAGAGTACTTCCTGAATGGCCAGCGGGTTCTCTGCAGCCGTGGCTACGCCATCCTGGAACGCGCCTGGGATGATCTGGGCCTTGTGGCCATGGAAAGATATCTGGATACGCAGGAGAGAAAGGTCCGCAGCACATCGGGCTATCATCGCGTTGAACGGACGTGGTACGCCAGGGACAAGGCCTCCTCCGAAGCATGGTTTGATGAGATGGATCAGCCTGTACCGCTGAAGGACCGGTATGTCCGAGTGGAAAGGGATTACAACAGGGAAGGAAGCGTGACGGAGGAAAGGTACTACGGGCCGGACGGCGGGTATCAGGCATGTGCCGACGGGTATGACACGGTCGTGAGGACTTATAATAAAAAGCAGCAGATGATCCGGGAAGAATATTTCCTTGAGGGCCAGCGGGTCCTCTGCGGAAAGGGATATGCGATCCTGGAGCGGGAATATGACGAGGCGGGTCTTGCTGTCATGGAAAGGTACCTGGGCGTGCGGGAGGAGAAGGTCCGGAGCACGTCAGGTTACCATCGTGTGGAGCGCACGTGGCATGCCAAGGACAAACCTTCCTCTGAGGCCTGGTTTGACGAACAGGATCAGCCCGTAACCCAGGGGGATCTGTATGTCCGTGTGGAAATGGATTATGACAGCGCGGGCAATGTGGCGGAGGAAAGGTACTACGGAGCGGATGGCCGGCCCCAGGCCTGTGCAGCCGGGTATGACATGGTCCGTAAAACCTGCAACGAAAAGAGAAAGGTGATCCGGGAAGCCTATTTCCTGGAGGGCATGCCTTTCCTGAACAGGGAAGGATACGCCGTGAGGGAAAGGGATTATGACAGTGCGGGCCTTGTGACCATGGAGCGGTATTTCGGGACCGCGGATGAAAAGGTCCGGAGCTCTTCCGGATACCACCGCATTGAACGGACCTGGTATGCCCGGGGGAAGGCTTCCTCGGAGGCCTGGTTTGACGAGAATGACCAGCCCATCCCCAGGCGGGATCTGTATGTCCGGGTGGAGAGGGAATATGACGCGGCGGGCAATGTGTCGGAGGAAAGGTACTATGGACCTGACGGCCTGCCCACAGCGTGCAAGGCCGGATATGATGTGATCCGGATGACCCGCAATGAAAAGGGCCAGGTCATCCGTGAAGCCTGCTTCCTGAACGGGCAGCCTTACCCGGGCAGCAGCGGCGCGGCCGTGGTGGAGCGCACCTATGATGACGCGGGTCTGGTGGCGACGGAACGGTATTTCGGAGCAGACGGGGAAAGGGTCCGGAACGCTTCCGGATACCACCGGATTGACCGGACCTGGTACACCAAGGACAAGGCTGCCTCCGAAGCCTGGTTCGACGAACAGGATCAGCCTGTGACCCTGGGAGATCTGTATGTCCGGGTGGAGAGGGAATATGATGCGGCGGGCAATGTGTCGGAGGAAAGATATTTCGGAGTAAACGGCATGACCGCCTGCAGGGCCGGATATGACACGGTCCGGAGAACGTACGATGAGAATGGACGGGTGATCCGGGAAGCCTTGTTCCTGAAGGGCCGGCCCTTCAGGAACGGTGAGGGGTATGCCAGTCTGACCCGGGAGTATGACGATGCCGGCTTTGTGGCTGTGGAACGGTATTTCGGGACAGAGGAGGAAAAGGTCCGGAATACATCCGGTTACCATCGCATTGACCGGACCTGGTACGCCAAGGACAAGCCCTCGTCCAAGGCATGGTTTGATGAACAGGATCAGCCCGTGACTCAGGGAGACCTGTATGTCCGGGTGGAGATGGACTATGACAGCGCGGGCAATGTGACGGAGGAAAGGTACTACGGAGCGGACGGCCGGCCCCAGGCCTGCTCCGCCGGATATGACATGGTCCGGAGAACCTTCAATGAAAAGAAAAAGGTGATCCGGGAAGCCTATTTCCTGGATGGCCAGCCCTTCCTGACCCGGGACGGGTATGCCGTGCGGGAGCGTGACTATGACACCGCGGGCCTTGTGGCCATGGAACGGTACTTCGGGACAGCGGGGGAAAAGGTCCGGAGCACTTCAGGATACCACCGCATTGACCGGACCTGGCATGCCCGGGGCAAGGCTTCCTCGGAGGCCTGGTTTGACGAGAATGACCAGCCCATCCCCCGGAGAGACCTGTATGTCCGGGTGGAGAGAGAGTATGACGCGGCGGGCAATGTGTCGGAGGAAAGGTACTATGGGCCTGACGGGGAAACTTTGGCCTGCAGGGCCGGACATGATCAGGTGAAGATGACCTGCGACGAAAAGGGACGGGTCATCCGGGAAGCCTATTTCCTGAAAGGTGAACCCTTCCTGAACAGCAAGGGCTATGCCGGCCTTGAGCGCACCTATGATGACGCGGGGCTTGTAGCCACGGAAAGCTATTTCGGAACAGAAGGGGAGAAAGTCAGAAATTCTTCCGGCTATCACCGTATTGAATACACATGGTACGCCAAAGACAGGGCTTCCTCAGAAGCCTGGTTCGACGAGCAGGATCAGCCTGTATCCCTGAAGGACCTGTATGTCCGGGTGGAGAAGGAATATGATGCGGCGGGCAATGTGTCGGAGGAAAGATACTATGGGCCCGATGGCCGGCCTGCAGCCTGCAGGGCAGGATATGATACGATCCGGAAAGATTTCAATGACAGGAAGCAGATCATCCGGGAAGCCTATTTCCTGGAGGGTGAACCCTTCCTGAACAGCAGGGGATATGCGGCTCTGGAGCGCACCTGGGATGAGGCGGGCCTTGTGGCCATGGAGCGATACTTCGGAACAGCGGGGGAAAAAGTCCGGAGTTCCTCCGGCTACCACCGCATTGAACGGACGTGGTATGCCAAAGACAAGGCTTCTTCGGAGGCCTGGTTCGACGAAAAGGATCAGCCCATACCTCTGAAGGATCTGTATGTGAGGGTGGAAAGGGTTTATGAGGACGGGGCGGTAACGGAAAAGTACTTCGGCCCGGACGGCCCCACTGCCTGCAGGGCAGGGTATGAACAGGTCCGCAGGGAACTGGATGACAAAGGCCGGACGGTGCTGGAGTTCTACATGAACGCCGACGGTCAGAGCAAAGCCAATGGAAAAGGCGTGTACAGAACGGCCTATGTCTACGATGAAAAGGGCCGCGTGATCCAGGAATCCTATTATGATGAGCAGGGAGAACCCATCGCCGATGTGAATGGACACCGGAAGGTGAGCCGGACCTATGACGAGAAAGGAAAGGTGACTGCCGAACGGTTTGAGTAAAGGAATCAGGAAGACAGCATAGTGCTGACACCGGGTCTTCCGCCGGGACCGGTGAAAGCGAAGGTAAAAGCGGAAAAACAGTTCGGCGCATCTTCACAGGAAAACAGGCTCTGAGATCCCCGGGACCCTTTTCGGTGTCCCTGAATCTCAGAGCCTGTTGATTTCAATCCGCTTTCCTCCATGCAGGTGACCTGCTGCTGATTTTCAGCAGGCGGGGGATTGTTTTCTGAATGGATCATGTTTGTCCGGAGATATGGACGGGAAGGGATCGTTCCGTGAGGAAACGGAGGCACTGCATTGCGGCTGCTTTCTGTGAGGAGAGGGAAAGGATTCTTCACAGCCCGTGAAGCCCATGCCCTCCCGCCTGAGGTGAGCAGGATTCTGCTTTGCAGCGGAAAGCTGGCCCTGCCCCGGTATGCAGACGAAGAAGACGGCGTTTCCGGAAGGAAGGCGACTGCGGAAAAGAACACGCACCCTCGGGCATGAGGGTGCGCGGAACTGCTGAATCAGGGTGCGATGACAACTGCCTGTTCCTGTGCCCTCAGGCAGAGTTCGGCGGCCTTGAAAGCGTGGGCCTGGGTCATGGCCTTTTCCGTTCTGTTCAGACAGTCCAGAATCAGTCCGCCAAAGAAGGGGAAGCCGGTTTTGCCCGTGGCATCGAAATACTGTTCGCCTTTTCCGTTGACAAGGAAGACATGGTTTCCGCCTTCGGAATCTGCAGCAAGGTTGATGTATTTCCGGATTTCAATGAAGCCCTCTGTGCCGAGAATCAGTGTCCTGCCGTCGCCCCAGGTTCTCAGGCCGTTGGGGGTGAACCAGTCCACACGGAAATAGTTGGTCGTGCCATTTTTTCCCGTGAGCGCACAGTCGCCGAAATCGTCCAGTTCCGGATATTCCGGATGACCGTAATTACCGATCCGGGCCAGCGTCACCTCCGCATCCTCCTCACCAGCGAAGTGGAGGTACTGCTCAATCTGATGACTGCCGATATCGCAGAGAATGCCGCCGTACCTGGCTTTCTCAAAGAACCAGGCAGGCCGGTTCCCCGCACCCAGACGGTGGGGACCGAAACCGGTTACGCTGATCACCTTTCCGATTTCACCGGCATCCACCATGTATCCGGCCATGATGGCGCCTTCCACGTGCAGACGCTCGGAATAGTACACCATGTATTTCTTTCCGGTTCTGGCCACGGTTTCCTTCGCCTTTTCCAGCTGCGCCATGGTGGTGAAGGGTGCCTTGTCGGTAAAGTAGTCTTTCCCGTGTTCCATGACCTTTACACCGAAGGGTCCGCGCTCGGAGGTCACAGCCGCTGCGGCCACCATCATGGTCTCCGGATCCTGCAGAACCTGATCCTCACTTTCAGCCGCTGTGGCCTGAGGATACATCTTCAGGAAATGTGCGACCTTTTCAGGATCCGGATCCCAGACATATTTCAGGGTCGCGCCGGCTTCCGTCAGCGCGTT
This sequence comes from uncultured Eubacteriales bacterium, assembly GCA_902774025.1. GTDB lineage: Bacteria > Bacillota > Clostridia > Christensenellales > Aristaeellaceae > UBA2943. The sequence goes on from CACYGY010000002.1 coordinate 56,637, forward strand.
GCACATGCCGTAGATATGTCCGTGATCCAGCCGCGCCGCGGAGAAGACAAACTCTCCGGGATTCACCACCGCTTTTTTCTCACCTACCGGGGCATAGTTCATACCGTCTGCCGAATTCATCTTCATATTCAGTTGCCTCCTTGCTGCATATCCTCACGGAGTCGTCTGAGGATCTTCATTTTTTCTCGCCGTAACTGCTGCCCACCGTAATCTCGGAATCGCCCAGATCCATTTCTGACCTGGTCTTCTCATAGAAATGAGGGACCGACTTCATGATGCCTTCCACTGTATAGAAGGGATCGTCCGGCGTGAGGGGCAGTTCGACAGCCGTCCTCGTTGCACCGGCCTTGTAGATGGCGGTGATCAGTTCAATGGTTCTCCGGCCGTCCTCGGCAGTAATGGCCACGTCCGTGTTCTTTTCAATGGCAGTCAGAACGTTCTCGATCTGACCGTCATGTCCGATGTAGGGCACGGGCGGCAGACGATCGGTATAGTCACTGATTTCCTTTTCAAGCGCTTCATTGCGTTCCGGGAACCCGTTGGGCTTGGACACGGAGGCGAAAACGGAGAAGGGAGCCGCAATCTTGGCTTTCTCACACTGGAAAGTCAGGGTCTGCTCCTCCCCGTGGTCTACAACGGAGGCGGTGAGTGAGGCCAGGGCACCGGGATATTCCAGGACGGAAATGGAGAGGTCTTCCACTTCGGCGTTGTCATGGGCTGTATTGGCCAGGATGCTGGTCACCCGCTTGGGAAGACCCATCATCCAGCCCAGCATGTCGATATGATGGACGGCATGATTCAGGGTGCATCCGCCGCCTTCCTTCTCCCAGGTTCCGCGCCACCACAAATCATAGTAGCAGTGACCGCGCCACCAGAGAGAATCGATGGTGGCATGGCGAACAGGGCCGGCCAGGCCGGAATCCAGCAGGGCTTTCAGGTCCCGGATCGGCTTACGGAAACGGTTCTGGGCGATAATGGACAGCTTGACGCCGGTTTCATTCCGGACACGGATCATTTCATCGCACTCCGCCAGGGAGGGGGCCATGGGCTTTTCACAGATGATATTCTTGCCGGCTTTCATGCCGTTGATGGATATTTCCGCGTGCACATAGGGAGGTGTACACACGTCCATGACGGTAATGTCCTTCCTGTCCAGCACGTCATGGTGGTCCAGGTATACATCGCAGTCCAGGCCGTACTGTTCCTTCACCTTCTGTGCCTTGCCCGGGATGATGTCCACCAGCGCCGCAATGCGGACCCTCTCCGGGAAAAGCAGCCAGGCATGGATATGCGCATGGGAAATATTCCCCGTTCCGATGATTGCAACCTGTATCATTTTTTCTCCTCCTTCCCTGAAAGAGGCGCCGCGCTTGCGGCGCGGCGCCTGTCCAGGGTTTCAGTTCAGTCAGTATTCCGTCCGGTCAGAAAGCCGATCAGTGGGCAGCGTCCCAGGCAGCATACTTTTCTTCCATCACGGCTTTGCCGCCCATGTCCATGTACTTCTGGAGCATATCCTTGTACAGGGCAGAGCATTCTTCGGCGGAGGAGGCCATGGTGCACTTCACCAGCATTTCCTGCTCATAGGAAGCCAGAGTGGTGCTGTACTTGGAGTTGTTCTCAAGCGGCACGTCGAAGTGGAAACCGCCCAGGATAGCGTCGTAGTTGCCCACGATGTATTCCTCTTCGAAGAGATCCGCGAAGCCCTGATAGGACAGAGCCTGGGCCTTCATGGTCTTCTCATCGGTATCCAGCCACTGGCCGTTCACCAGCAGAGTGTAGTCGATGTTCTGCATGGAGTTGTAAACCATGTCATGATGCGCTTCATCCACATCCTTGACCACGGGGATGCCGTCCTCGTTCAGGTCAGAAGTGATGCCTTCCACACCGTTCTGCAGGAAGTAGATGGTGTCATACTGGCACAGCCAGTCCAGATACATGATGGCAGCTTCCGGATGCTGAGAATACACGGGGATGAAGTTCAGCAGGCCGGCAGCGGCATACACGGGATGATAGTACTTGGTGGAATCGGTGGCGGATTCGAAGCAGTTGACGGGAGTCAGCTTGGCGCCGGGCTCATAGGCGCGCAGAGAGGCAAGGATGCCAGGGGAAACACGGATGGGATGATCGTAGTTTCCGGTGTAACCGCCAGCCTTGCCGGAGGTCACTTCGCTCCACAGAGCTTCGTCGTTGTTCAGGGCGAAGTCGGGGGAGACCAGGCCTTCGTTGTACAGGGTGTTCAGATAGAGCAGATAGTCTTCATAGCCTTCGTGGGCCACGGAGGGTTCGCAGGCCAGGGTGCGGGCGTCCAGATCCTTGTAGAAGGACCACTGGAGCTGCATGTTGTACCGGAGATCTCTGCCCAGAGCGTAGGGGATGCAGCCACCCTCAACCTTGCCGGGGTTCTCGTCACGGAAAGCCCGCAGGGTGTCCAGGAACTCAGCCTTGGTGGTGGGCATCTGACGGCCCAGCTGCTCCACCCAGTCCTCACGGATGAACATGCCCATCCAGGCCACGACTACGCGGCGGGCGGGAATGGCGTACTGGCCGCCGGCGAATCTTCCGAAATCCAGGACTTCTTCGCCCAGGAAGGACTTCAGAGTCTGGCCGTACTTCTCGATGTAGTCGCTGACTTCGATGATGCCGCCCTGATTCACGTAGTCGGTCACGATGGACTCGTTGTAGGTGAAGCAGATGTCAGGGCAGGAAGATTCGTCCATCATCAGGGTTGCCAGCTTGGACTCTTCCTCAGAACGGGGGATGACCACCCATTCAATCTTGATGTTCCGGGGATCACCGAAATTCTCCTGGATCCACTTGGTCCAGTAGTTGTTATCCACGGCGGTGCCGCCGGTGTTGCCGCGGTCAAACACGGAAACCTTCAGGGTGACGGGCTGATCATAGCGGAAAACTTCTGCCGTTTCCGCTGTGGCGGGGATGATGCTGATCATCGAGACCAGCAGTGCCAGGGCCAGCATCAGGGACCATACTTTCTTCATGGGACAACCTCCTTTTGTAGTGGTTACTCTATTGCTCCGGATTGCTCCGGCATCAACCGGGATGATTATTCCTTCACCGCGCCGATCATCACGCCCTGCACGAAGTATTTCTGCAGGAAGGGATAGACGATCAGGATCGGCACCGTGGAGAACACGACGGCCGCGCACTGAATAGTTTCGGCCAGCACGGCGTTCTTGCCACCTTCCACCATGCTCACATCGGAGGAGGAGGAGGCAAAAACCACCTGATACAGTTTCATCTGCAGGGTGAACTTGCTGGAAGTATTGATGTAGTACCGGACGTCCGCGTAGTTGTTCCAGCGGGCCACTGCATAGAACAGGGCGATGGTGGCCAGGGACGCGGTGGACAGGGGCAGGATGATCCGCACCAGAATCTGGAAATCGTTGCAGCCGTCCAGTTTGGCGCTTTCCTCAAGGGAAGTGGGAACGGACTCAAAGAAGTTGCGGAGGATGATGGTATTGTAGGTACTGGTCAGGATCGGAAGCACCAGGGACCAGGGACTGTCGATCAGGCCCATCTGCTTCACCCACAGGAAGTTGGCAATGGTGCCGCCGGTGAAGTACATGGGTATCAGCACGATGATCATCAGGGTCTTCCGTCCCGGCAGGTAATGCCGGCTCAGGGGATAGGCCAGGAGGATGGTGGACACCATGGACAGAGCCGTATAAATGGCGGTCCACACGATGGAGAACCACATGGAGCGGATCATCGTGGGATCATTGAACACGGAGGCGTATGCGCTGAAGTCGATTTCCTTGGGAAGCAGGTAAACCTTGCCGGCCACCACCGGCGCGCGTCCGGAAATGGACTTGGCGATGACGTGGATCACCGGAAGTACGCACAGGAGCACAAAGATGGTCAGGATCACATTGAAGACAATTTCCGATCCGATGTAGCGACGACCTTTCGCCGTGCGGGGCTTTTTGGCAGCAACGTTACTCAAAACAGGCCCCCCTCTCCCATACGGCGCGTAATCACGTTGGCGCCAATCACGAAGCACATGTTCACTACGGAGCCGAAGATATCCACCGCCGTCGCGAAGGGATACTGGCGGTTCAGAATACCACGGTCATACACAAAGGTGGAAATCACGTCCGCGGAGTCGGTGACCATCTTGTTCATCATGACATAGGGCCGCTCGAAACCGATCCCCACCATCTGGCCCAGCCGGAGAATCAGCATGATGACGATGGTCGGCATGATGCAGGGAAGCGTCACGTACCAGATGCGGCGGAGCCGTCCGCAGCCGTCCACCTCAGCGGCTTCATACAGTTCTGTATTGACACCGGATATGGCAGCCAGGTAGATGATCGTTCCCCAGCCGGCGCTTTGCCAGACACCTGTGGCAACGTACATGGCAACCCAGTTGCCTTCGTCCATGAGGAAGTTGATGGATGACCCACCCATTTGTGTGATCATGGTGTTGATGGGACCGCTGGTGCCGAAGATCTTGGAAACCAGGGACCCGATGATGACCCAGGAGAGGAAGTGGGGCAGATACATCAGCGTCTGATACAGTTTCTTCACCTTCATGGAGCGCATCTCGTACACCATGATGGCCAGAATAATAGGCATCGGGAATCCGAAAAGCAGGTCCAGGAGGTTCAGCTTAACGGTGTTTTTCACCGCGTTCCAGAACTTCGGGCTCTCAAACACCTCGGAAAAGTATTTGAATAACGGGGATGCCCAGGGGCTTCCGCTGATTCCCTTGAAAACGCTGAATTCCTTGAACGCAACCTGCAGTCCGGAAAGAGGCGCATAACGGAACAGGAAGTACTGCGTCAGCGGTATGATCAGCATCAGATAGAGCCATTTGTAAGTCTTGATGGCCTTGAAAAAGCTCATCCGTTTGTACCTGATCTGTCTCGGTGCGTCTTTTTGCATGCTTTTCCCTCCAACTCGTCCACTCCGTGCTGAAAAAGAATAAAAGGACCAGCACCCTCTGTCCATGCAGGAGACAGGACCTTTTCTTCTGATTCGCGGCAGGCAGGCCGGGTTCCTTTGTAATCTGGTCTAGTACTTCTCAGATTTTACAGGAGAATCCGGAACAAGGCAATTGACGAAATTGCTTGAATTATTGCGAAAGTTGCTGTAAGCTCACAGCATAATCCGGAATGATTCATTCCCACTGCGAAATACTCTGCGGGGGAGGCGTGCGAATGGACAAGCGCCACTGGACAGAAGCGAATGACCTCCAGGCGGGTGTCGATTTTGACTTCAGACATAACCTGGATACAGACTGGGAGACCGCTCCTTTTCATATGCATCACTTCTATGAGTTTTATCTTTTTCTCCGGGGAAAGGTTCAGATGCTTATAGAGGACGAAGCCTTTGACGCGCATCCCATGGACCTGTTCATTTTCCCGCCGGGTGTTTTGCACAGGGCCCTGATTCTTGAACCATCCCCGGCATATGAAAGAGCCTATTTTTATGTCACCAGAAAAGCCCTTTCCGAGATGTATGATGAGCATTTTCCCATGCTGCGCATCCTGGATGGTGCAATGGTACGGGGAGATTATTCCTATCACGCAGATGATGAAAGTGCAGCTCAGTTCCTGCGGCTGGTGGACGAATGCCTCAGGGAGGAGGGAAACCAGGATCCCTCCTCCCGCGCCATGAACCGATGCCGCGTCAACATGCTTTCACTGATTGCCTGCCGGATCGTGCAGCACAAGGATGTGCTGATTCCCCGTCCGCCGGACCGGATCAGTGACGTGATCCGGTATATCAATGACCATATTCTGGAACCGCTGTCCCTGGATGTTCTTTCAGACCGCTTTTTCATCAGCAAGTATACGCTTCTCCACGATTTCAAGAGCTATGCCAATATTTCCGTGCATCAGTACATTCTGTACAAGCGCATTCAGCTTGCCCAGCAGCTGATGCAGAGCGGGGTTTCTCCGGGAGACGCGGCAAAACAGAGCGGGTTCAACGACTATGCCGGCTTCTACAGGGCTTTTGTCCGGCAGAATATCATCACGCCTCAGGCTTATTACACCGGCGTCCAGCATACCGGGAATGCGGTCAGAGGGCAATCCTGAAGGCCCCGGACAGAAAAGAACGGTTGACAGGGATATCCTGAGGGTATAGCATGCATCCGGCTGTCCTGCGGATGGCTCAATGGCAGGTAACGCAACGGTGAAAGGAGAATTCCATGAAAATCACGTCATTCTATCCAATCATCGTCTCATCCGGGACGGATGAGATTGTCAGACTCTTTGAGGATCTGGGCTTCGAAAAGCGTCATCACAACCAGGAGGTTGCGGACAGACCGTCATACCAGATGAAGGATGCCGGCGGATTTCGAGTGGATGCTGTTCAGAATGATGGTTTGTCCCATGATCAGGTGATCATCCGCATGAATGTGGACAATTTTGAAGAGGCCCACGCGGTCCTGCAGGCCCACGGTTTTAAGGATGGTCCGAGAATCCTGGATGTCCGGTCCTCCAAAGCCATGGGCATGGTGTCTCCCACGGGATTTATTATCGGTCTTGTGGAACATAAGAAAGTTCACGACTGAAAAGTCTCCGGAACCCGGACAGGACGTTCAGGCACAGGCAGAGGAGGGAGGCACGGGATCGTATCCCGGGCCTCTTTTCAGTTTTTATGCATGCGGGACATGACGGGAAGAAGCCATCCCGGAAAAGCGTATGGAAAGGCCCCGGTACCTTCGGAATACCGGGGCCTTGCTTGGGTGTGTGGGGGAGAAGCTACAGCAGCAGTCCCGCCAGGTAGGTGATCAGAGGAAGGGTGGCGATGGAGAGGAGGGTGGAGAAGATGACCGTCTCCACGGCATAGGTGTAGTTCTGATGGTGGATCTGGGCATAGACGGCAATATTGGCGCCTACAGGGCAGGCTGCCTCCAGCAGAACAGCCAGACGCATATCCCGCATGGAAGCGGGGAAGATCAGGAGGAGGGCCAGGGAGAGAAGGGGGATGACCAGAAGCCGCATCAGGAGGATGAGATACAGTTTTTTCTGCATCAGCATATGCCGGATGGGTGTCTGAGCCAGGTAGACTCCGATGCAGATCATGGCCATGGGTGTGTTGACAGCGGCGATGCTGCTGAGGCATGAATTGACGATTTCCGGAAGCTGCAATCCGGTGAAGTACAGAATCAGGCCCACAACAATGGCCACAACGAAGGGAGCCTTCATGAGCCGGTTCAGGGAGAATCCCTTTCTGGGGGATTCTCCGGTCATGGTGGAAATGCCCCAGGTCCACTGTCCCAGGTTCAGAAAGGCGATGAAAAAGGCGGCGTAGAACACGGCTTCCTGTCCCAGAACCGCGGTGATCAGGGGAATGCCAAAGAAACCGGGATTGGAGAAGGCACTGGCAAAGGCGGCAATGCCGTCCTTTCGAAAGGTCAGGTGGGAGACCAGAACAGAGAGGCACAGAACAGCCAGTCCCGCGATGCCGCTGAACAGGAGTCCTCTCATGGTTTCAGGTGTGCGCTCCAGCTGGAAGGAGCGGATGATCACGCAGGGAATGACGAGATAGATCAGAATATTGCCCATGTTGCGGACGCCGTCCATGCTGAGCTTGTGACCGTGGTAGAGCAGAGTTCCGCACATGACCATCACAAACATGATGATCACCTGCCGGACAACAACGAGAACCAGTGACATAGATGTCCTTTCATCTGCCGGATCAATCGGCAGGGTCGAAAAAGAAAGAGGGGGAAGTGTCCAGAATCCGGCAGGCGCCGATCCGTTCCAGTATGATCAGATGCAGGACCCGGCCGGTATGCTTCTTGTCCATCTGCATGGCGCTCAGGAGGGCGGAGGAGGGAATCGGGGGAAGCTCCGTTTCAAGACACAGAGAAGTGAGCAGCTGATGGAGCCGTGCCCAGGTACCTTTTTCCGTGAGCCCCCGGGCTTCGCTGAGACGGGTGGTCCGGTCCATGCCGATGGATACCGCTTCCCCGTGGCTCAGTCCTTCAAAGTTCTGACAGGCTTCCAGGGCATGGGCCAGGGTATGCCCGAAGTTCAGAATCATCCGGATCCCTGTATCCCGGACATCCTGTTCCACCACCCGGATTTTCTGTTCAATGCATCGAAGAAGCAGGGTGTCGATCCGCTTCATAAGCCCCTCCCGACCCCGGGGAGCTGCCTCTTCCAGAAGGGTAAACAGATCCGGATCCCCGATGCAGGCGTACTTGACCACCTCTCCCAGCCCGTTCCGCCACTGGGCAGGAGACAGTGTGCGGAGCATGCACGGGTCACAGAAGACCAGGGACGGCTGATAAAAGGTACCGATCAGATTTTTAACACCCTGAAAGTCCACAGCGGTTTTTCCGCCCAGAGAGGCATCCACCTGAGCAAGGAGCGTGGTGGGTACCTGGACGAGGGGGACACCCCGCAGCCAGGTGGCGGCCGCAAGCCCTGTCAGATCTCCGATGACACCGCCTCCCAGAGCGATCACCGGGTCGGTCCGGGTCATTCGGTTTTCCTGAAGGAATCCGTAAAGCTCCGTGAGGCATGCAAGGGATTTGGCGGATTCACCGGCGGGGAATACGTGAGCAGAGGCGGGGATGCCCGCAAGGGAAAGGGTTTCCAGAAGGGGAGAAAGGTAGAGGGGGGCTACATGGTCATCCGTGATCACCGCGGCGCGGGACCGGGGAAAGTGCCGGGCCAGGATTGTTCCGACATCCCGGAAGATTCCGGATTCCAGCAGAACCTCACCGGATGAGGCAGTCATATGAAGGGCATGCATTTACATCTCTCTCCCTATGGCCGCAGCAATGGGCCGGAGCTCATTCATGATCTGTGCAAACTCCTCCGGGGTAACGGACTGCTGTCCGTCGCACAGGGCATGCATGGGATCGTTGTGAACCTCGATCATGATCCCGTCTGCTCCTGCCGCCACAGCGGCTCTGGCCATGGAACCAACCATCCACCGCTTTCCGGTGCCATGACTGGGGTCCACGAGGATGGGGAGATGGGAGAGACGATGGACGGCAGGAATGGCACTCAGGTCCAGGGTGTTCCGGGTGCAGGTCTCAAAGGAGCGGATGCCCCGCTCGCAGAGGATCACCTGTTCATTTCCTTCGCTCATGATGTACTCAGCGCTCATGAGCCACTCCTCAATGGTGGCGGAAAGGCCCCGCTTGAGAAGAACAGGCTTCCGGACACGTCCAAGATGCCGGAGCAGGTCATAGTTCTGCATGTTTCTCGCGCCCACCTGAAGGATGTCCACGTCCTCCACAAACCGTTCAATATCCACCGGTGACATGATTTCCGACACAATGGGCAGTCCCGTGGCTTCACGGGCATTTTTCAGCATCTTCAGGCCTTCCCACTGCAGCCCCTGAAAGACATAGGGGGAAGTTCTGGGCTTGAAGGCGCCGCCCCGGAGCAGGGAGGCACCGGAAAGCTGAACGGACCGGGCGATCCCGGTGATCTGCTCCGGACTTTCCACGCTGCAGGGTCCGGCGATCACTGTGAGCTTTCTGCCGCCGATGCAAACGTTCCCCGCCTGAATGATCCTTTTCTCCGGATGGGAGGAACGGCTGACCTTCCGGTAAGGACCGGACACGTGCACGACACGTTCCACACAGGGAAAGGACTCAATCCAGGCGGCGTCCAGGGGATGGGTGTCGCCTGTGAGACAGAGGACGCTGGCGTCCATGCCATCCACAGGCTGAATGGCGACGGGAGCATGACAGGTGATAAAGGACGAAAGGGACTCAACCTCTTCGGGCTTTACGCCTTTCTTCAGAATGACGATCATCCGGCAAATCTCCTTTCCCAGATTCCAGGAGAGGAAAATCAGGATCTGATGGCGTCAGTCCCATCATCCCGATGAATTCTGGCGCGGACCCAGAGGAACACGCCCATGAGCACCGCAGCGCAGGCAAGGGTGATAAAAAGGAAGAGAATCTGATTTCCCGTCAGGGCGGTGAGGTAGAACACCTTCGGCATGATGAAAACGGCTCCTGCAAATCCCACTGTCATGAGTGCCAGAACACCGCCGCGGTACCAGTTCAGAGGCCAGCATACCACAAGGAGATTCATCAGGCCAATACCGCCGGCGCAAAGGGTGGCGAAGGTGGTGCACTCCTCATGATCCCAGCCATGGTGCTCCTGCAGCATGGCCAGAACGCAGCACAAAGTGACGCACAAGGCGCCGGGCCAGGCCCGGGAGAGAATATTCCGGAGGAAGTTGCCCCGGATCCGGGAATGATTGGCTTCCAGTGCCAGAAGGAAGGAGGGCACCCCGATGGTCAGGGTGGAGATCAGGGTCAGCTGAATGGGCTGGAAGGGATAGGAGGCGGGGATGAAAAGGAGAAGCAGGCTGAGCGCCATGGAATAGAGGGTTTTGGTCAGAAACAGGGAGGCGGAGCGGGTAATGTTATTGACGACCCGGCGGCCTTCGTGAACCACATCGGGAAGGACGGAGAAATCCGAGTTCACCAGAGTCAGCTGGGCTGAACGCCGGGCGGCCTCGCTGCCGGCCGCCATGGCGATGGAACAGTCTGCGGCTTTCAGGGCGGGAATGTCATTGACGCCGTCCCCGGTCATGGCCACGTGGTGCCCCTGGCTCTTGAGAATCTCCACAATCTCCTGTTTTCTGTCCGGTGTTACCCGGCCGAAGATAACGGAGGACTCCACAGCGTCCCGCAGAGCCTCAGGGGTGGAGAGGGTGGACACATCCGCGTACTTTTCCCATCCCTCCAGGCCTGCCCGGCGGGCGCACGCGGCCACGGTGCGGGGATCATCACCGGAGATGAGACGGATCTGTACGCCCTGTTCCCTGAAATACTGAAGGGTCTGTCCAGCGCTTTCCCGAACCTGATCCGCAAGGATCACAAAGGCAGCGGGAAAGAGATGACCTGGCAGCTGTTCGTTCAGGATGGGTTCCGGGCTGCGGGCCAGCAGAAGAACACGACAGCCCTCGTCCGAACGGGCGGCGATGAGGGCCCGGAGATCCTCACTCAGCTGGGGCATTACAAAAGTGGGTGCCCCCAGGACCACCGTACTGCCATCGCTCAGGGTGGCGGCGCTGTACTTTTTCAGGGAGGAGAAGGGCAGAACGGTCCGGACGGTCACCTGCGCGGGCGGGATCTTTTCACGCATGGCCCGGGTGGAGGCGGTTTCCGATTCGGGAAAAGCCCCCAGATAACACGCGAGCAGAGCGGATGCGGAAGCCTCGTCCCCTTCCAGGGGCATGATCTCCGTCATGGTCATGGAACCGGTGGTCAGGGTGCCGGTTTTGTCCAGACACAGGATGTCCGCCCGGGACAGGGTTTCAATTCCGTAGAGGGACTGAACCAGGGCACCTTTCCGCCCCAGAGTGATGACGCCGACGGTCAGGGCGATACTGGTGAGAAGCATCAGACCTTCGGGAATCATGCCGACCATGGCGGCCACCGTTTCGGGCACCACCACATGCAGATTCGTATGCCGGATGAAATAGTGACGGCAGAACAGGAGAATGCCCAGGGGGATCAGAATGAAGGTCAGACGACGCACCAGGCTCTTCAGGTCCACCATCAGGCGGGACTGAGGCACCTTGACCTTCCGGGCTTCCCGGGTCAGCCGGGAGACATAGCTCTCATCCCCCACATAAACCAGCTGCATGGTGACAGAACCCGCGGTGAGATAACTGCCGGAGAGCAGAAAGTCATCTTTTTCCTTGGGGATTTCCCGGCTCTCACCTGTCAGCAGGGACTCATTGGCACGGCCGCTTCCTGAAACGACCACGCCGTCTGCCGGGACCTGACTGCCCCGGGAGAGGTGTATCAGGTCTCCACGCACCAGTTCTTCCGGAAGGCACATGATTTCCCTGCCATCCCGGATGGTTCGTACCCTGTCCGTGGTCATGAGCGTCAGGCTTTTCACCATTTTCCGGGCTCTCAGTTCCTGAAAGGTACCGATAAAGGCGTTGGAAAACACTACACCCATGAACAGCATGTTGCGGAAGGATCCGACCAGAACAAGGCACAGTGCCAGGATCACATTGAGGATGTTGAAAAGGGTAATCAGGTTTTCCCGGAGAATCTGACCCACACTGCGGCCCGAGTCATCCGCAGCTTTGTTTCCAAGCCCTGCTTCCATGCGGCGGCAGGCTTCCTCCTGACTGAGACCTTCAGGGGGCGTGAGCTGAAAATCCTCCGGCAGGGTGGACGGAATGGTGAGCTGACTCAAGATGGAAGCCTCCTCAAAAAATGTATCTTCTGCAGAATAACCGACTTCTGCGCAAGCGTCAAGAACGGAAAATGCCTGACGGTGAGGACGGAGGTGCGCCTTGCTTTTTCCCATGGGTCTGCTATACTCTGGGCGAATCGTAACAAAGGGAGTCGTAGTTTCACGTGTCCATTCAAGAATACTGTTATGACGGCAGCCGGCGTTTCTGTATCCGGGAGGTATCCACGGACGCAGAGGAATACCGGGAGATGAAGCGCAGTCTGGTGGCTGAGACCCGTTCCAACCTTGAAAAGGCTGCCCTTCTTCAGGAAGAGATGTATGCCTCGGGAGAGGAAGGTCTGGTGATTGTCATTCAGGCAAGAGACGCCGCCGGTAAGGACAGCCTGATCAAGAAAGTCTTCTCTGCCCTGAATCCTGCAGCCCTGGAAGTCCATTCCTTCAAGGCCCCCAGCGACACGGAACTGAGGCATGACTATCTGTGGCGGATTCATGCTTCTCTTCCGGAAAGGGGAAAAATCGGCATTCTGAACCGGAGTCATTATGAGGATGTCCTGGTGGTGCGGGTGCACCGGCTGGATGCTCATTACCGAATCCCTTCACGGTGCAGAACAGAGGACTTTTTTGAGCGCCGCTACCGTCAGCTGAGAGACTTTGAGACGTACCTGTATGAAAACGGGTACCGGATGATCAAGCTTTTCCTCAATGTATCCAGGGAGGTTCAGAAGGAACGGTTCCTGGAAAGGATTGAGCGGAACGAAAAGCACTGGAAGCTGTCGTCCAGTGACATGAAGGAAAGGGCTGACTGGGACGCCTACGATGAGGCGTATGAGGCGTGCATCAATGGCACAGCGACGCCTGAGGCGCCCTGGTATGTGCTGCCTGCGGACAATAAATGGTTTACCCGGTATCTGGTGAGCCGGATTCTTCTGGAGACCATGGAAGCCATGCACCCTGCCTACCCGGATCTGGATCCTGAGGAGGAAGCCCGGATTCCCCAGGTGATGGAGGAACTGGAGAGCGATCCCTGAGCCCTTGCGGGATCTGAGGGGATCGTGTATACTGCCGTGGGCGTCAGCCCAATTGATAGCAATCGGAGGAATCAGCTATGGAAATCACCAAAGAAACCACAATGGGCGAAATGCTCCGTTACGATATGGGGATCGCGGAAGTGCTTATGCAGTGCGGCATGCACTGTGTAGGCTGCCCTTCCTCCATCGGTGAAAGCCTGGACATGGCATGCCAGGTGCACGGTCTGGATCCGGACGAGGT
>CACYGY010000003.1:0-15285 GCA_902774025.1 uncultured Eubacteriales bacterium
GAGGATGGAAACATGGTCCTTGTGGTGGACTCGGCCCCCAGCGCCACCTTTGAGAGGAAAGTGGGAACGGATCTGTATTACAGAACCTCCAGAGGTGCTTTCCGGGTGGCCCGGAGTCTGGAGGATCTGCCCGGGGCGGTGTGGTTTCTGGATACGGACAAATATGGAGGCATGGAATACTGGATGCCCCTGAGCTATGTGGCAAAACGGGGTGTCCGCCTGATTGAGCCCGCAGATACGAAGAATCATGAATAAATCACAGGCGTGAATGCGCTTCGGAAGCAGGGTCATGTCCGGGGGAGAGAAACCGCTCGTCCTCCACGCAGACCTCTGTCCGCTTTTCCCGTGCGAATATGCAGGGATGCAAAGGAAACATGACAGAAGGCAGGAGACCGGAAATCTCCTGCCTTTCTGAATTCCCGACGGTTCTGAGGATGGTGCTGAGTCCCACTCCATCTTGTCCGGGTTGTCCTGTGCCCGTCCGGCCCATCGTCACAGACACGCCGGGGAAGAAGGCAAGGCACGGACAGGCCGTTCATCACAGACATGGAGCACCTTATTGGAGACTGACGACACGGGGCAGAAGGATCAAAAAAAGGAAATGGATCCGGAAAACCGGGTCCATTTCCTTCGGACCGTGCTGTGTTTCTTACCTGTTGTACAGATCTCTTGCCTGATAATGCGTGTGCAGGAGCTCGTGAGCCTTGTGGCTGCCGGGCTTCTCCAGGAAGTCACGGTACAGCTGCTTGATCTCCTCGTTCTCATGGCTCTTGCGCAGGGGCTTGTCCCGGTCTTCGCCATAGAGAGCCTTGGCGCGTTCCACGCGGATATCGCAATCCATCTTGGTGCGGGCGCTGACGATGGGCTGGCCGCCGCCGTTGACGCAGCCGCCGGGGCAGGCCATGATCTCAATGAAAGCATAGGGCTTTTCGCCGCTCTTGACCCGCTCCAGAAGCTTGGTGGCATTGCCGGTGCCGCTGGCCACGGCCACCAGCACATCCTGGTCACCGATGCGGATGGAGGCTTCCTTGATGCCTTCCACGCCGCGGACCTGATGGAATTCCACATCCTCCAGGACCTTGCCGGTGATGGTTTCATAGGCGGTACGCAGGGCAGCTTCCATGACGCCGCCGGTGGCGCCGAAGATCACACCGGCACCGGTGGACTCACCGCAGAGACTGTCGAAGTCGCCGTCAGGCAGGTTGACAAAGTCAATGCCGGCTTCCTTGATCATCCGGGCAAGCTCACGGGTGGTGATGACCGCGTCCACATCCGCCAGGCTGTCATGGCTCAGTTCAGGCCGGTCGGCCTCGAACTTCTTGGCGGTGCAGGGCATGACGGAGACCACGGCGATGTCTTTGGGGTCCAGACCCTTCTTCTGCGCGTAGTAGGTCTTGACGACGGCTCCCATCATCTCATGCGGCGACTTGCAGGAAGACAGGTTGGGCAGGAAATCGGGATGATAGGTCTCGCAGTACTTGATCCAGCCGGGAGAACAGCTGGTCATCATGGGCAGCACACCGCCGTTGGTAATGCGCTCCACCAGCTCGTTGGCTTCTTCCATGATGGTCAGGTCAGCGGCAAAGTCCGTGTCGAAAACCTGGTCAAAGCCCAGACGACGGAGAGCCGTGGCCATTTTGCCGGTGACACTGGTGCCCATGGGCAGACCGAATTCTTCACCCAGCGCGGCGCGCACGGCGGGAGCGGGCTGCACCACCACATGCTTGGAAGGATCCCTGATCAGATCCCAGACAGCCTTGGTCTCATCCTTTTCGTACAGGGCACCCACGGGGCAGTTGACAATGCACTGGCCGCAATTGATGCAGCTCATCTCGCTGAGCTTCATCTCCCAGGGAGACTCAATGGCGGTCTTGAAGCCACGGTGCACGGGCCCGATGACGCCTACGTTCTGCACATGGGCACAGACGGACACGCAGCGGCGGCAGAGCACGCACTTGTTGTTGTCCCGAACGATGGAGGGGCTCAGATCATCAATGGTATATTCGGTCCGCACGCCTTCATAGGCTTCCTCTTCGTCCACGCCCAGTTCCCTGCACAGAGCCTGGAGTTCACAGTTCTGGCTGCGGATGCAGCTGAGACACTTCCTGGCATGAGTGGAAAGGGTCAGCTTCAGGATGTTCTGACGATACTTGCGGATTTCGGGGGTGTTGGTTTTCACCTTCATGCCGTCTGCGGCGGGCAGAACACAGGAGGCCTGCAGGGAGCGGGCGCCAGAGTCGACCACGCACATGCGGCAGGCGCCGATTTCATTGATTCCTTTCAGAAAGCACAGCGTGGGGATGCGGATGCCCGCCTGACGTGCGGCCTCAAGCACCGTAGTGCCCTGGGGGACCTGAACCTCTACGCCGTCAATGGTAAGGGTTAACAATTTATCCATGATTCAATCCTCCAGCACACACTTAAGTCTTGATAATGGCGCCGAAACGGCACTTCTCCATACACGCGCCGCACTTCAGGCACTTTTCGGGATCAATCTTATGCTGCTTCTTCACCTCGCCAGTAATGGCACCGGCGGGACACACGCGGGCGCAGGCCGTGCAGCCGCGGCACTTGTCGGTGATGAAATACTGGAGCAGAGCCTGGCAGTGATGCGCCGGGCAGCGCTTTTCACGGATGTGGGCTTCATATTCATCCCGGAAGAAGTGCAGGGTGGACAGAACCGGGTTGGGAGCGGTCTGGCCCAGGCCGCACAGGGCGGTGGACTTGATGGTCTGCGCCAGTTCTTCCAGCTTCTCGATGTCGCCTTCCTTGCCCTGGCCCTTGACAATGCGGTTGAGGATTTCCAGCATGCGCTTGGTGCCCACGCGGCAGGGCGTGCACTTGCCGCAGCTCTCATCCACGATGAAGTCCAGGTAGAAGCGGGCGATATCCACCATGCAGTTGTCTTCGTCCATGACAATCATGCCGCCGGAGCCCATCATGGAGCCGGCCTGGATCAGGTTGTCATAGTCCACGGGGGTGTCCAGCAGGCTCTCGGGCAGACATCCGCCGGAAGGACCGCCGGTCTGGACAGCCTTGAACTTCTTGCCATTGGGGCAGCCGCCGCCCACTTCATAGATGATGGTCCGCAGGGTGGTGCCCATGGGCACTTCCACCAGACCGGTATTGTTGATCTTGCCGCCCAGGGCGAACACCTTGGTGCCCTTGGACTTTTCGGTGCCCATGGAGGCATACCACTCGGCGCCGTGGAGGATGATCTGCGCCACGTTGGCATAGGTCTCCACATTGTTGAGCATGGTGGGCTTGCCAAACAGGCCTTTCACGGCGGGGAAGGGAGGACGGGTGGTGGGTTCGCCGCGGCCGCCTTCGATTGAGTGCATCAGGGCGGTTTCCTCGCCGCACACAAAGGCACCGGCGCCCAGACGGACGAACAGGTCGAAATCAAACCCGGTCTCAAAGATATTCTTGCCCAGCAGGCCGTATTCCCTGGCTTGGGCGATGGCGATGTTCAGACGCTTGACGGCGATGGGATACTCGGCGCGGACATAGATATATCCTTCGCTGGCGCCGATGGCATAACCGGCAATGGCCATGGCCTCAATGATGGCATGGGGATCGCCCTCAAGAATGGAACGGTCCATGAAGGCACCCGGGTCACCTTCGTCAGCGTTGCAGGCCACATACTTCTGGTCCGCCTGGCTGTTGTAGGTGAACTTCCACTTCAGGCCGGTGGGGAAGCCGCCGCCGCCGCGGCCTCTCAGACCGCTCTTGAGGATCTCGTCAATGACCTCTTCCCGGGTCATCTTCGTCAGGGCTTTTTCCAGAGCCCTGTAGCCGTCCATGGCCAGGTATTCGTCAATGTTCTCAGGATCGATGACGCCGCAGTTGCGCAGGGCAATACGGTGCTGATGCTTGTAGAAATTGATATCCTCCAGGGCCTTGTTGGCGTTCTGTTCATGGGTGGCGTGGTCGGTGTAAACCAGATGTTCCACCTTGCGGCCCTTCAGCAGGTGTTCGGTGACGATCTCGTCCACGTTCTCCACCTTGACCCGGCTGTAGAAAGTGCCGTCGGGGTAGACAATGACCACGGGGCCGGCTTCGCACAGACCGAAGCAGCCGGTGCGGATGACCTTGACTTCCCTGTCCAGGCCGTTCTCGGCGATCTTTTCATTGAAACGATCGATCAGCATGGCAGAACCGGAAGATGAGCAGCCGGTACCGCCGCAGACCAGTACGTGTGCGCGATAGATATCCATGCTTCAATTCCTCCGATTATTTATCTTCTGCGGCACCGATGGTGTATTCCTGAACCGGGCGGCCGTTCACCACGTGTTCGGCCACAATCCGCGGCACCATTTCCGGCTTCACATGCACATAGGTAACCTTTTCCTGGCCGGGGACGTACACGTCCACCATGGGCTCAAGGCGGCACATGCCCACGCATCCGGTCTGGGACACAGTGACGTGGTTCAGCTGACGCTTCTGGACTTCATCCACAAAGGAAAGCATCACGGGACGGGCGCCGGCGGCGATGCCGCAGGTTGCCATGCCAATGACGATCCGGGTGGTTTCGCCCTTTTCTTCGGTTCTCAGATTGATCTTGGAAAGCGTTGCCTTGCGGATTGCTTCCAGTTCGGCTAATGATTTCATCGCATGATTCCTCCCAATATCGGTTCAATCTCTTCCTGAATCGATTCCTGAATCCACCGGACCACATCGGGTTCCGCCAGAGAAACATCCTCCCCCAGCACAGCCCTGACCTCCCGGGTGGAAAAGGTCATCTCTCCCTGAGGAGAGCGGCAGATGAGGGAAAATTCCGGCTTGTCCGGGTTGCCCATCACCAGACTGGCCATGGTGGAGGCCAGATCTCCCAGGGGGAGACAGTCAATGGAAGACGTCTGCCACAGGGCGGTGATGACGGTGCCTTTGCCGACCTCGCTGTCGATATGAACATTTCCGCCGCTGGCCATGGTATTCTGGAGCAGAAGAGGAATGCCCAGACCGATTTTTCGGGTCGTGCGGGTGGTGACAAAAGGACTGGTCACCTCAGCGACAAATTCCGGGCTCATGCCGCAGCCGTCATCCTTGACGCGCATTTCCAGCATGCGGTCCTCACCAAGAAGGAAGGCAATTTCCACCTGGGAAGCACCGGCCCGGACACTGTTCTGGACGATGTCCAGCAGATGCAGGGCGATTTCTTTCATGCCTGGGCCTCAGAGGCCGGTTGATACTTGGCAATGATGCCGGGTACCTGATCCGGGGTGAGACGACCATACACTTCGCCGTTGATCATCATAACCGGGGCCAGACCGCAGGCGCCGAGGCAGCGGGTGGCTTCCAGGGTGAAACGGCCGTCGGGGGTTGTGCCGCCCACGGGGATATGAAGCACCTCGCTCAGCTTGTCCAGAATGCTCTGACTGCCCTTGACGTAGCAGGCGGTGCCCAGACATACGCTGATGAGGTATTCTCCCTTGGGATGAAGAGAGAACTGGGAGTAGAAAGTCGCAACGCCGTAGACTTCACTGAGGGTGACCCCCAGACCGTCGGCGATGAACTTCTGCACGTCCTCGGATACGCAGCCGAAAATACCCTGCGCACCCTGGAGAACGGGCATGAGAGCACCGGGCTGATCCTTGTGGGATTCGATCAGGGCTCTCAGCTGCTCGAACTTTTCTTTGGAGCCTTCCATGTCTGTGTTTGCCTCCTTTTTGGTGCTGACACGCTTTCACGTATCGATTGACAATTATATCACAAATTATGCGCTGTGTAGAGTGGGGCGCAGAATGTTCACACTTGCCGGAAGAGATCAGGAAATCTCCCGGGGCGGGGTGGATATCCGGTTCAGAAAGGCGGACACGGTGGATTCCGGCAGTTCCATGGTGATCTCGGGCTCCAGAATATCCCCCAGGTAATGGGCGTCGGAGGAGTGGAGCACATGCCGGCCTGCCTGGGGCGTGTGAGGACAGGGCAGGTCCCGCCAGACTTCCACGCAGGTGAAATGCAGGTCCTCCGGGACAAAGCCCATGTTCACCAGAAGGCCGTTGGAGCCCCGGTTGATATGAGCGGGCACGGCCACGCCTCCCGCAGAGCGGATTTCCTCCGTCCACTGCCAGAGAGACAGGTCCGTGGCACCGATGAGCAGAGCGTTTTCCTCTCCGATGATTTCGTCGTCCTCGTTCATGATCAGCTGACGGCCGAAAAGGCTGGGACGGTTCTGCTTTCCGGGGAGATGCTCCCGCACATGCTGCCCGAAGGAGACAGCCGTGTCCACATCCGGAAAATAGCCCAGAAGATGCACTTCCTCCCGGGTGGTGATCTCCATGCCCGGGATCAGCAGAAGCCCGTAGGCCTCGCAGCATTTCAGGGCGGCTGGCAGATTGTCGGCGGTGTTGTGGTCCGTCAGGGCGATCATCTGAAGCCCTTTGAGAGCCGCCATTCCGCAGAGATTGGCCGGTGTCATGTCATCGCTGCCGCAGGGAGAGAGGCAGGAATGCATGTGCAGGTCGCAGAAAAGCGTTTCCATTTTCAGCTCTGGGCGGAAATGCCGGCCTGATACATTCTGCCACAGATCTCATAGGCGGACAGGGGAGAGGAGAGGACGCACAGCCCTTCACTGACCGACTTGTTGAGGCTGTCCTCTTCCATGTCAATGCCTTCCGGCAGGATCACACAGGCCATCTCTGCCAGAACGGCCACGGCAATCACGTTCAGATGCGTCTGGACAGTGACCCATGCCATGTTTTCCGCGCCATGGGACATGACCCATGACAGAAGGTCACAGCTGTAACCACAGGTAACTTCCCGGTCCTTGGGCAGGGACGGAGTCAGATCACGGGCCTGAATCAGGTTCATCAGATCAGAGACAGTCATGCGGTTCCTTCCTTTCTTTTCTGTAGGTTATTCCCGTCTGGTCTGGGCCAGTTCCACCATTTCCTGGGCCATGACCCGAAGGCGGTCTTTCATGACATGGATGCAGTCCATTTCCGTGCAGTGGCCCCGGACAATGTCCTCCGCAAAGGCGGCGCAGGTGGGACTGCCGCATGAGCCGCAGTCATAACCGGGGAGCCGTTCAAGGATCTCGTTCATTCTCTGCATTTTCCGCATGGCCTCCGTCATGTTGTCATCCAGCATGGCGGCGTCATTGGGCTCAAAGGGAAGATCGTTCCGCAGGGGGTATTTGTTCAGGTCAGAAGGCGGAACCACCGTGTCCGGATGGGTGTCGGGCATCCGCTTGACCATCTTCCGCACGGAATTTTCCGCCACATAATTGTTCTCAAAAGTCAGAGGTCCTCCCACGCAGCCTCCGATGCAGGCGTTGCCCTCCAGGTAGACAAGGTCGGTGAGCTTGTTGTTCTCCACCTCCTCCAGCACCCTTATGACATTGGGAATGCCGTCCACGCTCAGGCTGTTTTCCGGACAGACGGCCTGGGCTTCCCCGTTGGAGGTGGCCCAGCCCACACCGTAGCGGGTGGCGGGGACATAGTTCGGGTCATGAAGCATATCGTGGATATGGGGCAGGAGCAGGCCGTAGATTTCCATCATGGAAATGGCCCCGTTCAGTTCGGATTTTTCCTGACCCAGGGGGTTGTGGATGGCGGTCATCTTGGCGGGACAGGGGGTGATGAAGAAGCATCCCACCTCCTCGGGCGAACAGCCCTTTATGCGGCAGAACTCGGCCCTGGCCACGGAGGCGGCGACCTCCATGGGCTGGCGCATGTCCACCACATTGTCCAGCAGTTCCGGGAATCGCACCTGAATCAGGCGGACCACAGCGGGACAGGCGGAGGAGATCAGGGGTCGGGGCAGACAGGGCTGCTTCAGCTTCTCCCGGATGGCCCGGGTGACAATATCGGCGCCCCGGGCGACCTCAAAGACATAGTCAAAGCCCAGACGGTACAGGGCTTCCAGCACAAAGTCGGGGCGGGCGAGCCCGCGGAACTGTCCATAGAGAGAGGGGGCCGGCAAAGCGATGGTGTACTTCCAGTCCCGAACGCAGTCCATCGGATCGGTGACGGCGATCTTGGCATGGTAGTCGCATACACGGATGCATTCGCCGCAGTCAATGCACAGGGCGGAGAGAATATGGGCCCGTCCGCCGTGAACACGGATTGCTTCGGTGGGACAGCGTTTGAGACAGTTGGTACAGCCCTTACATCGGTCCTTTTCCAGCTGGACGGAATGGTACCGGCGTGTCATGTCCATAAGCATGCCTGCTTTCTATGGGGAGGCAGGCCGCTCAGTTCAGCCTGAACCCCATGGTGATGGTTGTGCCCACGCCCACCGTGGACGCGATCTCAAAATCGTCGGCGTTCCGTTTCATGTTGGGCAGACCCATGCCGGCGCCGAACCCCAGGGACCGGGCTTCGTCATTGGCAGTGGAGTAGCCTTCCCGCATGGCCATTTCTAGGTCAGGAATGCCGGGTCCCCGGTCACTTGAGACCAGCTGGACCGTATCGGGATAGACGGACAGGGAGAGTTCGCCCCCCAGGGAGTGGATCACCAGGTTCAGCTCCACCTCATAGGAAGCTACGGCGACACGGCGCAGCACATCTCCCCCCACACCCAGCTGCTTGAGCTTCCGCTTGATGTCTGCGCTTGCCCGTCCGGCACTTGTGTAGTCAGCGGATTCCACAGGGTATGTGGTCTGAAACAGGGCATCCATTACGCTTTATCCTCCGAATTCCACTCATTGGGTACGGGTACGCCCCTCAGGCCGGCTTCATAGAGCATGCCGCAGGCGGTGAAGGCCGTGAGCCTGGTGGTGAGAACCACCAGTCCCTGTTCATCGGCACTTTCCAGGATATCTTCCGTGGGCACTTTGCCCCGGGCGAACACCAGACATTTCAGGTCCAGCATCTCACTGGTGCGTACCACATGGGGATTGGTCAGTCCGGTGATGAGCACGGTTTTTTCATCCACAAAAGCCAGAACATCACTCATCAGGTCTGAACAGCAGGCTGTGTAGACCGGTGTGTCCAGCTTATCTTCCCCCAGAAGAACCCGGGCGTTGAGAATGCGTACCATATCCGCAATGGTCACAGAAATCACCTCATCAGATCTGTTGTTTCGAGGGATACCCTATAGAACTTATAATATCAGCCGGAAAGGAAAATTGTCAATGCGCGGGGGCAGGATACAGGGGGAAATCAGAAGAAAAGCCGGATTCCGAACAAGGGAATCCGGCAGGATTTCAGACAAGATCGGAAAGGCCCGCGTCCGTGAGCACCCGGTCCACCCGTTCCACCTGATGGGAGGCAAGGGAGCGGCGCATGGCTTCCATGACGGCCAGGGTCCGGATGCCTTCCCGGAGATCCGGCAGTGGTGTTCTGCCCTCCTTCAGGCACCGGGCGAAGTCTTCCATGTAGTTCTGGTATTCTCCCGCGTGATGGGTTTCTCCCTCGAAGCGGTAGTAATAGCTGCGCATGGATTCATAGGATTCATGCTCGGTGTGCTTGAATTTTCCGACTTCGGAAAAGTGGTAGGTGTATTCCAGGGGGCAGTCCGCCTTGCTGGCGCCCATGGTGCCCCGGAGCGTGCAGGAGATGAAGTGTTCCCAGGGTCTGGAAAGGGCCGGGACGGCATAGCAGCCGTTGACGGAGGCGGTGACGCCGCTGCGGTCAGTCAGAAGGAACTTCAGGGCGTCCGGCGCCAGAATCCCCCTGGAAGCGCTGTTGCTGCTGCAGACACCCACACCATAGACCGTTTCCACATTGGGCAGATACCATACCGCCAGGTCCAGGGCGTGGATCAGGAAGTTGTACATCCATGAAAAGCCGGCCTCATGGCTCCAGGCTCTCTCCAGAAACCAGCGGGAATCACTCACATACTGGGTTTCCACCGTGACCAGATCGCCATTGCAACCCTTCTCGTAATCCCGTCTCTGATGAATGGCGGGTTCGAAGTATCGGCTGCTCTGGCCGATGAATACCAGTCTGCCGCTCTTTTTCTGGGCTTCCAGCAGGGGACGGGCCATGGTCAGGTCTACCATGAGAGGCTTGGTGCAGATCACATGTTTTCCCGCTTCCAGAGCCATCAGGATATGGCGGGCGTGCATCTGGTCAGGGGTGTAGATACCGATGACGTCCAGACTGTCATCCCGGAGCATGGTCTCATAGCTTGTCAGCCAGGTGTTCAGACCGAACTCCGCCGCACGCTCCCGGCACAGATCCTCCTTCAGGTCACAGATGGCACCGAGTTCCCACATCTCACTGTGCTGGACCGCGGAAATGACGCTGCGGCCTTCCCCGAGTCCCAGCACGCCGATACGAAGTTTTTCCATGATTCATATCCTCCACGCGTCAGCCTTTGACGGCACCCGCTGTCACGCCGTCCATGAGATAACGGTTGAAGAACAGGAACAGCAGGAAGACGGGAATCAGGGACAGGGATGACATGGCAAACATGGGTCCGAAATTGGTGCCCTGCGCGTCGGCAAAGCCCTTGATGGCAAGGGATACGGTATAGAGAGCGGGCTTGCTCAGATAGAGCAGGGGGCCCATGTAGTCGTCCCAGATCCAGTAGAAGGAAATGACGATGGTGGTGATGATGGAAGGGCCCAGCAGAGGCAGGATCACCCGGGAGAAAATGGAATACTTGTTGCACCCGTCGATCATGGCGGCCTCATCCAGTTCCTTGGGAAGACCGCGGATGAACTGCATCATCATGTAGATGAAGAACGGCCATCCCAGGAACTTGGGCAGGATCAGGGGGATAAAGGTGCCCACCAGTCCGAGGCGGTTCCAGATGATGTACTGGGGGATCATCAGCACCTGTCCAGGAAGCAGCATGGTCATGATCATGGCTGTGAACCAGAACTGGCGTCCGATAAAACGGATCCTGGCCAGACCGTATGAAACCATGGTGGAGGAGAGTACGGTGCCCAGCGTGCCCAGGCAGGTGACGATGATGGAATTCCTGAAATACGTGGCAAAGGTGAGGCTGCCGCTGCCCTGCCAGCCGTTGGGGTAGTTTTCAAAGACCCAGACGGAAGGCAGGAATGGAGCGTTATTGCCCAGAATCTCGCTCTTCATTTTGAAGGAGGAGAGGATCATCCAAAGCACGGGGTAGACCATCAGAAGGCCGAAGGCAATGACGAAAATGTGATAAATCACATCCCGGGCGATACGTTTTCTGTGCATGTTCCGCCCTCCTCAGCTCTCATAGAATGTCCAGCTGGACGAGGTCTTGAAAATGATGCCGGTGACGGCTGCCATGATCAGAAGCATGATCCAGCTCTGAGCGCAGGCATAGCCCATGTGCTGGTAGGCAAAGCCTTCCTTGAAAATATTCAGGGCGATGTAGTTGGTGGCGTAATTGGGACCGCCGTCGGTGATGATCTGCGCCTGAGTGAAGGTCATGAAGCCGGAAATCAGCTGCATGATCAGGTTGAAGAGAATGATCGGGGAGAGAATGGGCAGGGTGATCCTGAAGAAACGCTTCACGGCATTGGCGCCGTCAATCTCAGCCGCCTCATAGTACTCCTTTGAAATCTGCTTGAGTCCGGAGGCGAAGATCAGCATGGAGGAGCCGAACTGCCAGGCGTTGCAGAGGACCAGGGGCACAAAAGCCCATGTGGTGGAGCCGAAAAAGTTGAAGCCCTTGACGCCCAGTGCCTTGATCAGGGTGACGATGGGGCCGCGGCTTCCGAAAAGCTGTTTCCAGACCAGGGCAACGGCCACGGATCCGCCGATGAGGGAGGGGATGTAGTAGACGGCTCTGTACAGGCCCTGGGCACGGGTGGGCTTGGTCAGCAGCACGGCGATGAGCAGGGCGAAAATCAGCTTGAGCGGTACGCCAATCACCACATACTGGATGGTCACCAGAAGGGAATTGCCGAAGGTGGCATCCCTCATCAGATCGGCATAGTTCTTCAGCCCGATCCAGACAGGATCGGCGGCAATCTTGTAGGTGCAGAAAGAATAGTACAGAGAAAGTCCCATGGGTACCATGGTCAGGGCGAGGAAGCTGATGATGAAGGGAGCTGCAAAGACATAGCCTACCGTATTGTCTCTGTAAAGAAAGCTTCCCTGCAGTCTCCCGCCGGGTTTCCTGCGTGTTGCCTGCATCGCATAACCTCCTTCAGGATCGGGACGGAAAAAGGACAGGGAGTGGCCAGCGCCCGGGATGAAGTTTCATGCATCCACCGCGTTTGTCACTCCCTGCCCCCGTCCTTTTTTCAGAAACCGGGCACCCTGAAATGCTTCAGGGCGCCCGGCGTTAAGCGGGCATAAGCCGGATGCTCAGAAAGAAACCTTACTGAGCGTGCTTCTGCCAGATTTCCTGAGCCTGTGCCCAGAACTGATCGGCGGCTTCCTGAGCGCTCTCAAACTTGCCTTCCGCCAGACCCTGGAAATAAGTCTTCTTCAGGACATCGGAGATTTCCTCGTTGGCAGCGGGCTCGGCAGGGCTGGTGTTGGCAGCGTCTGCGAAGGAGCCGATGGTATCGATGATGGTGTACACCTTGGCGGTGACGGAGTTGGTCTTCTCGGAGTCAGCCTTCAGAGCGGCCAGCACGTCGCTGTTGATGGATACGCCGCGCTCGCAGTTCAGGATCTTGTTGGCTTCGATGCTGTTGATGAAGTAGTTGATGAAGTTGGCTGCCATTTCCTTCTTCTCGGAGCCTTTCCAGATGCTCATCTGCTGGCTGGAGCGGACAACCATGCCACTCTGACCGTCAGGAGACACCCGCGGGATCGTGCACAGTTCCAGCTCGATGCCGTTCTCGGCGGCCACATTGCTCAGAGCCTGGAACTGGTTGGAGGAGAGCATCATGATGGCAGCTTCGCCGGAAGCGATCCAGTCAGCTTCCACGTTGGAGCCGATTTCGTTCTGGATGCCGTAGTCAGCGATGGCGCCTTCTTCCTGCAGCTCGGTGAGGAGTTCGAACAGGAAGGCCAGAGGTGCGGTGTCGTCGTCAAAGGCAAAGCCCGTGCCGTCCATGGTGTAGAAGTTGTAGCCTTCCTGCCACTGGGTGAACACGGAGTAGGCCAGAGAGTTGTACTCCAGAGTGGTCACGGCAGGATTGCCGGTCTTCTCGGTGATGGTCCGGCAGGCAGATGCAAAGTCGTCCCAGGTCCAGTTGAGGGTGGGATAGGGCACGCCGCACTCATCAAAGATGGCGGGGTTGTAGGCAAAGCAGCGGGCATTGGTGCCGTTGGAAATGCCGGTGATGTCGCCGTTGGCCTGATTGACGGTGGTGGCGATCATGGCGGGGCCGATGGCGGTGGTGTCGATGATGCCGCTCTCAACGTATTTGTTCAGGGGCTCGATGGTTTCATAATAGGTCAGCCAGTTGTTGCCCATCTGGAACACGTCGGTGAGATCGTTGGCAGCCATCTTGGCCTGAAACTGGGTCCAGTAGGTGCTGCCGTCATAATACTCGAACTCCACCTTGGCGCCGGTCTTTTCTTCCCACAGGTGGATGACTTCCTCTGTGATCTTGGCACGGGTATCAGAACCCCACCACATGATGCTCATGGTCTGGCCGGAATAATCCGGATACACGTAGCCTTCGGCATTGACGTTGTTCCAGCCGACAGCCTTTTCCTCTGCCAGGGCAGGCACGAACAGCGTGCACAGCATGGCCAGGGTCAGAAGAATGACGATGGATTTTTTCACGTACAGGACCTCCTCGAAAATGTATTGGTCATCATCCCGGCCATGGAACCGGGAGAATCTTTCATAATTATAGCAACGTCGCGGGAAAAATCAAGAAAGGTCAGCAGAGGGAGACCGGCGGTGAAGCTCTGTTTCCCGGTGATGACGGAAGGATGTGAACTCTGCGGAGTCTTCGTCACCCCGGGCCCGTGGCGGTACGATTCGGACAGGAGAATTCTTCCTGATCAGGGAGGGAAAAAGTGTTCCTGTCCCTTCCGGTGTCTTCGCGATCCTGCCGGATCCCGGGATTCCACGGATCGGCGCCATACTGAACCTGCCCGGGGAATGGCGGCCTTGTGTCTGCTCCGCTTTTCCACTTCCTGGGGGGACGCATTGTCCGCACTGACCTGCTGTCCGGGGCGGTTCCTGTCCGGAGGCTTTGCCGGGTCTGTCCGAAATAGGGGGAATGACGGGCATGTGCCTTATGTACCGTGATCCCTTTGCTTTCATATCGTAAGGCCGTGCTCAGCATGGAAATGAACCGGACCCCTGAGTCTGCCGCCCGGAACGAAGGATCATTCAGCCGTGACGCTGACCCGGGAAGTACGCATCAGTCCGGGGAAGCGACGGATTTTCCGAAAAAAAGGCGGCAGTGATTGCAAAGCTGAAAAACTATGGTACAATCCCCTCATACCCGGTTAGTAATTACAATTTCAGTTGGAGGAAATCATAATGAAATGGGTTTGCAGCGTATGTGGTTATGTGCATGAAGGCGACACTCCTCCGGAACAGTGCCCGATCTGTAAGGCTCCGGCGGCTAAATTCACCAAGCAGGATGCGGAACTGACCTGGGCCTCTGAGCATGTGGTGGGTGTTGCCAGCGATGTGCCTGAGGAAATCAAGCAGGGACTGAGGGAAAACTTCACCGGCGAGTGCTCTGAAGTGGGCATGTACTTGGCGATGTCCCGCGTGGCTTTCCGTGAGGGCTATCCGGAAATCGGTCTGTACTATGAGAAGGCTGCCTTTGAGGAAGCCGACCATGCTTCCCGCTTTGCGGAAATGCTTGGCGAAGTGGTGACGACCTCCACCAAGAAGAATCTGGAAATGCGTGTGGACGCCGAAAATGGCGCAACCGCCGGCAAGACGGAACTGGCCAAGAAGGCAAAGGCGCTGAATCTCGATGCCATCCATGACAGCGTTCATGAAATGGCCAGGGATGAAGCCCGGCATGGCAAGGCCTTTGAGGGGCTGCTCAAGAGATACTTTGGGAAATAAAATCTCCGCTGCGGGGAGTTTTCCGGGAGTGATCCGTTATGGGTCACTCCTCTTTTTTTGCCTGGGTTATGTCATTTTGAATCATGGGTGCTTTTCTGTTCCTCAGGGCAGCTGCACAGGATCATCTGCCGGTCCCTGCTTTTCGTGATTTCATTTCCGATCGATGGCGGAATCCGGTGTGATTCATGGTTTTTCAGGAATTACTGCCACCCCGTCAGATGCTTCGTATCAATCGGTGTCCAGGGTGAAACACCGGGACAGAAAAAAAATGACGCCTTTCAGGCAGGAGGTAAAGAAAATGAAGGATAACATGAGGGAACTGAACATGAACGAGATGGAACAGGTGAACGGCGGTGTGATCCTGTCAAGCCTGATCGTCGGGAGCCTGGTGGCCGGGACGATTGCCCTGTTCGGCATTACGGCAGCGCAGAGTCTGAAGTAAACGGACTGATT
>CACYGY010000003.1:15413-85475 GCA_902774025.1 uncultured Eubacteriales bacterium
CAGGAAAGACATCTGAAAACAGGAGGTATAGGAAAGTGAAGGATAACATGAGAGAACTGAACATGGACGAGATGGAACAGGTGAACGGAGGCGTGATCCTGTCAAGCCTGCTGATCGGAGGCCTGGTGACCGGGACGATTGCCCTGTTCGCTATAGCGGCAGCGTAAAATCTGAAGAAAACGGACTGATTTTCCCGAAGCTGAAACAGAAGTGCTGAATGCCCGGAACGAACTGAAATCAAGAAAGACATCTGTAAGACAGGAGGATAAGAAATTGAAGATTAATGAATTGAAAGCGGACGAAATGAAACAGGTAAACGGCGGAAACTTCTTCGCCGATCTGGAGGAAGTACTGAGGAGGATTTTCCAGGATATCCCTGAACCTGCGAAGCCGGTCAAACCGGACGCACCGGAGATCGTGAAGGCCAGAGGAAAGTGCTGACCCACACATAAATAATCCTCAGGAGGACTGCGAAAAGCAGTTCTCCTTTTTGCGTCATGGAGGAAGGATCAGACAGATGTTCCGGCCGTCAGGACCCGTTAACGGTTTGCAATCATCACGACAGTCTGAAGTCAGATCGCCTGTTCTGAGCTTTTGTTCCTGTGATCATGAAGAAAAAGGGCAGGAAGACCAGCAGGAAACAGGGACCTCACAGGCGTGAGAGGCAGGGAAAGCCTTTTGTACGGCGAATGATGTCAGACATTAACGGGTTCAGGAAGACGGTGGGTGGGGAATGCCCCGAAGTGATTCAATACAGGTCGGAAAGCCATCATCCTCAGAGCACGGAACACCTGCGGAAAAGCTCAGCAGAGCGCAGGGACGGTTTTCAGCCTCATCCATGGCATGCAATCCCACAGGTGCAAAGAACGGATGAAGAGCTGCACGCATTGAGATGCCCGTGCACTTCGGGGAAAGACGAAGGGAGACCTGTCTGATTTCATGTCAGGCAAGGCACCCCGCCTGCTCCATACGCAGTGCAGAGACAGGGCACGCGGCAATCCCACGGTGTTCCCGCTGAGACTGTATGAAGACAGCGGAGGTTTTCGGCAATGCATACCTTCTCTCCCCTTCTGTTCCGGTATTCCGCTGGTTCCGGCTGAGAGGAAGCAGATCATCCCCGGAGAAGGGAAGGAGATGATGCCTTTACGGCTTCTCATCGTCCGGACGGCACACCGTATCTCCCCCTGTCATGCTTCCCGGGCCGGAGGAAGGATGACCGAATCCGATGTTTATTGTATACTGCCATGGAATTCCGGTGGTGAAAACCACACACCTGCTGTCGGGACTGCGCAGAGGACAGGCGGAGAGCGGAGACACCGGAATCCGGGAAACAGGTCTGCCGGGAAGAACCGGAAAGAAGTTTCAACGATCCTGAAAGGTGGAGGGACATGGACACTGTTCTGCTGGTGAATCTGATACTGCTCTCCCTGACGATTCTCCTGGATGGATACCTGATCTTTTTTGTGCTGGTGTCCCTGTTTCGCAGACCAAAGGAAGCTCCGGCATGCGAAATGACGAAGAGATACGCGGTTCTGATCTGTGCCAGGAATGAACAAGCCGTGATTGCACGGCTGCTGGATTCCATTCACAGGCAGACCTATCCGCAGACGCTCCTGAGCGTTTTTGTCATGGCGGACAACTGTACCGATCGTACGGCTGAAATCGCCGGTGCCCATGGTGCCCTGGTGTATGAACGGTCAGACAGCAGGCAGGTTGGCAAAGGGTATGCGCTGGACGCTCTGTTCTCGCATCTTGAAAAAGACCATCCGGATGGCTTTGACGGCTATTTTGTCATCGACGCGGACAGTGTGCTTGCGGAGGATTTTGTGGAGAGAATGAACGAGGGTTTCTGCTCAGGCCACGAAATTGTCTGCGGATACCACAATGCCGTCAATATGGGAGAAAGTCTGTATTCCATGGGACAGAGCGTCATGTTTCTGGTACAGAACCGTTTTCTGAATTATCCCCGTTCTCTCCTGGGCCTCGGAGCCTATTTTTCCGGAACCGGGATTCTGATCGGTGCTTCCGTGATCCGGGAGGAGAGAGGCTGGCCCTATCACATGATTACGGAAGATATTCAGTTTGTGATGGCTCAGCTGCTGAAGGGCAGACGGGCTTACTACTGCCACAAAGCCGTCACCTTTGATGAAAGACTCGTGGGATACCGGGAGTCGCGCGGTCAGCTGACCCGGTGGACCCAGGGGTTTGAGCAGGTTGTTTTTTCCTACGGTCCCGCTCTTGTGAAAAGAATCTTCACACAGCGTGATTTTTCCAGCTATGATCTGCTGGTGAGCTATTTCCCCGTTGGGATGTTTATGGGTCTCTCGTGGGCGGTGAGCCTTGTGGGAGGCGTTCTTGCGGGCCTGGTTTCGGGGAGTTTCGCGGGTGTGCAGTGGCCGATTCTGTGGAGCCTTGCGGTTCCGTTCCTGATTCTCCTTACCATGGGTGCACTGACGATTCTGTGCGAGTGGAAACGGATTCAGATGCCGTGCATGAAAAAGATCCTGGCGGCTTTCGCGTATCCCGTCTACATGATCATGCTGGTGGAGATCTCTTTCGCTTCACCCTTTCGTCCCAGGCAGTGGAGGGAAACCTCCCGCAATATGAAGCGGACGAGGTGATCAGGAGGAGGACCGGACAGGATTTTCCGGGCGATGCCTCCGGCCGGGTTTGCGGATCATGCCGGGACAGGAAAAAAGAACAGCCTCAGGCTGCTCTTTTTTTTCAGGGACCCTTCTGTCCGTGTCGGTCAAAGGCGGACCGGAAGCCGGGGCGTTATTCTTCGGGAGAGGCCGGAGAATCGGGATGGGAGTGTTTCCACCTCCGAAGCTCAGCGTTCATGCTGCGGACCTTGCGCCGGTAGGATATGTAATAGGCGAGCCAGATGAGAAAGTAGACGAAGACAAACCCGGCGGTGATGATCCAGAAGAAAGGATCTCCCGGATGGAACCATCCTGTGGTCATGCCCAGGATATAGAAACTGATGAGGGTAATCAGAAAATGAATGACGGTGGCGCGCGCAATACTGAATTTTTCGATGTCATACACGATCTGGGATCCGACGCACAGAGCACCATGAAGAGCACAGTGGACAAGATAGGCCACTGCGGCCCATGGGGCCCGCAGTCCCACGTAGGTTTCAGGTGGTTTTCCGAAAAGAATGAAGCCGATACCGATCAGAAGACCGAGAACAGCGCCTACTGCGGATTTTATAAGTACTCTCTTTTTGATTTCACTCATGACAATAATCCGAACCTCCTGCTCACAGGGTGGGAAACTCAAACTGTTTTCTGCCTGCTCATTGCTGTGTCAGCCTGTGCTTGATGGACTGAACATATCTCCGCGCAACCCAGGTTGAGCTGCCGTCCGTAAAGGTAACCCGGATGGTGCCTGAAAGATTGAAGTCAAAACCGGACACCATATTCAGGTTGACAATCTCGAAACGGCTGATGCGCATGAACCAGTCTTCGTCCAGAATTTCTTCCAGCTCCCGCAGAGGACAGCGCACCTCATAATCCCCTGTATGAGTGCAGACAATCAGTTTCCGGGTTTCCGTGTAGACCCGGATGATATCCCGCTGACTGACCAGACGCATGACGCTTCCCTGATAGGCCGTGATCTTATGGCGTTCCCGTTCGGCGTGACGTTCAATGGCGGCTATGATCTGATCCACAGCGGCTGTCTTTTCCTTTGCCCGGATGATCACCTCAGGGATCTGGCATGAGGGATCGATTTCGGTTCGGATGATCACCTTGTTCTTCATGATTTTCCTCTCAATCACTGCTTGATGGACCGAGGCGGCTTTTCACCGTGTGAAGGCCTGACAGTCCCTGATATCATACATCATACAGATTGTCAACGCTCCCCGCGCCATCCGCGGCTGCATGTGCTGAGGAGGAGGCGGTCTATTGTTATTTTGTCATGTTTCATGTACCATCTCCTCAGAAAGACGCTCGGGCGATGCCTGAGGGGATCTTTCGGGATATCGGACAAACGGGAGGAGAAAAGAAGCGTGGTCAGGAAATATGTGATCGGAAATCCTTTTCCCACGGAAGCGGTGGTGCAGGAATTTCCACCCGAAAAAGGCCTGCCGGAGCAGGTCAGAATCAGCACGGACAATGGATTTGAACTGACCTGTTCCCTGGAAGACGGGGACCGGGTATACGGACTGGGAGAAAATGTCAGGGGAATCAACAAGCGGGGTTTCCGCTATATCAGCGACTGCGCGGATGCGCCGCACCATTATGAGGATGTGTCTTCCCTGTACGCGGCGCACAATTTCCTGATTGTCGCGGGTCATCGCACCTTTGGTCTGTTCCTGGATTATCCGGCGACCATGACCTTTGATGTGGGCTATGAAAAGATGGATGAACTGCGCATCACCTGCGACCGGGCGGATTTGGATCTGTATGTGCTGGACGGGGACAGTCCCCAGGACATTGTCCACACTTTCCGCTGCATGATCGGGCGCAGCTACATTCCCCCGAGGTTTGCCTTCGGGTTCGGGCAGAGCCGCTGGGGATACATGAATGAGGACGATATCCGGGATGTGGTCAGAAAACACCGGGAAGCCCATGTGCCGCTGGATATGGTCTACATGGATATCGACTACATGGAGCGGTACAAGGATTTTACCGTCAACGCCGAACGGTACCCGGATTTTCCGGCGTTTGTGGAGGAAATGCGCAGGGAGCATGTGCGCCTCATTCCCATTATTGACGCGGGCGTCAAGATAGAAAAGGGATACGGCACCTACGAGGAAGGGGTGGCAGGCAATTATTTCTGCAAGAACGCCAGGGGTGAGGATTTTGTGGGGGAAGTGTGGCCCGGATGGGTTCATTTCCCGGACGTGCTGAATCCTGAGGCCCGGGAATGGTTCGGCGGACAGTACCGTTTTCTGGTGGACCAGGGCATTGAGGGTTTCTGGAACGACATGAATGAGCCCTCGATCTTCAAAACCCCGGAAGGGGAAGCCGAAGCCAAGGAAGCGGCCCGACGCTTTGCGGACGCGCCTGCTCCGGCATCCACGGGAGAACTGCAGGCGGCCTTGCGCGCGCTTCCCAACAGTCATGAAAACTTCAGGCGGTTTTTCCACAGAGTGGGTGACCGGATGGTCTGTCATGATGATGTCCACAATCTCTTCGGCTACAACATGACCCGTGCGGCGGGAGAGGCTTTTGAACGCATGTATCCGGACCGGCGGATTCTTCTCTTCTCCCGTTCCTCCTATGTGGGCATGCACCGCTACGGCGGCATCTGGCAGGGAGACAATTATTCCTGGTGGTCTCATCTGCTTCTGAACCTGAAGATGATGCCGTCCCTGAACATGGTGGGATTCCTGTACACCGGGGCGGATCTTGGTGGCTTTGGCTCCAACTGCAGCCGGGATCTGGTGCTGAGATGGCTGGCACTGGGGGTTTTCACGCCCCTGATGCGGAACCATTCAGCCATACGAACCCGGGAGCAGGAGTTTTACCGTTTCGAGCGTCCGGAAGACTTCCGCGCCGTCATCTCCGTCCGCTATCGCCTCCTGCCGTATCTCTACAGCGAGTACATGAAGGCTGCCCTTGGCAATGACATGATGTTCAGGCCTCTGGCCTTTGTGTACCCGGAGGATCCGGTTGCCGTGGAAATTGAGGACCAGCTGATGCTGGGGGACGAGATCATGATTGCGCCGGTGTACCAGCAGAACATGTCCGGGAGGTTTGTCTATCTGCCCGAAACCATGATGCTGCTGCGCTTCCTCCCGGACGGAAGACTGGAGGAAACGGTCCTTGAGAAGGGCAGCCACTACATTCCCGTGGCCCTGAACGAGGTGATTCTGCTGATCCGGCAGGGACGTGCCCTGCCTCTGGGGGATGTGTTTGAATATGAGGAAGCCGTGGATGACTCAGACCTGGTCATGCATGGGTTCCCTGGAGCTTCCTATGAGCTTTACAGCGATGACGGCATGACCCGGATGTATGACCGCCCCGAAAACCGCCGGACGCTGCATATGCCGGAGACGTGAGCCGGTTTCGGGAATCTGTCCGCTCCCGCCGGGGCCGGAGCGATGAAAAGGACGGAGGGTCACCCTTGCAAGAGCGGGCAGAAATGATATACTTGCCCAAGAAAGATAATGCTGATCAGGCCCGGCACCCGGCGGATCTTCAGACCGGACGTCTGCATGCGGTGGATCCCGGGAACTGTCAGGGACCGAAGGAGATGGGGCTGGGATGCAGATTCGCAAGATCGTGGTTACGGGCGGCCCCTGTGCGGGCAAGACCACGGCCATGAGCTGGATTCAGAACGCCTTTACGGAACGGGGCTACAGGGTGCTGTTCATTCCTGAGACGGCGACGGAGTTTCTGACAGGCGGTGTGGCGCCCTGGACATGCGGGACCAATCTGGATTACCAGAAGGTACAGATGGAACTGCAGCTGAAGAAGGAAGAGCTGTTCATGAAGGCAGCCCGGACGATGGATGTGGACAGGATTCTGCTGGTATGCGACCGGGGCAGCATGGACAACAAGGCATACATGACCGACGCGGAGTTTCAGGCGGTTCTGAAGGATCTGAACCTGAACGAGGTGGAGCTGCGGGACCAGTATGACGGCGTGTTTCACCTGGTGACGGCGGCCAATGGTGCTCTGTCGGCCTACTCCCAGGCCAACAATCATACAAGATACGAGACGGCGGATGAGGCGGTCCGGCTGGACCAGCGGCTGATTGCGGCCTGGAGCGGGCATCCTCACCTGCGGATTATCGACAACTCCACGGACTTTGAACAGAAAATGCATCGTCTGCTGGAGGAGATCTCCCGTCTTCTGGGATCGGAGGACATCTATGCCAATGAGCGCAAGTATCTCATCCGCTACCCGGATGTGGAGTGGCTCAGGAAGCAGGAGAACTGCCGGCGGGTGGAAATCTTTCAGACCTATCTGAAGACGGAGGACGGACTGGACACGCGCATTCGTCAGCGGGGAGAGAACGGACATTATCTGTACTATGAAATGATCAAACGTCTCACGCCGGACGGTCACAGGGTGGAAACAGAGCGGCGGCTGAGCCAGAATGAATATCTGGAACTGATGATGAACGCGGACACGTCCCGCCGCCAGATCCGGAAGACCCGCTATGTGCTGGCCACGCCGACCCAGTCCATTGAGGTTGACCTGTACCCCTTCTGGTCCCGTCAGGCCATTGCCAAGACCAGTGTGCGGGGAGAGGGAAAAGAAGTCACTTTTCCCCGTGAAATTCAGATGATCCGGGAAGTGACCGGCGAGGCCGCTTTCCGTAACTCATCCCTGGCCATGCATCCTCCGGAGGAGGAAGTGTGACGAGGAAATGATCCAAAGAGAAAGGGTGAACGGTATGAAGAGATTTCTGGCTGGTATTCTGGTCCTGATCATGCTGTGCATGGCGGGCATCACCGCCTCCTCTGAGGTCATCATTCCCATGACATGGGAGGAAGCACAGTCCATGTACGTGACCAGTTCCGATCACGTTCTGTATATCCAGGAAGGCCGGTTCATAATCAAGGCTGTCTACGCCGACACCGGCCGTCTGTATATGGTGGAACGCGGCACGACAATGGATGGCATATATTCCTACACCCGTTCCTTTTACGACGAGGCCGGCAATGTGGTGGAAACCACCTCAGGCTCTGAGGAAATCCAGCCCCTGATGCAGACCACCCTTGTCCGGGATTATTCGGGCAGTGTCATCGGCGTGCGCTGCACCATCGGTACGGAAGGCTATATGGTGGCCTATGGCATGGTTTTCCGTCTGGTGAATTACAACGACACATGGTATCAGTATCCCTGCGAAAGCTTCGACTCTGTTCCGGAACCCTACCGTACGGCCATGCTGAACGTGTATCCCTACATCGATCCCTATCCGCCCATCGGCCCTGTTGTCAAGGCTGGCTGGGAACAGGTCGGGAAGCAGTGGAAATACAAAATGGCAGACGGCACCTATGCCAGGGAACGCTGGCTGCAGGTGGACGGCAAATGGTATTATTTCGAATCCAACGGCATCATGAAGGCCAATGCATGGCAGGGCGACTACTATCTTACCGGTGACGGCAGCATGGCTGTGAGCACCTGGATTGGGCCGTACTATGTGGATGCCTCCGGAAAGTGGGTCCCCGAAATGTCCCGGTGGTATCAGGAGAACGGCCGCTGGAAGTACGGGACCCTCAAGTCCTGCTGGAAACAGATTGACGGCAAATGGTATTATTTTGACGCCAATGGTTACATGGTTACCAACACGACCATTGACGGGTACAGGATTGGACCCGACGGCGTGTGGATTCCCTGATTCCTCTTCATGAGGGGGAAGAAGGACAATGAAGGAAAGGAGAAGCATGATGGATAAGTACGAGTGCCCCTGCGGCTATGTGTATGATCCCGAAGTCGGAGACCCGGACAACGGTATCGCTCCCGGCACCGCCTGGGAAGACGTACCCGAGGACTGGACGTGCCCTACCTGCGGTCTGGGCAAGGATGCCTTTACCAAAGTATAAGACCCGCGCGGCTGCCCTGAGGCAGCCGCTTCTTTTTTCAGGCATGGCCAAGGTCAGGGATGCTCTGTGGCCGTCTTGCAATCCGGATGGAATCATGTTAGGATAGGACATACTTAGGCGCGTCTTTTGACCGGTTTGGACAACAGGGAAGAGGGAGTGGGTTATGAGCGGAAGAAAAACAGGAATTCTGTCGGTTGTGTGCGTCCTCGCGCTGGTCTTCTGCCTGGGAGCGGCGTCGGCGGAGAGCGTTGACTGGACCTGCCCGAACTGCGGTCAGGAGCATAACAGCGGACTGTTCTGTCCGGAATGCGGCACAGCCCGGCCGGAGGACAGCTGGACCTGTTCCGGCTGCGGCCAGACCGGCAACAAGGGAAAGTTCTGTACCAATTGCGGAAATGCGAGGGGCAGCGGAGACACATCCGCCGCGTCCGCACACTCCGCAGCCTCCTCCACGGCCGCGTCCGCGGTCCTCAATTCCTCAGTTTCCTGCAGCATGGGCAGAACGACAATCCGCTGGACCGGGGGCAGCGGCGCATCGTACTACGTTGTGGCCGTGGCGGAGAACGGTGATGTGGAACAGGATATCATGGTTCTCGGGATGTCGGATACCTCCGTTGCCACAAACGCCCTGATGCCCGGGAAACAGTATACGGTCTACCTGCTGGACGAGGATTTTCAGGTGATCGTGGATCAGAAAACCATAAGGATTCCGGAGGCTGGAACGTTTGAGGATGGGAAGCTCACGAACAATTCCGTCAAGGTAAGCATCGAACCCAGATGCCTGCCGTCGGGCACTGATGAGCAGAAGGCCAGGGGTGTGAACAGTCTTTCCGCCTCAAAGATCATCAGCGGACTGGAGAGCGGCAGTGAGTCCTACGGTTACAGGTATACCATCAGGATGCCGCAGCTTGCCAAGCAGAGGAACTATTACGCGACGATTTACATGGAAGCACCGAACGGGTACCTGGATTCCCTCGGCGGAACAGAGGTTACCTTCAGTCAGGTGACGGACGGCTATGAGACGTTCTGGTTTTATTTCCTCGGCAGTTCCTTCTTCTCGGACATGTACGAGAATACGGGGAGCGTACCGGCGGGAGACTATACCGTAACCATGTACTGGGACGGCATGCTGGTGAATCAGAGCACCCTCAGGGTCGCCCCCTGAGGCGTTATCCGGCCAGTGCCAGGCGGACGGGAGATGCATGCTGCAGGTGCATCTCCCTTTGCGTTGCCGGGTTTCCTGGTCTTTTTCTGTTTTTCTCCCCCGCTGGCCGTCGCCCTCCCCGGGCCGGAATTGACAAGGGAATCCCCTATGATACAATCGCACCGTTGATTCGGAGGAGGACTTTGAGGAGGCCGGACTATGAGGATTCTCGTCATTGACGGACAGGGCGGACGGCTGGGGCGCAGACTGCTGGAAGGCATCAGGAAAATCTGCCCGGAGGATGAGATCATGGCTGTGGGCACCAACAGCATGGCGACAGAGAACATGATGAACAGCGGCTGTGCCACGCACCTGGCTACGGGGGAGAATGCCGTGGTGGTGGCCTGCCGTCGGGCTCAGCTCATCGTGGGGCCTCTGGGGATTGCCATGGCGGATGCTCTGATGGGGGAGATTACGCCGGCCATGGCGGTGGCGGTGACCCGGAGCAGTGCCCGGAGAATTCTGATCCCCATGAACCTGTGCGATACCTATGTGGCCGGCGTTGCCCGGGGTTCCGGGGCGATCCTGGAGGATGCCCTGGAAATGATACGGAAGGTGGCGGAGGAAACCCTATGAGTGAAAGGAGAAAGACGGACCTGCGGGTCCGCAGACTGACCTATGCCGGGCTCTACCTGGCCCTGGCCATGGTGCTTCCGTTTCTCACCGGGCAGATTCCGCAGATCGGCAGTGCCCTCAGCCCCATGCATATTCCGGTGCTGCTGTGCGGCTTCATGTGCGGCTGGCCCTGGGGTCTGGCGGTGGGACTGACCGCGCCGCTTCTCCGGTCTGTAACCTTCGGCATGCCTGCGATTTTTCCCCAGGCAGTGGCCATGTCCGCAGAGCTGGCCACCTATGGCGCGCTGAGCGGCATTCTTCACAGAACCATGCCCCGAAAACCCTGGAGCGTCTATGTAACCCTGATTCTTTCCATGATCGCGGGAAGGGTGGTCTGGGGCTTTATGCGGTATGTGCTGGCGGGTCTCAGCGGCACGACCTTCACCTTCGCAGCCTTCATGGCGGGGGCCGTGACGCAGGCGGTGCCGGGCATTATTCTTCACGTTGTGCTGGTCCCGATTCTGGTGCTCGCCATGGACCGGGTGGGCCTTTCCCTGAACCGGAAGGCCTGATTTTGCCCGTATGAGAAAACCGCAGGCAGAGCCTGCGGCTGTTTTATTGCCCGGATTTGGATTTCACGGCACTGTCCAGACTGTTGCGGTAGATCACAAAGCGCTGGAAGAGATATTCGGTGACGAAATTGACGAGCATGTTGATGCCCTGGACCAGCCAGTCATGCACGCCGGCGTTTGACAGGAGCTGTCCTCCCCAGGTACTGACCGGAGTAAACACCAGGTAGTAGAGGGCGACCAGGAGCATGCCCCTGCGCACATCGTCATTGGAGCGGAAGGTATACTTCCGGTTGAAGGTGTAATTCCAGAGCACGGAGAGGACCAGGGAAATGAGATAGGGTATCCAGTAGGGCCTCATGCCGAGCGCATCGTGGAGAAGAGCGAAGGAGCCGATCTGGATGATGCCGGCAGAAACGGAGAACAGGGTAAACTTGATCATCCGCCACATGGTTTCTTTTTTCTGATTCATCACATATCACCTCGAATCTGATAAACGCGCCGTCTGCCCAGAACATCCACTGTCAGGAGGGCAGGCAGATGCCCGGGATCTGTATGGAGAAAAGGAGGGAGGGCCGGTTTCTGGCGGGTACGCCGGGCCCGGCTGCAGACGTGGAACGTATCCTGGTCGATCCAGCCTGTGGCCCAGGATTCCAGGGCATCCTCTGGAGATTCCACCTGCGTGCCCTTCAGACCCCGAAGGGCAATGGTTCCGGGGGCGGCGGCTTCCAGCAGAGGAATGACATCGTCCACGGTGGTTTCCGCGTCCACCTGCATGGGAGATTCCAGGCGGTGTTCGCTGAGGGCCAGCATTTCCTCCCGGATATCCACGCCGGTGAAACGGCAGTTCAGTGCCTGGGCAGCACAGAGGGTACTGCCGCTGCCGCAGCACAGGTCCACCACCCTGTCACCGGGAAGGACCAGAGGTTTCAGGAGCCGGCTCAGGAGGGCTATGGGTTTCTGTGTGGACAGGCCCGTGCGTTCAGGGTCTTTCTGCTGCATGACGGGGATATCCGCCCACACGTCGGAGGGATAAACCGGTTCGTCCAGATAGTAACGGTATTCCTTTCCCCCGGAGCGGATGGAACGATAAGCGCGCCCGTCCTCATCATGCTGCAGCCGCATGTGGTTATGTTTATCCTCCCGGACACCGCAGGGCACGGTCGTGATGTCAAAATGCACGGGTCCGTCCTTCATGAAGAGAAGAATGTTGTCATGCTTGCGGCTGAAATGCGACATGGAACGGCCGCCGCTTTCATAGGCCCAGATGATTTCGTTGATGAAATTCTCCCTGCCGAAGACATCCCAGCAGGAGTTCCAGCCCAGGGGGATGGAGTGCCAGTCCAGGTGCAGGATAAAGACGCCGCCCGGCATCAGCAGTTCCATGGCATGACGCGTCAGGGAACGGATCATGCCGGCGCTGTCTGCCGACCTGTCCGTGTACCCGGGAATGGAGAGGGTGTCCCGGTAGTTTTTCCAGCCCTTTTCCCCCAGAGGCCTTCGGCGCATGAACGTTTTGCCCGTGAGAAAAGGGGGATCCGAATAGACAACCCTGGCGCTTCCCCGGATGGACTCCAGTGCCGGAAGGGAAGGCTCAAGGAGGTCAGCCTGAATGAGGCGGTTTTCGTCCCCGCCATAGCGGGTATGCAGAACTTTGCGGATTTCAGTGGTCATTCCGGGTTCTTCTCCATTCCTTCAGTTCGTCCTGTTCCCGGGTTCTCTCCTGCAGGAAAGCAAGTCCCTGCTCACTGCCGGCCAGGATCTGACCGGCCTTCCGGACACGGTTCACAAAATCAGGCAGGAGTCCGGAAGATCCGGATGAGAACATGGGGCATACGTAACGTGCCCGCTCGTCCATTTCCACCCTGATTTCCCCCTGCCGCAGGACAGGCAGCAGGGGAAAGATCCGGCAGGAGAGGGGGCGGAGGGACCTGTCGCAGGTACCTTCACAGACAATCAGGTTCCGGTTTCCCACCAGACGGAAGCCCGGAAGATGCGCAAAGAGCGCCTCCTCTCCGGGAAAGGGCAGCATGCCGGTTTCCTCGCCTTCAAGGCTTCTGCAGCAGCGGCTGCCGCAGAGCAGACCGCAGTCCTGCTGGAGAGGCGTGGCTGTGTCCAGCAGAGTACGGAGGACAACGGGATCACACATACGCGGCTCCTTTTTATCTGATTTTTCAGGCATGCCTTGGCATGGACAGAGCCGCTCTTCCCTGTCCCCTGAGGGTCAGGGCGGGGGCGGATGCAGGGATGTAAAGAGTCTCTCCGGCGGCGAGATTCATGGACTGGCAGGCAAAGCATACCTCCAGCGTGCCTTCCAGACCGGTAAGGAAGCCGAAATCCCGGATTTCGGGCATTTCCAGGCTGTCTGCGGGATGGAGCAGGTCCAGGGTGAAATAGGTTTCATTCAGAACCCGGACACAGACTCCCTCCGGCGCGTGAATGGGGGAGGGCTGCAGGGACAGGTCCGTCACGTCCAGGGCCTGGGCAAGGTGCAGGGCACGCCGGCGGCCCTGGCTGTCGGTGCGGTCCCAGTCATAGAAGCGGTAGGTGATATCGGAGGACTGCTGGATTTCATAGAGGAGGATGCCGCTTCCGATGGCGTGCACACAGCCTGCTGGGATATAGCACACATCTCCGGGACGGACCTTGACCTTGCGCAGCAGGGGCTCCACGGCGGCGCCCTTTTCGCAGGCCCTGCGGAGCTCCTCCATGGTCACGCCCTCCCGGATGCCGTAGACCAGTTCACTGCCTTCCGGGGCATCCAGGATCAGCCAGGCCTCTGTCTTGCCCAGCTTGCCGTTCTCGTGGGACCGGGCATAGGCATCGTCGGGGTGCACCTGAACGGAAAGGCGGTCCCGGGCATCGATAAGCTTGAGGAGCAGCGGGAAGGCCTGGTCATGATAGAAACCGCAGAAGGATCGGCCATAGCGGTCCTTCAGGGTCTGCAGGGGCGTGCCGGCGTCATCCGTGGAGTTCAGTTCCGGGACGCAGCTGGCTTCCAGGCTTTCTCCCGTGGGCACTTCCAGGAGCGGTTTTCCATACACGGTCCGCAGCTTTTCCCCGCCCCAGGGGGTCAGACTGCCGCCCCGGAAGGCGGGATGCATCCGCAGGGGCAGCAGGGGACAGTCGGGGGTGAGAGGGCATTCAAAGGCAGCGGGGACCGCGCCTTCCGGGGTGGCCTCGCGCATGGAATCCCGGAAAAGGTCTGCGTTTTCCGCAGCGGAAAGGAGGCGGAGACTGTCATAGCCCAGACGCCGCGCTTCTTCCCGGAGGCGGGAAAGGGCTTCCGCTTCCGGAATGCCCTGGGGAACCAGCTGATCCAGAACCAGGGGACGGATCCCGAAAAGCCACCCCGTCTGGGGAAGGGGAGACTCTGAAACGGCATAGGAAAGACCGGGCAGTGTCCTTGCAGGGCAACTGTGAGAAACGGAGAGTACCAGATTCATGACGGGTCAGCTCCTTTCGCTTGTCTCCGGCCGGTTTCCTTCCGGAGCCTGATCGGTGGTATACATGTCGTACATATGGGCATAAAGGCCGCCCCGGTGCATCAGCTCTTCATGAGTGCCCATCTCCTCCACTCCCTTTTCCGTGAGGACAAAGATCACGTCAGCCCGGCGGATGGTGGTGAGACGGTGGGCAATGGTGAAAACGGTCCGGCCCTGGGCCAGCTGTTCCAGAGACTGCTGCACAAGGTGCTCGCTTTCATTGTCCAGGGCGGAGGTGGCCTCATCCAGAATCAGGATAGGCGGGTTTTTGAGGAAGACCCGGGCAATGGAGATGCGCTGCTTCTGTCCGCCGGACAGACGCACGCCCCGCTCGCCCACATAGGTGTCGTATCCCTGGGGGAGCATTTTGATGAAGTCATGGGCGCCCGCCAGTTTTGCGGCCTCCATGGCCTGTTCACGGGTGGCCCCGGGCAGGCCATAGAGGATATTGTCCATGACGGTGCCGGAGAAGAGGTAGACATCCTGCTGCACCATGCCGATGGCCCGGCGCAGGCTCTGCTGCTTCAGGTCCCGGACATCGTGCCCGTCCACAAGGATCCGGCCGCCGCTTACGTCATAGAACCGGGGGATCAGGTTGCAGAAAGTGGTTTTTCCGCTGCCGCTGGGCCCCACCAGGGCAACGGACTGGCCCGGCCGGACCGTCAGGGACAGATCATGGAGAATTTCCGTGTCATCGTCTGAATAGTGGAAGGTGACATGATCGAAGGTCACCTCGCCCTTCACATCCGAAAGAGTTGCAGCCCCCGGCCTGTCCTGGATTTCCTCCGGAGCGTCCATGATTTCGAAGAAGCGCTCAATGCCGGTCATGCCCCGCTGGAACTGCTCCACAAACTCCACAATCCGCCGGATGGCGGCCAGAAGCACCTGTGCGAAGAGCAGATAAGCGGTAAAGTCGGGCACGGAAAGCGTGCCGTTGTGGATGAACAGAGCGCCGGCCACCACGATGATGATGTACATCAGGCCGTCG
Source organism: uncultured Eubacteriales bacterium (assembly GCA_902774025.1). Taxonomy (GTDB): domain Bacteria; phylum Bacillota; class Clostridia; order Christensenellales; family Aristaeellaceae; genus UBA2943. Next base: position 30,721 of record CACYGY010000003.1, read on the forward strand.
AAAACCCGGGTGCAGGTGCCGAATTCCGCCATGTACCGGTAGGAGACGGCCTTGAGTGTGAGGAAGTGTTCGTTGCCGGCGCGGAACTTTTCCTCCTCAATGGTCTCATTGGCAAAACTCTTGACCACCCGGATTCCCAGAAGACTGTCCTCCACCTGGGCGTTGATCTCACCCACCTGCCGGTTCCGGGCCTTGAAGGCCTCACGGAATTTCCGGTTATAGTGCCGGGCAGCCCAGACCATCAGGGGAATAACGGCAAACATGAGGAGGGTGAGCACTGGATTCATGCGCACAAGGAGCACAAAACTGACGACCAGTTTTACTCCGGCGATGAGGAATTCCTCGGGGCAGTGATGACTGAACTCAGTCACCTCGAACAGGTCCGAGGTGATCCTGGACATAATCTGTCCCACCTTGGTCTGGGAGAAATATCCGAAGGACAGCTGCTGAAGGTGGTGGAACAGGTCCGAGCGCATGTCCGTTTCCAGTTTTGAACCCATGATGTGGCCCACGGACTGCATATAGTAATTGGCCAGGGCATCCACGATGCGGAGAATCAGATAAAAGGCGCCGATGCGAAGCACGAAGCCCGGGAGGAGCTGAGCGGGGCCTTCCGGGGAGAGGGCGACATTGGTGATTCTGCGGACGATCATGGGAAGAAAGAGGTCGCACACTGTGGTAAAGGCCGCGCAGAACAGGTCAAACAGAAGTGTTTTGCGATACTTCCGGTAATATGGAAGAAAGCGGCGGATCAGGGTGGATGTTCGCATGGTCAGAACTCCCTTTCTGTGAACCGGGCTCGTGCAAAGCCCCGGATATTGTATCATGAAGGCATGGGCTGAACAAGAAAAAATCAGGAAGAAACCCATCCTGTGCAGGTGGGCGGATGCCAGGGAAAATCCATACGGGAAGGTCGGGATGCCTTTTCGGAATGACGGGGGTGTGATAAAATCAGCATACTTCCGTCCCGGAAGGGGAAAGGACAGTTTATGCGGGAAGAGATCAGAGGGAATCCGGGCATCACCGTTTTCCGGGTCCTGTTCCGGGTGTTCGGCTCCATTGGCCTTGTCTATATCCTTGTGGCCACTGCCTTTCATTTTCTGGACAGTCCCGATCCGCTCCCGATGATCTTCGGCATTCTGGGGACCTGCTTTGCTGCTGCCGCCCTGGTCATGCTGTGGCTGGAAAAACGGAAAAACCGCCGCATGGAGGAACTGCTGAGGAACGGAAAGGTGCTGACCTGCACCGTGACAGGAATCACGGTGGACGCAAGGATAAGGGTGAACGGACATTTCATGCAGGTGGCGGAATGCGCCTGGACGGACCCTGTGAGCAATGTGGTGCATGTGTTCCGGAGCCGCGGGCTGACCCACTGTCCCCGGTCCGTCATCGGTCAGGAAGTCAAAGTGTATGTGGATCGGAACTCGGATCATGACTACTACGTGGACATGGACGCAATCCTGCCCAAAATGGTCATACACTGAACCATCTTGCGGGAAAACGGGGCTTTTGTTAGAATAGACCGATGAATGTGAAAGGCAGGCGAAAAGCATGCGCATTTTTCTGGATGCCATGGGAGGCGACAACGCTCCGAAGGCGCCCGTGGAAGGAGCCCTGGAGGCTCTGCGGGAGAATCCGGAACTGACGATTGTGCTGGCGGGAGACCTGAAGCAGGTGGAACCGCTTCTGAAGGACTGTGAGGACGTGCGCGGCCGCATTGAACTGCTGGACGCGCCGGAGGTGATCACCAATGACGAAAGCCCTGTGATGGGCGTCCGTCAGAAGAAGAAGAGCGCCACGGTGATCGGCATGCTGCAGCTGAAGGAAAAGCAGGTGGATGGTTTTGTGTCCGCCGGTTCCACCGGGGCGGTCCTGGCGGGAGGCATGTTCCGTCTCGGACGTGTGCCCGGGATTGAGCGCCCGGCACTGGCGCCGATTCTCCCGAACGGCAAACCTCTGGGCGCGCTCCTCATTGACTGCGGCGCCAATGTGGACTGCAAGCCGGATTATCTGCTCCAGTTCGGCATGATGGGCAGCATTTACATGCGGGATGTGATGAAGGTCTCCAATCCCAGGGTCGGTCTGATCAATATCGGCGTGGAGAGCGACAAGGGCAATGAGCTGGTGAAGACGGTCTATCCCATGATGGAAAAGGCGCCCTACAACTTCGTGGGGAACGTGGAAGCCCGGGAGATTACCAATGACGTGGCTGATGTGCTGGTGTGCGACGGCTTTTGCGGCAACCTGGTGTTGAAATTCATGGAAGGTGTGGCGGGTACCCTGCTGGGAATGATCAAGAAGGTGCTGATGAGCGGTCTTCGCTCCAAGCTGGGTGCTCTGCTGGCCAAGCCGGCTTTCCGCAGACTGAAAAAGGCCATGGATTATTCCGAGGTGGGCGGTGCGCCGCTGCTGGGCGTGCAGGGCTGTGTGGTGAAGGCCCATGGGTCCAGCGACGGTCATGCCCTGTGCTGTGCCATCCGGCAGCTGAAAAGGATGATTGATGCGGATGTGCCTGCCACCATCGCCAAAGGTGTCCTGGCCATGAGGGGCGAAGAAAAGTGATGCAGGGTCCCGCGGGGCGGGCTGCGATAGAACTGAAAAACGAGGAGGAATACCCATGTTTGAAAAAGTACGCAAAATGATTGCTGACCAGCTGAAACTGGAGGAAAGCGCCATCACCCGTGAATCCAGACTGATTGACGATCTGCACGCGGACAGCGCCAACATCATGGTCATGATCATGGACCTGGAAGACCAGCTTGGCATCACCGTGGAAGATGATCAGATCATGAAGATGAAGACGGTGGGCGACGTGGTGGATTACATCGAAAAGCATCATTGAGCCTGAAAACCTCCGGCGAATGCCGGAGTTTTTTGACCGGAGGAAGGGTTTATGCAGTCTCAGCAGAAACTCATGAAGACCATGGGTTATCAGTTTCAGCATCCGGAGATTCTCCGTCGTGCGCTGACGCATCCCTCCATGGGCGGAGAGGATAACCAGCGCCTGGAATTTCTGGGGGACGCGGTGCTGCAGTATCTGGTGAGTGATCAGCTGTTCCGCTCTCATCCCGGGGATCAGGAGGGCAGTCTGACGCATTTCAGGTCACTCCTGGTGTGCGAGGAGGCTCTGAGCCTGGTGGCCCGGTCCCTGGGCATCGGTGAGGCGCTGATCATGGATCACGGGGAGGAGCTCTCCGGGGGCAGGACCAAGCCCAGCGTGCTCTGTGACGCCATGGAGGCCGTCCTGGCCGCCGTGTATCTGGACGGAGGCATGGAAGCGGCGCGGGAGCTGATCCGTCGCTTCTGGCCGGAGCCCGAGGAGGTGCACAGGCCCCTGCAGGACAGCAAGGGAGCCCTACAGGAGGTGCTCCAGCGGGACGGCGGGGAAACACCGGTCTATACCATTCTTTCCAGCAGCGGTCCGGTGCACGCCCCGCACTTTGAGGCTCAGGTTTCCTGGATGGGCAGGATCCTGGGCCGGGGAGATGGCGGGTCCAAAAAGGACGCGGAAAAGGCCGCGGCACTGGATGCTCTGCGGGGAATGGGGAAGGATGTGGAATGAGAAGAGCCCCGGATTCTGTCCGGAAGGACGGGCGCCGGGGCTTTTCAGCGCGTGAAAACACACCGGCGGAAGGAATGACAGACATGCTGCCTCTGCTTCCGGATTGCCAGACACTCATTTTTCCTCTATACTGTAACGGACAGTTCCCGAAAACCAGACCTGATCGGATCCGGCACGCTCCCCTGTCCCATGGGCGAGCCCTGTCCGGAAAGATTTTTTGCCTTTCCGGGGAACAGGAGAGAAGGGGAATGCGTCCGATGAAGTGAAGGGACGGCTGACTGAAGTTCGGGAAGGAACAGGCTGTGGTGAATGAAAAACGGATTCCGGGAAAAAAGGAGGAGCGTTATGCGTAAGATTCTTGCTCTGGTCCTGGCTGCCGCCGCGCTGCTGATTCTCGCCGGCATGGCCGGGGCGGAGACCATTTCCGACATGAAATATCTGACCTTTACCATCAACGGCGAGCACTATACCCTGGGCTCCAGCCATCTCAGCGATCTGGAGGAACACGGATGGACGTATACCCGGGAGGAGGACGGAAAGTATTCCTTTGAAATCCCCGGTGAGGGAAGCTATTTCTATGCCGTGACGGCGGACGGCACGGAGGAGACGCCCGTGGCAGGTGTGGATCTCATGTGGGCTGACGGGCTGATCAGCAGTTACCTGGGATTCTCGTCGGCGGATCCGGACCGGAGCGATGAGTTCTGGACCATGCTTGTGAACACCTATGCCGCCAGCGAAACGGATGAGGGACACCTGCTTGCCATGATCCCCGTGTCCCGGGGAAAGACTGTGCTGGTGGAGACGGCAGACGTCCGGGTCAGCCTCGGACTGTATGACGGGGTCATTCCCGGAAGCCAGGTGGTCAGGGTGCCGGAACAGGATTTCTCCACCCTGGCCATGGAAGGTTATACCTGCAGCTACCATCCCGACGCGGGCATGACCATTTTCCTCGATAAAAAGGAACAGGTGCCCTATGTGAACATCAATCGGGTTGAGACACGTTCCTTTGACGCGAAGACCTATCTGACCGTGACCCTGGAAAAACAGATGCGGGATTCCTGGGGTGCGGATTATCTCGGGGCCGGCAATTATGAAACCATTCAACTGGCGGGCAGGGCCATGCATGCCAGGCTGTACGCCTACAGGGCCGGCGGACAGGCAATCTGTTCCTATGTGGTGCTGGATCAGCGGCCGGACAGCGTTGTCCGCTATGAGGGAAGGTACCTGGACGGGCAGGAAATGACCATGTACGGCGTTCTGGGCATTGCTGCCGTTTGCTACCGTCCGGATGCGTATTTCTACGATCCGGAACCTGCCCTCACCGGTGAAATGGACACGATTGTCTGTGCGCAGCAGGGATTCTCGGTTCGGGCTCCCGGGAATTATGCCTGTGAAGTGGATCCCCAGGACGGTGTGACCTTCTACACGGAAAGGGAAGGGAGCATTCCCTGGGTCAGCGTGACCCGTGCCGGCAACCTGTATGATTCCCGGGAACTGGTCCGGGAAACGGTCACGCCCAATATCCGGAAACAGTACGGTGAGGATCTCCTCAGTGCGGAAGTGTATGATAGCTATCCCCTGGGAGGACGGGACATGACCATCGGCGTTTACCGGTACCGCCTGCAGGATCACATCGTGGAGATGGTGCGGGCGTACGAGGCCAGAGATGGTCATACGGTGATGTACTGTGCCAAATATCTGCTGGATGAGGGAGAAAAGCCTCTGAAGCTGCTTCAGACCCTGGCTTCCACCTACCATACGGAGGGCCGGATGGCGCCCATGGAGTCCGGCACGGCCAGTGAAGCGCGGGCGTCCGGGAAAACCTCTGACATTCCGGAAGGCTACGGCGTGATCTCCGTGCCTGAAATGGAGTTTTCCACCCTGGCCCTGAAGGAATACCCCTGGACCTGGGACAGGAGCAACGGCGTGACCATTTATACCCGGCGGGAAAACAGCATCCCCTATGTCCTGGTCTTTCGCTCCGAGGACTGGCTGGTGGATGTGGCGGATTACATGCATGAGCAGTACACGCCCAGGATCCGGAAGCAGTACGGGGATGACCTGATTAGCGTGGAGGAGCATGTCCACTATACCCTGGGAGGACGGGACATGCCCGCGGCCATTTACACCTACAGGCTGCAGGGATACACAGTGATCATGATCCGGGCCTGGGACACTCAGGATGGTCATACGGTGGTCTTTACCGCAAAGTATGTGAAGGGCGAGGGCGAAAAGACCCTGCAGGCACTGGAGGACGCGGTGCGCAATTACAGGCCGGGTGCCCATGCCTGGGAAGAATGAGGTGACGGATGGCTTTTCAGCTGACCAACCGGGTGCAGAGGGATGAGGAAGGCGCCTACCGATGGATCTATGAAATGGATATGATGCGGAACAAATCCATTCTGATGGTTTTCTTCAAATACCTGGTGCCCATCTTTCTGGTGATCTCCGCCGCAGGCGCGCTGATGGGAATGTTTCCCCTCTGGTTCGGCCTTCTGATTCTTACGGGTCTTATGGCTCTTCTCACCGGCGGGTACTTTATCGTGGCCATGATGCGCAGAGGCAGAAAGAGAACGCCCTTCTACATGGACGATATTCAGATATCCATGAGCGCGGACAGGCCGCGGAAAATACCCGCGCACCCCGGGTCACCCCGGTACGGACTGTGCCGCTTTGAGGCCGTACGCAGTATCCGGACCTTTCCGGAGTATGACATGATTGAGCTGACGGCGGGGACGCCCTATCAGATGTACGTGCCGAGGGAGGATTATGATATGGTTCTGGATCATGTCCTGAGTCATGTCAGTGAAAATGTCAGGGAGAAATATCGCAGAAGGACATGAGAAAAGCCGCGGTTCGCCGCGGCTTTTCTCATTTGGAATCCGTCAGGAGAAAGGAGGGGGGGAGGCAAAGGTGAAACAGATCGGGTGTCCGGAGGAGGCCATGTGCCGACCCGCATGGAAAAGAACCTGCCCGGGACAGCTTTTCCCGGATGTTCCTCTGAGGGAACCCCGATGCAGCCGGTTCAGACCCGGGTCCTGTCCTGCGGAAAGGATTGCGTATCCCGGATCGGCCCTTTCAGCCTCCGAGCCCTTTTTTGACAGGGGATCGGAGAGTGGCTATAATGCATCAGGCTCTTCCGCCGGAAGCCAAGGCGCCGGACGGAACATGGGGCCGAGAAAATGGAGCAACAGGTATCCGAAAGGAACCTGATTGGAGGCAGGCATGAAAAAAAGAAGAAATTCCGTTTACAAACTGACACTGTATGGCATGCTGATCGCTGTTCTGGTGGTTCTTGCCATGGTGAACATCCCGCAGCCCGCGGGCCTGTCCATCACCTTCAACATGATTCCGGTGGCCATCGCGGCCATCGCGGGGGGCGTGGAAGGCGGCGCCGTGGTGGGCGGGGCCTTTGGTCTGATCAGTTTTCTGCAGTGTTTCGGGATCCTTGGGTACAGCGCCATGGGCGCGGCTCTGGTCGGCGTCAGCCCGGTGCTCATGTTCGTGCAGCGTTTTGTGTCCCGTCTTCTGGTGGGCATCCTGGTGGCCGTGATCCATGGTTTTCTGAAGAAGAGAGCCGTAAGGAATTTTGTGCGTTATTCCATTGCCGGCTTTGCGGCGGCTTTCCTGAACACACTGTTCTTCATGAGCCTGCTGGTGCTCCTGTTCGGATCCACGGAGTACATGCAGACGAGCATGGGCGGTCAGGGTTTTCTCGCCTTTGTGATCTCAGCCACAGGGGTGAATGCGCTGGTGGAGATGATCGTTTCCACGCTGGTAACGGGAGCTGTGGCCATGGCGCTGGATCATTCCAGACTGATGAATATCAAAGGAGCCTGACATGATCTTTACAATGGACGTGGGCAATACCAACATCAAGATGGGTCTGTTTGAGGGGGAAAAGATGGTGCGGTACTGGCGTCTGGCCACAAACCGGACCAGCACCAGTGACGAGTACGGCATCCTGGTGTCCAGTCTGTTCCAGAACAGCCATCTGGAGATGGGAGACGTGCGGGGCATTATTGTTTCCAGCGTGGTTCCCACCGTGAATTTTACCGTGGAACACATGTGCAATGATTATTTCGGCCTGATTCCCATGTTTGTCATGCCTGGGGTGCGTACGGGCATGAACATCCTCTATGAGAATCCCCAGGCCCTGGGAAGCGACCGGATATGCAATGCTGTGGCGGCGCTGGCGGAGTATGGATCCCCCTGTATTTTCATTGATTTCGGCACGGCCACAACCTTCGGGGTGATCAATGAAAAGGGCAGTTTTGCGGGGGGCTGTATCTGTCCCGGCATTAAGATTGCCAGCGAGGCCCTGGTGCAGGGCACTTCCAAGCTTCCCAATTTCGAGCTGGTGTGGCCGGAGTCGGTGATTGGCCGGAACACCATTTCCAATCTGCAGTCCGGCATGCTTTATGGATTTGTGGGACAGGTGGAGTATCTGATTCACCGCATGAAGAAGGAACTGGGGGCCGAAGCCCGGGTGGTGGCCACAGGCGGCATGGCGCGGATGATCGCCTCCAAGACGCAGGCCATTGACTGTATCGACGGCTTACTGACCCTGAAAGGACTGCGCCTGATTTATGAGCGCAATCTGGACACTGCCCGGGGAGGCAACTGAGCAATGAAAAGGATTCGTGTGGGTTTTCTGGGCTGCGGCAATGTGGGGGGCGGCGTATACCGTCTGCTGGAGGGTTTCCGGGAGGAAATTCTGCACCGCTACGGGCTGCAGATTGACGTGGAGAAGATTCTGGTCCGGAACGTCACAAAGCCCAGAAGCGTGGAGATTCCGGAGTGCATGCTGACGGAGGATCCCGGCGAGGTGCTGGAAAATCCGGATATTGCCTTTGTCCTTGAATTCATGGGAGGCGAAGAGCCTGCCACGGCGTACATGCTCCGGGCATTGAAGGCGGGGAAAACCGTGGTGACGGCCAACAAGGTAGCCCTGGCCATGAACTGGCACCTGCTCCAGAAGGCGGCGATGGAGCATGGTTGCGGGCTTTACTATGAGGCCAGCGTGGGAGGAGCCATTCCGGTGATTTCCACCCTGTCCACATCTCTCAGGGCCAACAGGATTGAAAAGGTCATGGCCATTATCAACGGGACCACCAACTATATTCTCTCCCGGATGGCTCGGGAGGGGCAGAGTTATGAAACGGTGCTCAGGGATGCCCAGAGGCTGGGCCTGGCGGAACCGGACCCGGCCAGTGACGTGGACGGGATTGACGCGGCCTGTAAGCTCTCCATCATGGCTTCCCTGGCCTTTCACTGCCGGGTGACCTATCCTCAGATCTACCGGGAGGGCATTACGGAAATCAGTGACGTGGATATCCGCATGGGCCGGGAAATGGGTCTGACGCTGAAGCCCCTGGCCCTGGCCAAGCGGGAGGGGGATACACTGGAAATCCGGGTGCACCCCGCTTTTCTGCCCGCTTCCCATCCTCTGTCCTCCGTGGACGGAAGCTTCAATGCCGTGTATATCCATGGCCATGCCTGCGGAGACATGATGCTTCAGGGCCGGGGGGCCGGGGATATGCCCACAGCCTCCGCGGTGGTGGGGGATCTGCTGCAGGCGGCCATGGTGGAAAAGCACATGCATCCCACCTTTGCCAATACGGCTGAACCGGACAGCAGCCTGGTGTTTACGGACAACTGGAAGACCCGGTACTATATCCGTCTCAGTGCCATGGATGCCGTGGGTGTGCTGGCGCGGGTGGCGGACTGCTTCGCGGAAAAGAATGTCTCCATCGCCTCCATGGTGCAGAAGGATGCGGCGGAGGGCCGGGTGATGCTGATCCTGGTCACGCATGAGGCGCCGGAGCACGCTCTGGCCTCCGCTGTGGCCGCCCTGGATCCCCGGAAGGTTCAGGTGCAGAGCGTCATCCGGGTGGAATCCTGAAAAAACGGAACCCGCAATCCGGGTTCCGTTTTCTGATACCGTTCAGTTTTTCCGCGCCTCCAGTTCCCTGCGGATCCGGTCATACTCCTTTTCGTCCAGGAAATACTTCCGCCGGTAGATCAGGAAAGCGGCAAGCATGAAGCCAAAGGAGAGAAGGACCATGACCAGGAGAAGCCCCGCGGTCTGTTTCCTGCTGACGGATGAAAGAATTTCGTCAATGGCGGCGAGCTTCTCCGCTTCCGTGATATGGTCAGAGGCGGCCTGGTTTTCCAGAAAGGAAATCTGATTGGTGTATCCGGTGACATTGAAAATCAGGTAGGTGAAGGAAGTGAGGAACACGCTCAGGGCCAGGCTCAGTTTTGTGACAAAGGGGCGCAGGGATGCGATGAGGGTTTCCTCGCGTCTTCCGAAACGATATTCATTGTATTCCACCGTGTTGAGGATGGAGAGAATCGCGACGAGGCAGAAGCCGTACTGCCCGAAACTGCCCAGCATGCCGCCGGCGGTGAGCACCCAGAATCCCGCCGCGGCCTGTCCGAAAGCCAGGGAAGCGACCATCAGGACATAGCCCAGGCCCGCAGTGAGGATCAGAAGGTGCAGGAGTCTTTTCCGCCCCAGTCTCCGGCTGATGGCGGGATAGAAGATCATCAGGATGGCGGTGGCGGACAGGCTGACGATGGTGAAGGTGGAATACAGGCCGCCCCGGTAGCCGAAGGTGAAATAGATGTAGGTGGAAGCGATGCCCCCCGAGATGATGCCGGTTCCCATCTGCTGAAGGAAGAGGAACAGGGAAGCCCACAGAAGCTGATCATTGCGCAGGATGGCATTCAGGATTCTCCGGAAGGACACAGGCTCCGGGGCATTCTGATTCTGTACCCGGTCTTCCTTCACGCCCAGAAGCGTGAAAAGCTGAAAAAGAGGAGCCAGGATACAGATGATCAGGGCCACCAGACCGAACCCGGTGCGGGCGTTGCCTCCCAGGGCGGTGCGCCCGGTGGTGAACATGGGAATGGTGACGCTGGCCACGGCCGTGCCAATGCCGGCGCACAGGACTGTCCTGGAGGTGAGCTGATCCCGGATGCCGCTGTCCCGGGAAAGGGCGGGAATCATGCCCCAGTACGCGATGTCGTTCATGGTGAAGGTTATACTGTAGGCAAAGTAACACAGGCCGAAGGCGGCGACAAAAGGCCAGCCGTTCAGGGAAGTGTTGAAGAGGAAGATGACCACCAGGGATGTGAGCACGGCGCCCGAGGCCAGCCAGGGCTTGAACTTGCCCCATCGGGAACGGGTGCGCTCGATGATGCCGCCCATGAAGGGGTCATTCAGGGCGTCAAAGAGGCGGGCTGCCACCATAATGACGCTGATGGCCCCCAGCTGCGGGGCGGTCAGTTCCCGGGTGAACATGGAATAGGTCAGGAGATAATTTGCGATGAGCACATAGAGCATGTCCCGCCCCGTGGTGCCCAGGGGATAAAACCAGAGATTGCGCCTTTCGCGCTGACGGCCGTTCATGTCTGAGTCTTCCCTCCAGCAAGGCAGGACATCGCGCCTTATCGGCTCATCCAGAGATAGACAATGCCGCCGATGACGGCTGCGACCAGGAGGACGGCAAGGATTACGCGGGGAACACTGACGGGCGCCTCGCCGCCGCACTGTCCGGTCTGTCCGTTGACCAGGACATGGTAGGACTTGTCCTTGTAGGCGAAGGAAGAAATATACATGGGAAGAAGGGAGAGCTTGTAGCGGACATGATCATGTTCTGAATCAATGGAGGAAACCTGAGCCTCATCGGCATGGGAGAGAATATCCTGACGGGCCATGTCCTGCATGGTTCTGCGGATCACATCCTGGGCTTCGGTCCAGCCCTGCTGGACATCCACGGCGGCCTTTTCAGCCAGGAAACCGGAGAGAAAGCCCGGCTGATAGCGGCACAGGCGGCGGAGATCGAAGGGCTGAACCTGCTTGAGAAGGCGCTGGGGAAGGCGCTGGGAACCGGGAATCAGAATATCGAGGAACTGCTTTTCCACATAGCCGCTGGTGGGTTCCCAGCGGGTGCGCTGTTCCCGCCGGGTTTCCGTAACCTTTTTGCCGTTCCTCTCCACGGTTACCGGCACGTCCACGTAATAATGGTACCCGGCCTGGCCCGTATAATGGGTACGGGTATGGCTGTTATATGCCCAGTGGGGCATGTATACCCCCAGAATCTGGCCCAGACTGGCCATTTTCTTGGCCTTGCCTGGGGCGAAGAGCTTGCCTTTGAGCCAGGTGCGGAAGGACCGGACGGCCTGTTCCATGGGAACACAGAAGGGAATGACGCTCTCCGGGGCAATGCCGGCCCGGGCCTGATCCTCCAGGACCTGAGGAGAACCGCAGAAGGGGCAGAAGGAAGCGCTTTCATCCCTGCCCAGAATGGTCTGGGCGCCGCAGCCTCCGCATTTGACAACCCGCTTCTGATCGCCCCATTCTTCCATGTCCGCCGTGGGGGCAGTGCGGATATCGTAGACCAGGGGCGGGGTGGTGTCATGGGGGACTTCACTGGCGGTGCCGCAGAAAGGGCACTTCATTCCGGCGCTGGAAGGATCCCACACCGGGCGGGCGCCGCAGCCGGGGCATTTGAACTGCGTTGATTTTTCCAGAGTTTCTTCCATGGGTTTTTCCTCCTGTCTCAGGGAAAACATTCGGCGCAAGTATAACAGGAAAGGAAGAACCTTTCAATGCGTGGAAGCGGAGGCGGGGAAAGAGAAAAGGAATCCGCCGCGGGGCAGGGTCAGGGCATACGGAGGAAGTACATGCCGTCAGGGCGCATCAGCAGGCCGTCGTAGAAGTCCAGGGACGCGTCGCGTTTCCCGTCCTCTGCGTGGATGACGCAGATCATGAAGCCGCCGGTGACACTGGAGGCATTGGCTTTGCCGGTGACCATGCCTTCGGACAGGAGACGGCGCAGATCCTCCGTTTCTTCCTCCGTCATCTCCATGGGCAGATTCCCCTCCTCGCAGTCTGACAGATAGCAGACAATCCGGGCTTCGGTGAAGTCCAGACCCTCCAGGCCACAGAAGGAGCGGAGGGAGACGGGCCGGAACCCGTCGGGTCCCATGGTCCCGCCGTAGCAGGTGACCTGAGGGAAGAGACTGCGCAGATACAGGTACAGGGCCTGGGCATTGGGATCGGTGTTTTCAAACCGGTCATCCCCGGACATGCCCAGCAGAACGAAGATAGGGGTGCCGGAGCGGGTATAGCGGACGGCATAGCTGGATTCGGTGCCGGCGTCGCAGGCCGCAGGCTGGGCGGTTTTTCCCTGATCGGGGACGGAGGTGACCAGGCCTTTGAGGTCCGTCACGTCGTCATGTCTGAGCCGATCGACCGGTTCAGCCTCCGCCTTCCGGAGCCATGCAAGCTGTTCCTCAGGCTTTGAAGGCCATTTCAGGTCTGCGTCATGGCCGGTGATGAGATACAAATTTCCGTCGTCGGTCACCCATCCGATCTGGACCGCGTCTCCCCATCCCATCTGACGGTAACAGGTGTAGAGGATAATCTGCGGCTGGGCGGACAGGGCCGGGCATACGCCTGTCAGGATACAGAGGGCGAGAAGACAGGGAAGCCATATGCGGATCTTTTTCATGGAATCTCCTCCTTACGAAACCCTGTGAGGTTTCACTTTACGGGACGGATGAACATGGAAAAAGTTCCCGCCGCCGGATGGACAGGGTCTTTGACGCCCCAAGCCATTCACGGTCGGGGGAGGGGTTTCCCTGCCCCGCATTGATTTCTGCCTGTTCATCGTATACACTGAAAAGGCGTATCTATACGGGAAGGAGTTTTCTATGGGGAAACGGGCGATACTCTGTCTTCTGTTCTGTCTTCTGTGGACCGCATGGGCACAGGCGGGAACCTGGCAGAGTGACATGGTGGAGATTCACCTGGGAGAATCCCGGGATGTGTTTTTTGATGGCGGGGGGAAGACGGTCTATCTCACCGACGGGGACGGCCGGGCGCTGTCCACCCTGGAGATTGTCCGGGAGGAGACGGCCGGCAGGGTTACGCTGGATACGTCAGGTCTGGAAATCGGACATTACCGTCTGTTCCTCACCGGCGAGGGTGCGGCGGAGAGCATGGATGTGCAGATTCTGCCGCCTCTGCCGGAAATTCTGTTCGCGGATGCCCCGGAGGTCTATTCCGATACCTTTCAGATTCAGGCCAGTGTCAACGTACCCGGAACACTGCAGGTCATGGACGGGGAAAGGGTGCTGGGGGAGGTTCAGGCCCGGGCAGGGGATACCACCTTCCTGAATCTGCGGGAGAGTCCGGGAAGCGGCATGAAGGAACTGACCCTGGTTCTCCGGGATGAGCGGGGACAGCGTTCAGGGCTGTATGTGCTGGACGTGCTGTTTCCGGAGCCGGAACCTGCCCACAGAGCGCAGGATCAGGTGATCCGGACGCCCTCGGAGCTCAGCGGTGTGGATTGCGGAGAAACCATGTCCTTCTGGAATCTGCCCATGGATATCCGTGAGGAGGAGAAGATCTGGCAGGTTCTGACAAGCCCTGTCACGGTGCTGTCCGGGAATGAACGGCACCAGTACAGGGTGCGCAGGGAGGCGGACGAAAACTGCACGGAATATACGGGTGAGGTGACCTGCGAGAGCCAGGGGGTGCAGGTTCTGGAGACCGCGGGAGAATGGACGAGGATTCTGGCTTATTCTTCCTCCGTGGAAGGCAGCCGGGTAGGCGTGTTTTCCAAATGCTTTACCGGCTATGTGGAGACGTCCCTTCTGAAGGAAAAAGAAGTCAGCCAGGAAATCGGCCTGGTGGTGGACAAGCTCCAGCAGCGGCTGTATGTGTTTCGCAACGGCCATCTCTTCAGCACGCTTCTGTGTTCCACGGGATACGCCAGGGCGGATACGCCCTTCCATGAAACGCCCGCGGGGGAATATCTGGCCATTTCCCATACCGGCGGATTCTGGGCCGGGAATCTTTTCTGCGACATGGGCATCCGCATCAATGACGGTATTCTTCTTCACGAGGTGCCCTGCACCATTGAGGAGGCGGAGGACGGCAGTCAGGTACGGCATTATGAGCGGTGCGAGTATTATCTGGGGGAAAAGGCCAGTCACGGATGCATCCGGATTCAGAAAGAGCGAACACCGCAGGGAGTCAATATGAAATGGCTCTGGGAAAACATGCCCAGAAGCGGCAACCGGGCAAAGGTGATCATATGGGATGATTCGGACAGAACACTGGTTCCCGCATCTGATGACTGGCCTCTGTACTATAATCCCGACAATGGCCGGCAGTATCATTCCGATCCCTATTGCAGCCTGGTAAATCAGAAATTCCTTCCCCTGACCGGGTTTACCTACGGTGAGCTGGAAGAGGGACGGTACGCCTCCCTGTCCGTGTGCCCGGGCTGTTCTCCGGAAGCCCGTGCAGCGGAGGTGGAGGTCATGAACCGCAAGAACAAAGGCCATGCCTATGGGGATTCCTGAGAAGTGGGAAAGCAAAAAGTCCGCCTGGCGGACTTTTTGTGTGAAACCGATTTCACCTTTTCCTGGAAGACAGAGGGACGCGCTTGCTGCCGGGGGCAATGGCCCGCTGAGGGCATACAAGGACACACAGGTGGCAGCCGACGCACCGGGCGCCATTGAGAACGGGATGCCTGTCCTCATCGGGGATGAGGGCCTGATGGCCGCCGTCCTGACAGGAGACGACACAGCGCCCGCAGCCTATGCAGCGCTCAGGGATGAACTGGGGATAGATGACGGTGTCCCGCTCCAGCATCTCCGCAGAAGAAGTCAGGTTATCCAGGCCCAGCCCCACGGCTTCCCGGACATTGCGGAAGCCTTTTTCCGTGAGATAGAGGTTCAGTCCGCTCTTCAGATCCTCGATGATCCTCTGGCCGTACTGCATGACGGCCGTGGTCACCTGAATGGAACTGGCGCCCATCAGGATGAACTCCAGGGCGTCCATCCACGTCTCCACACCGCCCATGGCGGACAGGTGCAGCCCCTTCAGCGCAGGGTCCTTTCCCAGTTCCGCGATGAACCGCAGGGCAATGGGACGCACCGCGTTGCCGCTGTATCCGCCGGATACCCCCAGGCCCCTGACGGCCGGGGCGGATACGTAGGTATGCGGGTTGACGCCGATAATGGACTGAATGGTATTGATGGCTGAGAGGCCGCGGGCGCCGCCCCGGAGGGCAGCTTCCCCCGCGGGTGCCATGGAGTCCACGTTGGGGGTCAGCTTGGCCAGCACGGGAATGGAGCAGCCGCGGACGGCGGAGGCAGTGTACTCCTCCACCAGTTCCGGCACCTGTCCGATGGACAGGCCCAGGGTGGATTCCACCAGATTGGGACAGGAGAAGTTCAGCTCCACGGCATCCGCACCGTTGTCCTCGCACATCCGGGAAAGGACACCCCACTCCTCGGTGTCCCTGCCCATGATGGAGGCCATGATGAACTTGCCGGGGAATTCCTTTTTCAGATGACGGAAACAGGCCATGTTCTCCGCCACGCTGTGGTCCGAAAGCTGCTCAATGTTCTTGAAGCCCATGATGCTTCCGCCGTCGCCGGAGATGGCGGAATAACGGGGACTGGCCTCATGGATATCCAGATTGGAAACGGTCTTGAAGCATATGCCGGCCCATCCCGCCCTCAGAGCCCGGGCGCACATGTCATGATTGCTGGACACCACGGAGGAGGCGAGGAGGAAAGGGTTTTCCAGCGGAACGCCGCACAGTTCGCACTGAAGGCGGCTGTCATCCTCCGGCAGGGGTGTTTCACATTCCGGCAGAACCTGATAGTACAGGCGGTTGATCAGCTCCCGGATGGGTATTTCCCCGGGACGCACGCAGGCCTGCTCACAGGGCGCGGCACAGGTCAGGCAGGGGTTTTCCGGGGGAAGCGAAAGGGCGGCGCTCTGCTCATTACGGAACCAGATGCTGCGCAGGAGACTGCCGGGCTTGATTTTTTCACAGGCAGCACTGCAGCGGGGCGAAGTACACAGGGCACAGCGGATCATGTCGGAACGGGTAATGGTCATCTCCGTGTGAATCATTCTGGCAGCCTCCTTATGGAGAAATTGTATGGACGGCGTTCATGTGTACGGGGAACTGGAAACAGGTATCCGGAAAGGGCTCCCTTTCCAGTGTGAAATGCCACCACTCCGATGAGATAGCGCGGAAACCGCACCGGGTCATGACCTGCCGCAGGCGCATGCGGTTTTCGCGCTGCAGGGGTGTCAGGCCGGGGTATTCCGTATGGCTCAGCTCACCGAAGAAGTCGAAAGGCCCGCCCATGTCCAGCTCCTGCTGGGTTTTCATATCCACCAGGGTCAGATCCACCGTGCTGCCCCGGGTATGGGCGGAACGTCGGGCGAGATAGCCCCGGGGAAACAGATCCTTCTTCTCCAGGTCCGGATAAAACAGGGATTTCATGGCTGCGTCCTCCGTCTCCGCCCAGGCCATGAAAAAGTCCACGGCGCACTGAGGCCGGTAGGCATCCCAGATCTTCAGTGTCAGTCCGTCGCTCCGGACAAGGTCACAGACCTGCTTCATCGCCTCCGCGGCCTGACGGGTGAGGATGGCAACGGGCTGAAGGTATCCGGGGATCCGCTGCCCGGTAAAATTGAAGGCGCTGTAATACCGGATATCCAGCAGGACAGATGGCACCAGGTCGGTGAGCAGGACAAAATCCGGCGCGCCGGTGGATTCTTGCATGGCGTTTCTCCTTTGAGCGGGCTGAAAGATGAGACTTGCTTTTTCCATTTTAAACGATATTGGCTCCGGAATCAAAGGGTGGAGAAAAAAATCATCCGGTCCGCCGGTAGAAGAAAAGGGCAGACAATGCGTGCACTGTCTGCCCGTGAGGCCGGAGGAGATCAGTTCTTGCGGGCAAAGCGGAAATAGTTTCTGGCATTGTTGTAACTGATATCCGCCACAATCTTTTTCAGGGTTTCCATGTCATCGGGATAGAAGCCCTGTTCCACCCACTCGCCGAAGAGACGGCAAAGAATCCGGCGGAAATACTCATGCCGGGGATAGCTCAGGAAGGAACGGCTGTCGGTGAGCATGCCCACAAATCCGGCCAGATAGCCCAGGCTGGCCAGGGAGCGGAGATGATCCGTCATGCCGTCGAAGTGATCATTGAACCACCAGGCGGAGCCGTGCTGGATCCTGCCTACAGCTTCGCTGTTCTGGAAACAGCCCAGGATGGTGTCAATGGCGGCGTTGTCGCAGGTGTTCAGGGAGTAGAGGATGGTCCTGGGCAGCTTGCCCATATCCTCCAGAGCGCCCATGAAGGCCGCGGTCTGAGTGGAAGGCGCGGTGTTGTCCACGCAGTCAAAGCCGGTGTCCGGGCCCAGGTCCCGGAAGGTAACGGGATTGTTGTTCCGGCGGCAGCCATAGTGCAGCTGCATGACCCAGCCCCGGTCATGATATTCCCCGGCCAGGAAGGTCATGCAGGCGAACCTGAACACGGCGGATTCCTGGGGCGTGGGCATGACGTTCTCCAGACGGGCCTTGAAAATGCGTTCCACTTCCTCTTCGGGAGCGGGGGCGTACATGACATAGTCCAGGCCGTGATCGGAGAGGCTGCAGTTGTGGGCGGCAAAGAAATCAAGACGGCGCTTCAGGGCCTCCTTCAGGTCTGAAACGGAAGCGATTTTCATGCCTGCGGCCTTCTCCAGTTCTCTGAGGTAATCCACGTAGGAGAGTTTGTCCAGGTCAATGGCTTTGTCCGGACGCCAGGCGGGGAGCACGGTGACGGGGAAGGAACTGTCCGCGGCCAGTTTTTCGTGCCAGATGAGGTCGTCCACGGGGTCATCCGTGGTGCAGATGGTGTCCACATGACTCATCTGAATCAGGCCGCGGCTGGTGTAACCGGGACTCCGAAGCTTTTCGTTGGCCAGCTTCCAGACTTCCGGTGCGGTTTTCGCATTGAGAATGCCGTCATAGCCGAAGAAACGGCGCAGTTCCAGGTGAGACCAGTGATGCAGGGGATTGCCGATGGAATTCCCCAGCACTTCCGCGTACTTCAGGAACTTTTCCTCATCCGGCGCGTTTCCGGTGATGTACTTCTCCTCCACCCCGGCGCTGCGCATGAGTCTCCACTTGTAGTGGTCGCCCCCCAGCCAGACCTGGGTGATGTTGTCATAGCGGATATCCATGTAGATTTCCCGGGGGCTGAGGTGACAGTGATAGTCAATAATGGGGCACTTTTCCGCCACCTCATGATAGAGCTCCCTGGCACATTCCGTGTTCAGCAGGAAATCCTGATCCATAAATGCGCGCATTCTATTCCTCCTGACCAGTCTGACTGGCTGTTTCAGCCCCGGATTTCCCGGGCGATGCCGGCCGCTTCACGGACCAGGCGTTCAATCTCGTCAAATTTGCCTTCCTTTACCAGACTGCCGCTGACCATCCAGCTGCCGCCGCAGGCCACGATCCGGTCATAGGCCAGATAATCCCGCACATTGGCCGCATTGATGCCTCCGGTGGGCATGAAGCGAAGGTTCACATAGGCCGCCGCCAGGGCCTTGATCATCTTCAGACCGCCGGAGGGCTCCGCCGGGAAGAATTTCAGGACGTCCAGGCCCAGTTCCATGGCTGCCTCGATTTCTGTGGGTGTGCAGACACCGGGCGTCATGGGAACGCCCTTCTTCAGAACATGCTCGGTGACCCGGGGATTGAATCCGGGGCTGACCACGAAGGTGGCACCGGCGTCAATGGCCCGGTCCGCCTGCTCAATGGTAAGCACCGTGCCGGCGCCGATGATCATGTCCGGGTAGGCTTTGGCCATGCGGCGGATGGATTCCTCCGCGGCATCGGTGCGGAAGGTGACCTCGGCGCAGGGCAGGCCGCCCGCCATGAGCTTTTCGCCCAGAGGGAGGGCATCCCCGGCATCATTGAGCACCACGACGGGCACGATGCCGATGGTCTGAAGCCGTTTCATCATTTCTGTCATGCTGATTTCCTCCTTGACGATGGACGTGCAAAAACGACAAAAGTATTTAACCACATCCGTCCTGAAAAGAAAAGGGCTGTTTTCTCACGGGCGGCAGCTGCCCATTTCCCGGAACATGGTCAGAACCAGCAGATTCCAGTTGATAAAACCGCCGTTCATGATGGGATCGCCGGTGAGGGGAGAGTAGAATTCGTGGAGGCATCCGGTTTTTTCCAGATCCTCTGACAGAAGGTGCAGGGACTGCTCTGCGATCCTTTCGGCATCCTCCCGGTAGCCGTAGTTCATAAGCCCCCGGAATACGCAGTAGTTGGTCACCAGCCAGACGGGCCCCAGCCAGTTGGAGGGATTGATGGTTTTCTCCAGATTGAACATGGGTTCATTCATGGCCAGGGAAGGAATGCCCCAGGGGGCGGCAAAGGTATCGGCACACAGGATCTGCTCACGGAGGGCTCCGGCCTGCTCCCGGGTGGCGAACCCCGCCAGCAGGGGCAGAAAGCCTGACCAGACCCGTATGCGGATGGGCAGGCCCTTCCAGAAGACCCCGAGCCCCTGGTGAAACCAGTCATACCTGCGGGTATGCACGTCCACATCCAGGGAATAATAGAAGCGGTCCCGGGGATCCCACAGATGGGTCTGGATGGAGCGGATCAGGGCCTGCCGCTCAGCGGCCCAGGGACTTCCGTCTCTTCCCAGAGCCAGGCAGATTTCCTCCATGGCCTTCAGTTCCATGACCATAAAGCTGTTGAGGAAGATACTGGCGGTGCTGTCCGGGGGACGGCCGAAGGAGGCGGGATCATTGTCCACGCCGATCATGATGTCATCGTGCCAGACGTAGAGGCCGGTGCTTTCGTGAAAATAGGTGCGGTAGAAGCGGAAGTATTTTTCCAGCTGCTCCTGGAAAGGTTCCGCCCAGGAAAAGTCTTCCTGTTCCCGGGAGATGAGGAGGATCTGCTGGCAGAGAAAAGGCTTGTGCATGTTCATCCGGACACCTTCCAGATGCCGCATGTTCAGGTAAGGCATGGGATACCTGTCCGCCTCCACCATCATGGGGATATATCCGTCGGACAGCTGATGGTCCAGAAAGTTCAGGACGTTGCCCCGGGCGTGGGTCAGGACCTGCTGATCCAGAGACGGGGAAAGGCGGTCCCGGATGGAGAACAGGCCGTAGACGGACCAGTAGGTGTCCCAGTCCCAGCAGTTTCCATCATAGACGGAGCCCGGATCAATGAAGGGATAGTGAATGTATGCCCGGGGCTGCTTCAGAAGGCCGGGAATACTCTCCACGAGATAGTCTTCCAGATGATTCAGGGAACGCATGGCATCCTCCAAAACACGGTCAGGGCACAGCGGAAGGCAGGAGAAACCGGTCTCCTGCCTTCTGCTGTATTCCTTGGGTTCAGTTCTTTGGTCTGGACTGCTGGGTGGGGCCGTAATTGGCGGCACCGCCGAAGGTGACGTCCTCAGGTCCGGGCAGGACCGGAGGAAGGCTCAGATCCCGCTGGTAGAGACGCAGATGCTCCCCCGGGGGATCCATGGCGATGACGTCCGGGCCGCGCCAGGACACGGTATAGACCCGGCCGGCGGCCTCCTCCCGGCGCTGCACGGTTTCCATGGGGAAAAGGAGCTCCACACGGCTGAGCGCGGGGACGGGATCCGTGAGGATCAGACCCTTTTCCAGACGGAAGGGATGGGGCTGCCGGTTCACCAGGCAGGTGAAGTTCTGTCCCATGTAGGGATAGTACCGGAAAGCGACGGGCCTGTCCCGGAAGGGGGTCAGGCAGATACGGCCTTCGTCGGGAATCCAGCTTTCCATCTCCCAGTCTGCTGTTTTGCGGCAGAAGGGGAAGTTCACCGTCAGCAGGGAACCTTCCTCCGTGACGGCCCTGTCCCAGATCAGGGCAATGGCCATGGGGGCCGTGCCGGCGCAGCATCCCGCGATGGAGCGGAATTTGGACAGGGCGATGCTGTTGGGGAGGGAACCGCCGGTAAACCCGCCCGCCATGCGGTCGTCCAGATGCTTCCAGGTCTTGCCTTCCGCGTCCGGCCGGTCATTGTCCACCTGGACATACCCGGTATAGTTCATCTGATTCTCCACCAGATGATTCCGGGAGAAGAGGAGCATGTCTTCCCAGTACTGGTCATATCCCTTCCGGATCAGGCGGTCCGCCAGGACCAGCATATCCTTGATGCAGCAGGTTTCGCAGTGTTCCTCCTGCATGGGATGCCACTGGGCGTATTCAGGCACCCACCCGAAGGAGGAGGATATGGACCGGACATAGTCATAGATTCCTCTGGCGGCCCGGAGGTATTCGTCATTTCCGGTGATTTCCGTCAGGTCGCACAGACCGCAGGCGGTCCACGTGGCGGAATGGACATGGCCAAAGAAGGCGTACTGCCAGTTGAGATACCGGGAGGGGCCCAGAAGATGATTGGCCAGACCCAGGGCCAGATCCAGGGCGACGGGATCCCCTGTGTCCATGTACCGTTCCGTAAGGGCGGGGATCAGGACGCTGTGGCGGATGGGCTGTTCACCCCGGCCGGTATACCGGGTCAGATCGAATCCTCCCTCAAGGAGGTATACATCATTGGGAAACTCATAGATGGGTCTGTCTTCCGGCGTGTCCCCGCTCCAGAAGGTTTTGACTTCCCGCTGCACGACAAGTCCGCGCATCCCCCGCACAAGCCCGGAGGTTTTCGCCTGAAGATCGGCGTCATCCGGATACTTCCGGAGCATCCGGTTCAGGGCGGGAAGGATATAGCCCATCTCATGGAAGGAGGAGTGCATGGTATGGGTCCAGGGATAGCGGGCATGGTATCTCAGTCCCTGCGGGCCCCAGGAGGAGCGGAGGAAATCCTCAAAGGAATGAAGCACATCCATGCCTTCCCGGGTCTGAAGCACATGCATGCAGCTGTCCAGCCCCTCATACCAGGAACCCACCAGTTCCGCATCATCCACCCGGCAGTGGGCCGCCTCGGCGGGCTTGAGATTGGGAAGGATGAGCCAGTAGGGCAGATGATTCCGCTCGGGGTCCACCATATGGGTGAGATAGTGATGGGCGTGTTCAGCCATGGAACGGGGATCAAAGGAACGGTAACGCATACATCCTCCTTACGCTTCGGGAATGCCGAAGAGAGACGGATTTTCCAGCATCATGGCAGCGCAGAGGGTGGCCGTCCAGCCATAGTCCCGGATGGTCTGGTAGCGCACCTCCGGGGCATAGGGCTCCACAACCGGCCCCTTGCGGTAAAGCGCTCTCGGACTGTTCAGGCCCTGTGGGTCATACATTTCGTAGACCACCCCGTCGGTGAGATAGAACCGGCGGATGTTCTCCACTGTTTTCAGGATCAGGCTGTCGGCAAGCTCTGTCATGCCATAGGCCCTCAGGCCCAGGGCCGTCATGTAGTTCATATTGATCCATACGGGTCCCCGCCACATATCCGTCCCGTACAGGGGATGGGAGCGGGCGATGGTGGGCAGGGGAAGCGGGGTGCCGAAGGCATCCGGGTCCGTAAGCGCCCGGGCCATTTTTCCGGCCATTTCCGGGGTGGGAATCCCGGCCAGGAGGGGGAGGAAGGAGGCGCAGGAGAAAACGAGGGTCTTTTCTCCGCTGCGAAGGTCCAGATCGGTATACAGTCCCGATTCCTCGTCCCAGAGACAGCGGTTCACCCGCTCCTTCAGATCCCGGGCCTGCCTGTCCCAGTCTTCCCCGTCTTCGCCGAGGCAGGACAGGATTCCGGCCATGCACTGCATTTCCTGGACCATGAAGGTGCAGAAGTCCACGCAGCCCATGGGCCGGGGATGGTCAAAGCGGGGAGAATTGTCCATGCCGCTTTCGTCACAGCGGTTCCTGGGCATGTCCTCCCGGATATACCAGCCGTACAGTCCTGTTTCCGCGTCCATGCGGTTTTCCCGGTTCCATTCCAGGTACCGCCGGAGCTTTGGCACGGCCCGGGCCGCAAAGTCCCGGTCGCCGGTTCTTTCCAGATACCGCAGAATCCCCCAGGCAAGGACGGGGGGCTGGGTGATGCCGGAAACGGTATGGGGCCTGGCCATGTGGGGAATCATCCCGGAGCTCTGCTGGGTGTCCAGAACGGACTGAAGAGCGTCCCGCGCCAGTTCCGTTTCCATGTGGATCATGCCGAAACTGTGGAAAACGCTGTCCCAGAGCCAGAGCATGGCATGGGGGATACGGTCCGGAGTGGTCCATCTCTGGCGGAACATGCCGCAGGGACTGTAGACCTGGGAGCGCATGACGGAGATGCACTTGAGGAGGAGCTGCCTGTCCTCTGCCTTTTCCGGCATGCGGTCCCGGAAAGCTCTGTAGTAATTCAGACGCTTGTCCCGGAGGGTCTCCACTTCCCGGGGGGTGACGGGCACGGCTTCCCGGAGGGACAGGGTGAAAACGGTGCCCTCCTCCCTGTCTTCCCGGAAAAGATAGAATCCGCAGTTTTCCGGAGTTCCTTCCGTGTCCACCATCCGCAGGCGCAGGGAGCCCGGGGGGCAGAGGCCGGCGACGGTGACCTGGTCCAGAAAGGTGAGGATCAGGGGAAATTCATGGCCCCCGCGGTCCGTGAGAAACGCGAGAATCAGATCCGAGCTCACCAGGTCGTAGCGAATATCCCGGATATACCGCAGGGAAAAGTACAGGTCCAGGGCTTCCTCACGGCCCCGGAGACGGACGCCCAGCAGGTCGCCCAGCAGGGAGCCGTTCATACATTCCGGGGGACAGCAGGGACCGTCCAGGCCGGAAAAGGCAAACAGGGCACCCTGGCCCCAGACATTGGGCATGATCATGAATCGTTCCTCCCCATGGATCCTTCTTCAAAGCCGAAGTATTTCCGGCGCATTCTCTGTGTCCGGCCGTGGATGGCATTCAGGACCTGAAGGGCCTCCTGCTTTTCCTCTCCGGACCCCGTGACATACTGTTTCATGGCCCGGCCTTCCTCAAAGCACAGTTCGTCATGCAGAGGGAAATAGTGCCGCAGAAGGAAGCAGGCATACTGCACCAGGCGGAAATCCCCCACCAGACGGAATTCCCTGCTGATGGTGTCCACCGCCACGGAGCGGAAGGAGCGCACGGCTTCCAGCAGGTCTTCCCGGGTGTTGCGGGGGGCAAAGATGATGGTGGAGCAGATCAGGGCGTTGCGGTTGGTGGGATTGGAATTGTGACTGTCCGTGCTTCCCACGATGGGATACCGGAAACCCCGGGCCCTGTCCTCATAGTAGCGGGTGGTCTGGAACCCGTTCTGTTCGTAGTAGTTTTCACCCCCCAGCACCTCCAGGACATCAAAGAGGCGGTTCTCCAGGAGATAGTCATAGAGCCCCCGGGGGATATGGAACACATCATGGATCCAGTAGGGATGGGGGAAGACTGCCAGGCCGCCGCTGCGCCGGATTTCCCCGAAGGCCCAGGTCATGCCCGCGGCGGGAATGGGATCCACACCCTGGGGAAAGGTCCGGCTGTCCAGAATGGCCTGAAGCGTCCTTTCATACTCTGCCTGGTTCATCACCGGGGGACACTGCCCTGTGAGGGAGCGGCTCAGATCGTCGGTGGGGATGTTGTCCACGTCATCCCGCTCAATCATGGCGTTGACGGAATAGGTGCCGCCCAGATTGATCATGTGGGGGTCGATGAAATGATCAAAGGCTTTGGGCAGGTGCACCTCCTCACCGGGCAGGATGGTGAGGTCCACCGGGAGTTTCTCAAAAAAGCGCATGGCTTCGAGGGAAGGATAGTACCGGCGGTGATCCGTGATGCAGATGAAATCGTATCCCTGTTTCCGGTAGTTGGCGCAGACCACCTCCGGACTCTGGCTGCCGTCGGAATAGGTGGTATGGATATGCAGGTCTCCCAGATAGGGGAACATGCCGAAAAGATCCGGGGCGACGCAGTACACGCAGAATCTTTCCTGTTTCTCCCTTCCCCGGCTGTCCGTGTAGGGGATGTCCAGGAAGTATTCCTGCTCCTGTGTAAAGGTATGGCGGAAGCGGAGCACCCCTGTTTCGTCGCAGAGGCAGGTTATGCTCTGAAAATCGGAGGAAATGGGGAAGTATTCGGGCTTGCCTCCGTCAATGGCCTTGATGATGACCGTACATTCCTTTCCCGGCCGGAAACAGCCGGAAACACCCAGAGGGCGGATGGTGATCTCCGTCTCCACACCCTGGCGGACAACCCGGGGAAACAGATCATAGCTGAAGAGATTTTCCTGCTCCACAGGGAACGCCATGCATATCATCCTTTCTTTCAGGTTCTGTTCTTGTCGGTATGAGAGGAATACTGCCTGTATTCGCTCAGTGTCATGCCGTAGTATTCCCGGAATTTTCCGGCAAAGTACTGAAGCCGGCTGTAGCCGATGGCCTCACAGATCTCCTCATTGGTCATTTCACCCTCCCGCAGGAGCCTGGCAGCGTGCTCCATGCGTTTTTTCTGCAGACAGTCCATGAGCTTTTCCCCGGTTTCCTGATGGAACACACGGCTCAGGTGTCCGGTGGAAATGCCCAGGGCATCCGCCACATACTGGGTGGACAGGTCCGCGGGGGGACACTTGTCAATGACCTGTCTGGCAAGGGTCACCATGCTCCGGTTTCCCGTGTCGCTTTCCTTTTTCAGGTATTCGGCCAGCTTCAGACAGTCGGATTTCATCCGGGCCTCAAAGCTCTCAATGTCTTCCAGATGGTAATAGACCTGCATCAGGTCCTGGCCGTAAACGGCCTGGGGACTGGTGTGCACGTCAAAGGCCGCCTGGACCAGAAAGGCGCCGGTGAGCAGCATGACGGAGCGAACGGTACTCAGATAAGGGATCATGTTTCTCAGTTCCGTGACGATTTCCTCAATCCGCTGCATGGCCTCCTGGGTTTTTCCCGCCGCCGCCAGGCGGGGCAGGACCGCGAGGTGCACCATGATTCCGGCGATGACCCGGTCTGCGGAGGCATGTTCCTCTTCCGTGCGGAAAATGCAGACCCGGCGGTTCCGGTCAAAATAGCGTTCGGTCAGGGCTCTGCGGGCACAGCGGTAGGAGACCCCGAGGGGAGCGGTTCTGTCCACGGGAAGGCCGACACCGAAGGTGAGGGATGAATCGGGGGTGTCCCGGACCACCTCCTCCAGTCTTTCGGGGATCCTTTCCTCATCCTCCTTTTTCAGGTTCAGCAGGCAGATCCATTCCCGGCGTCTGGACTGGAAGATCTCCACCTGACAGTCCAGGGAGCGGAAGGCGGCGTTCAGGGCCTCCTCCTCTTCCCGGGCCGGGGCATCGCTGAGCATGAGGCACAGGAGCCGGTCATGGGGAAGCAGGATCCCCAGCTCAGGCAGGGAATGGGTGTAGACCGCCTCATCGCTGATGAGGCTGTTCAGATAGGCCTCCCGCAGCTGCAGGCGGCTTTTTTCAATCTCCTGTTCCCGCTCCAGGCGGCTTTCCTCCATGTTTTCCAGCTGATTTTCCATCATGGAAAAGGTCTGGTCCGGGCTGTACAGGCGGCCCTGGCGGGATTCCGGCAGCTGCATCTGGCGGACCAGGCGCTTCATGGGATAGGCGTAGTGCTTGGAGTGCACATACAGAACCAGACCGAGGGCGAGGAGCATCACCAGAATGGTGATGAGAATCCACCCCATGAAGGAAGGCTCCAGGGTCAGAGGCATTTGTGTCCTGACAATGGCGAGCTCCCAGTCCATGATATGGGCGCGCGTACAGGCAGTCATGGCCTTCTGTCCGTCGGGCAGGGTAACCTCCTCTCCCGACAGAAGAGCCGCCCCCTGATCTGCAAGGTCGGGTGATTCTGAGCACAGAACGGTTCCCTTTCCATCCATGAGCACGAGCGAATCCTGACTCTGCAGGCTCCTCAGGCAGGAGCGGACGGAGGCCAGGAAGGACTCTTCGCGACAGGAGAGGATCAGGACAGGCTCCTCATCCGGTGTGAACACACCGGGATAACGCCGGAGATGGCTGATCCAGCCCTGGACATCCAGGCCTTCGGTTTCTGTCCGCCTGAGCCACAGGGATTCCCCGTAACCCAGCTGTTCCCAGTAGGCGTCCATCCGGTCCGGCCGGTATTTCTTATCCTCCAGAAAGCGCACGCCCCGGGTGCCCACCAGAAGACGGGAGGCGGGAAAGTACAGGTCCAGCTCCTCCACGGCGGGGAAGGCAGACTTCACCTCCGTGAGAAGGCTCTTCAGCTTCAGGATCTGTCCGGAGGGGGGCCGGGAAGCTCTGGCCAGGGTGGCGATGGAGGACTCTGAGGCATCCCTGGCGGCAATGCGCAGGGGAATCTGCCGGGTCATGGCGTCCACCAGCTGAGAGTCCATGTTGTTCACAAGGGCAGAAAGCTGGGCGGTGAGATGATCCTGGTTTTCCCGGCGGAGCATATCCTGTCTCAGGGCGTACAGAAGACATCCGAGAAGCAGGGCCACCACCAGAAAGATGGCTGTCACATAAAGGGTGACCACATTGATTTTCCGCTCTCTGTTTTTCAAAAACGGTCCTCCTCAACGGTGATTTCCTCAGGAGATTCTATCACCGTCCGGGGAAGGACGCCAGTGTGTCTCCACGTCCCGGACAAGGACCATTTCTGTCCGGATGGATTCAGGGCATGTCAGGTCCAGATCCACGATTCTCCCACCCCGCAGGGAATCTCTCTCTTCCCCGCTCAGACCGTACGCCTGATAACCGATGCTGCCGTCATAGCCCAGGCGGATGCCGCAGTACAGACCGTCGAAGGTGTTGTTGTGGTCATGACCGGTGAAGATGGCCCGGACGTCTCCCCGCTGCAGTACGGCGGCAAAGAGGCCGGAATTGACGGTGGAGCAGCAGATGCGCTCCCTGTTTTCACCTCGCATGCCCGTTTCCCGGGGGTTTCGGATGAGGGCGTGAAACTCCGGCAGGGGAATATGGAAGCACATGAGGGAGGGAATCCGGCCGCCGTTTTCCTTCTCCAGGGTCAGGGAGGTCTGGAAATACCACTGGACCTGCTGGAAGCAGATGAATTCGTCGTCCGATTTTCCCCAGGGAGGATCCGGTAAAAGCAGATCCTTTATCAGTTCCCCCGGCTGAGCCAGAGGGCAGGATGGATGCCGCAGGTCCTGATGGGAGTCCAGAGCCCAGATGCCGAAGACGGTCCGGCCCCGGGCGTCCCGGATGGGCAGAAAATAGTTGCCCACCCCCGGGATGTCTTCCGGCCCCGGGCGGGAGAGGCAGTGGGGAAAGGACTCATAAAGGGTTTCCTGCCATGCCTTGGACAGAACAGGCGTCTCGTCGTGATTCCCGAACACATGAGCCCAGGGAATGTTCCGTTCTTCCATGGGGGTGACCAGGCGGGTTATGACAGAGCGGAGATGGTCCTCGTGCTCGCATCCCCCCTCCTGATCCCCCAGGAGCATGACCAGGTCCGGATGGGTATATGCCAGCAGTTTTTCCACGGCGTCGGGGGTTCGCCGGTCATCCCCCGGGCGCAGGTGTGCGTCTGACAGGAGGAGGATGCGGAAATGCCCCTCAGGGTTAAAGGTCAGGGGAATGCGCGGGGCAAACTGATCCAGGAGCAGCATAATTCGCCTCCTTCGGTGAAAAAAAGGGCCGGAGACCGCCTGAAGGCGGCCTCCGGCTGCTCGCAGGGATTATTTGGAGTGATACCACTCGTTGGCTTCTTCGGTGATGACTTTGCCGCCCATCTGATACCAGGACTCCACAAAGCTGTCGAAGCTGTCCACGGGCATCTCACCGGTGATGATGGCCACGTAGGTGGTCTGACGCAGCGTATCCATGCTGGTCCAGTAGTTGGGCATGGAAGCGGTGGTGATGGGAAGCATGGTGTTGGAATAGCCGCCGGTTCTGAACTGGGGCAGGGACTTGGCCCATTCGTACTGGGCGGGCTTGACCTTCATGGCGAAGAAGGGATTCTGCAGGGTGTTGAACATGTTGGTGTGGGAACCTTCGTCCACCCGCTCATGGCCTTCCTTGGCCACATAGCCCAGGAGCTCGTCATAGTCGTACTGATCCGACTCCAGATCCCAGTTCCAGATCTTCAGCCAGGTGTCGAAATCGGAACCGATGGTGTTGATCATCTCAAGGATCCTCGCCACCTTGGCGGGCTGGTCCTTCAGCTTGTAGCTGAACACCACGGCTTCGTCGGTGGTCAGGCCCCAGCTCTCGCCGCCCTGCTTTCCGTCAGGACCGGTGGGGTTGAAGCCGATGATCATGTTCTCATAGCCCACGGTGGAGGCAAAGGTGCGCATGGTCCGTCCATACTGGAAGTTGCCGCCCTCGCCGGTCTCCTCATTCTTGGGTCCGTCGAAGTCAGGCGCCAGGTGATAGTAGGCACCGGAGGAGGAGAAGCCGATCTGGCCGTTTTCGAAGGGAACGGACAGAGCCCAGTAGCCGCCCTGATTCTCGCCGGTGATGAACTCGGGATCGATCAGGCCGTCCTTGTACCACTTGGCCAGCAGGGCCAGGGCATCCTTCATGCCGGGATACACGGCGCCGTAAACGAGATTGCCCTCGCCGTCATCCACCCAGCGGTCCGGCAGAGCGCCGAAAGCGCCGAAGATGGGGTTCATGCCGGTGTTGCTCAGGGCATAGGTGTTCTTGATGCCGTCGCCGTCGGGATCGTCATTGGCGAAGTGATAGAACACTTCCTCACACTCTTCCAGGGTCATGGGAACCTTGCCGTTGTCATAGCCGAACTTCTTCAGCCAGTCAGCGCGCCAGAAGGGAGCGTAGTTGAAGTAGCCGTCGCCGTTGACGCGGGGCAGGCCATAGTTCTTGCCGTTGTAGGACACGTTGTCAAAGCAGCCGGGGTCATACTCGATCAGCCAGGCATAGCCTTCGGGCATGCACTGCTTGACGACTTCCAGGGGCAGTTCCATGACCACGCCCTGCTTGACGAACTTGGAGAACTGGGTGGCATTCTGGAGCATGAACACGTCCGGGATCTCGCCGCCCATGATCCGGGTGGTGAGGAGTTCGTCATAGTTCTCTCTCTCCAGGAACCACATATCCAGTGTCACATTGAACTTTTCTTCCAGCCACTTCACCACGGTGTCGCCTTCCGCGATGGGTTCGGTGTCATGACCGGCCAGCCAGGCGATGGTGATCTTTTCCGCGGGATCGGAGACATAGGCGCTCAGATCCACTTCGGCCAGGGCTCCGGCGACGGACATGAGCATCACCAGAGCTGTCAGCATTGCCAACCACTTCTTCATACAGAGACCTCCTTAAGATTGTTTATTTCAGGCACTTCCCGGTGCCCGGGGTTCAGGTTCAGGTTCAGCCTTTCAGGGAGCCGATGAGGACGCCCTTGACGAAATACTTCTGCAGGAAGGGATAGACACAGATGATGGGGATGGTGGCCAGCATGATGGAGGCCGCCCGCAGGGTGACGATATCCGTGTCCGTCTGATTGGCCACCGCCTCCGCCACCGACGTCATTTCCTTGGAGTCAGTGAGGATGATGCGGCGGAGCACGACCTGCAGCACATACTTGTTGGGATCGGTGATATAGAGGAGACAGTTGAAATAGGCATTCCAGTTGCTGACGATGACCCACAGGCTGATGGTGGCCAGAATGGGCATGCTCAGGGGAAGGATCACCCGCACCAGAACCTGCAGGGAGCTGGCGCCGTCAATGGTGGCGGCTTCCTCCAGTTCCGTGGGCAGGGTCATGAAGTAGTTTCTGGCGATGATCACATGGGAGGAGGAAACGCAGGCCGGGAGAATGATGGCAAAATAGGAGTTTCGCATGCCCAGGGTGTTGTTCACCAGAAGATAGGTGGGAATCATGCCGCCGGAGATGAACATGGTGGTGATGATCATGCCGGTGAACAGTCCACGGAAGGGAAGGTCCTTCTTGGACAGGGGATAGCTGCTGAGCACCACGCCCACAAGGGAACAGGACCAGCCCAGGAGCACCACCTTGATGGTGTTGGCGTATCCCTTCCACAGATAGGACGCGTTGAACATGCGGATGTAGGCGTCCCAGCTCCAGGACTGTGGCCAGAGCTTGAACCCTGCGGCGGAGGCATAATCCGGAGAGGTGAAGGAGGTGACGAGGACATGCCAGTAGGGATAGAGGAAAGTCAGTCCCATGAGAAGGAAAACGATGGTAAGGATGGTCTGGAACAGGCCCTCACCCCGGTTTTCCAGAACCCGGGTGCTCCCCTTCATTTTTTTCTTTGCCTTTGTCATACGTCCTCCCTCCCCTTACCACAGTCCGTATTCATTGACCCGGCGGGAAATGAAATTGGCGCCGAGGACAAGAAGCAGGGAAATGACATTGCGGAACAGATCCGCTGCCGTGGAATAGGAATAGTCCATGTTGGTGATGCCCTGGCGGTAGATGTAGGTGCCCAGCACGTCGCCCACGGAGTAGACGGCAGGATTCAGGAGGTTGAACACCTGATCAAAGTTGTCATCCACCAGGCCGCCCACCGCCAGGATCAGCATGATGGTCACGGTGGGCAGAATGCCCGGAAGGGTCACATGCCAGATCCGCTTCCAGCGCCCGCAGCCGTCCACCCGGGCCGCGTCATAGAGCTCCTCATTGACGCCACCGAGGGCTGCCAGATAGATAATGGAACTCCAGCCGATGGTTTTCCAGATATTGGTCACCACCAGTGTTCCCCGGAAATACTTGGGATTCCCGAGAAAATAGATGGGGTCTCCCCCGAAGATACGGATCAGGGTGTTGACGGGGCCGCGGGTGGGAGAGAGCAGTTCCATGAAAATACCGGTGAGAATGACCCAGGAGATGAAATGGGGAAGATAGCTGATGCTCTGGGTGACCCGCTTGAACCCCGGGGAGCGCAGCTCATTGAGCAGAAGCGCCAGGATAATGGGAGCGGGAAACCCGAAGAGAAAATTCAGACCAGAGAGGATCAGCGTATTCCGGAACACATTGCCGAAATCGTAGGAGGAGAAGAGCCGGTTGAAATTATCCAGGCCGACCCAGGGACTCCCGGTAATGCCGTCCAGAAGACGGAATTCCTTGAAGGCCAGTGTGATGCCGTAAAGGGGACCGTATCGGAAGAGGATCCACCAGAGCATCACGGGGATGATCATCAGAAGGTGCAGTCGATGCTTCCGGATCCGTTTCCCGAGGGGCACTTTTCCGCTGACTGCTGTGTGAGGGGAAGACATGCTGTCACCCGCCTTTCCCGGAAAAGAATGTGCATTTTTGACCATTGCGTGGCCCCATGCTAACAGACAGAAGGAGCGCTCACAAGACCAATAATCTGATCCGGAAAGCCAAAAAGATGATCAAAAGGCTCGAATCTGACCAGATTTTCCATCTTTTATGTTCGATTTTTGGATATCAGATGTTTGATGCGATCTGGGCGGCCAAAAAAAGGGCGGAGCCGGAGGGCCTGTCAGGATTCAGGATCCGATCTTCGCCGGGCACAAAAAAAGGCGGCGGGGCCGCCTTCGTTATGGTCTGGCTTCCAGGATCATGGAGGAACGGGGAAAGAGGCGCACCGGACCGTTCTCCGTCAGGCTGTTTCCGTCATGGGATGACAGGACCAGGCGCCAGTGAAATCCGGCGGGCACAACGGGCAGGGTGAAATCGTGCGTTTCCCAGTGGGCATTCAGGAGGATGTAAAGGAAGGCATCCGATTCGGTTCCGTACTTTTCATGATCCTCTGCCCAGAGAAGGGCCAGGGTCAGGGTGGGTGTGTTCCAGTCCAGATTCCAGGGCACAGGTCCGTGGAAGGACAGCTCCGGATAGCCGGTTCCATTGGGATCCGTGTCAAAATGGTCAGCCCGGAGGACGGGATGGGCAGCGCGGAAGGCCAGAAGGGTGCGGAGGCTGTCATACAGGTCCCGGTGCTCCTCCAGTTTTTCCCAGTTCAGCCACGAGATCGGATTATCCTGACAGTAGGCATTATTGTTGCCCCCCTGACTGCGGGCCATTTCATCCCCGGACAGGAGCATGGGGGTGCCCCGGCTGACAAGCAGAAGGGTGAGCATATTCTTCATCTGCCGGATGCGGAGGGCGAGAATGTCCTGATCCTCCGTGTCTCCCTCCCATCCGCAGTTCCAGCTGAGGTTCCAGTCCGTGCCGTCCCGGTTGTCCTCTCCGTTGGCTTCATTGTGCTTCTGGTTGTAGGCGGTGAGGTCGTAGAGGGTGAACCCGTCATGGCAGGTGACGAAATTAATGGAGGCGGCGGGACTCCGGCTGCCATACAGGTCGGGGGAGCCGCAGATGCGCCGGATCAGTTCCGGGGAGGCGTCTGCGTCCCCTTTGACAAAGCGGCGGACGCAGTCCCGGAACAGACCGTTCCACTCGGACCAGCGGTTCCAGGAGGGGAAGGAACCCACCTGATACAGACCTCCGGCGTCCCAGGCCTCGGCGATGAGCTTGCACCTGCCCAGCACAGGGTCCAGGGCCAGCGCTTCCAGGATCGGCGGGGACTGCATGGGCTGGCCGGATTCGTCCCGGGTGAGGATGGAGGCCAGATCGAAACGGAATCCATCAATATGATAGGCGGTGACCCAGTAACGCAGACAGTCCAGGATCATGCTGCGCACAACGGGATGATTGCAGTTCATGGTGTTGCCGCAGCCGCTGTAATTCATGTATTCCCCCTGAGGGGTGAGGAGATAATAGGTCCGGTTGTCCACGCCCCTGAAGGAGATGGTGGGTCCCTCCAGGTCCATCTCTGCCGTGTGATTGAAGACCACGTCCAGAATGACCTCAATGCCGTTCTGATGCAGGGTCCGGACCATGTGCTTCAGCTCGTCCGCTTCCATGCCCAGATGACCGGAGGCGGCGTAGCCGGCCTTGGGGGCAAAAAAGCCCAGCGTGGAATAGCCCCAGTAATTGATGCGCTTCGGGAAGGTTTCCATCTCGTCGAAGGCAAACACGGGCATCAGCTCCACACAGTTGATCCCCAGTTCCCTGAGGTGGGGAAGCTTTTCCAGCACTCCCGCGAAGGTGCCGGGGTGACGGACCTGACTGGAGGGATGGGCGGTGAAGGAGCGGATGTGCATCTCATAGATCACCAGGTCTGTCAGAGGTCGGTCGGGAATCTCCTCACCGTCCCAGTCATAATCCTCCGGGATGATTCTTCCCCGGTGCTGGAAGGCACAGGCGGGGTTCCGGGGGCTGCGCCATATGTCCCGTCCGGAGACGGAGCGGGCATAGGGATCCAGAAGGACGCGTTCAGGATCAAAGAGGAGTCCTTCCTCCGGGCGCCAGGGCCCATTAAAACGGTAGCCGTATTCCACAGACTCCGGGTTCAGGCCGAAGACCAGCATGGTATACACGTCCCCGATTCTGAAGCCGGGCAGGAAAGGAATTTCCGCGAAGGGAGCCTCATCCCCCGCGTGGTACAGGACCAGGGTGCACCCCGTGGCTTCCCTGGAATAGACGCTGAAGTTCACGCCCCCGTCCAGAAGGGATGCGCCAAAGGGAAAGACATGACCGGCCCGGTACTGAAGTGATCCGGCCTGATGGGTGGGAAAGGTGTCGATTCTCGGCAAGGGTTCCTTCTCCTTCCTTCAGATTCATCCGGTGACGGGACACGGTCAGTTGTCAGACCTGTTGTATCCGTTCTTCATGCGGCGGCTGACCTCATCCACCAGTTTGTTCAGGATTTCCGTGGTTTTTTTTCGGGCCATGGTGCACAGGTCCTCATTGGCCTTTTCCAGCAGCCCGGGATCCGGGTTCTCCATCATCTGCAGGTCACAGCTTCGCAGGATCTGTCTGCCCCCGGTCATGACGGCGGCCTGATAGCGCTCCACGGCCTGGATACAGGCGCCGTAGCAGGAATCCGCCAGGGCTCCGATGAGCCGGCTGGACCAGTAGAAGTTTTCCGTGGACACATCCGTCCGGACCCGGCTCAGGTAGTCGGGGATTCTGGACACATTGGCATACACGGGCAGAAGAGCATCAAAGGTGGTGGATCCGAAGCAGACCCATTCCACGCCCTGGATGGCCTCCGGCAGATCGCCGCGGATCTGGCATACGGAGGTGACACCGGTGCGGTTGATGCCGATAGACCGGTACATGCCCCGTTTTCCCGTGTCCTGATGGGTATAGGGATTGTAGGGCGTGCCCTGATAGTGGGCGGAGAGCATGTATTTCACGTCCTCCACCGCCAGTTTCCGCTCAGGAACAAGGGCCCAGGGAATGTTGTCGCTCTCCGGTGTGAAATCCGCATTCTCTCCCTCCCAGCGGAAGGCGCGGGGGGCGAGATAACGGCCCATGAACCATGCGCGGGGCGTGTTGTAGAGATGATCCTGATCCGTATGGGAGCCGAAGACATCCCGGGGATTGAAGCGGCCGGACTGGTTCGTGTCCAGGTGATTCTCCGCGATGAATTCCCTCAGGTCATGGCTGCAGAGATGCGCCTCCTGCGGACCGAAAGCGTCCTCAAGGTCAAAGCTGTCCATGCCGAACTGATTGGGCTGGATGACACAGACGTCATCCGGCACCCGCCGGGCCATCCAGTGATGGCCGCCGATAGTTTCCAGCCACCAGATTTCCCGGGCGTCATTGAAGGCAATGCCGTTGGATTCATAGGTGCCGTACTTCTCCAGCAGCTGACCCAGGCGGAGAACGCCTTCCCGGGCACTGCGGATATAGGGAAGAATCAGGACCACCATGTCTTCTTCCCCGATCCCGCCGGGAACTTCCTTCCGGCCCTTTTCCCGCTTCTGGTATTCCACCAGGGGATCCGCCGCGAGAACCCGGGGATTGCTGGTGATGGTTTCCGTGGCTGTCATGCCTACATTGGCGCTGTTGATGCCGGTGGCGGCCCAGATGCCGTGTCTGCGGTCCACATTGGGACAGGCGGTATAACGCAGGGGCTGATCCGGAAGCTCAAGGGTCAGGTGGGACAGAACGCTCCTGTATTTCCTCGGCTGTCTGTCCGGCTCCACCACCACCATCTTCTTGACGTCAAAGCTTCCGTCATCCGTGCGGGCGATGAGGGTGGAATGGTCATGGGTGGCGTTTCTGCCCACCAGAATGGTTGTGCAGGACATGAAAAGACCTCCTTATTCAGCAGGGCGGCCGCAGCCCAGGGAAATGCCCAGGCGGTCCGCCAGGTCGTGGACGAACAGGGAAGCGAGACGGTAATCTTCCTTCTCCGTCATATGTTCCAGCATCAGGGTCACCTGGTCCGGAAGCTGTGAGGCACAGGTGAGCAGCGTGGGATAGTCCAGTCCCCCGGTGCCGGGCCTGCATTCGCTCAGGTGCACGGTGAGTTCCTGGCTGAGGGTGATATCCTTGGCATGGATGCTCCGGATCCATGGGCCCACCTTCCGGAACCATTCCTGAATGACCTCACGGTTCCGGTAGTAGAGGGAGGGGCTGGAAAGAACGTTCACCAGGTCCACATGGGCGGCAAAGCCCGGCCGGTCCACGGCATGGATCAGCTGAAGGCAGGTGTCCGCGCTGTCCGGATACATCCAGGGCATGGGCTCCAGGGTGTAGAAGGTGTGAAGGGGTCTGACCGTGTCCAGGATTTTCTGCGTGCAGCGCGTGATGTCCTCAAAGGCCCTGGGGGTGAGGTTGTCCGGATGATGTCCGTCCCATACCTCCGGGTCGTAGGAACCGGCTATGTTGACACAGCAGTTGGCTCGGACATAGTCCGCAAGCTCCAGCTGACGGACAGCCCGCTCCATGGCGGACGCCCGCTTTTCCGCGTCGGGATGCAGGAGATTGTTCCATATGCCCACCTCGGCGATGGTCAGATGGAAGGCATGCGCCGCCTGGACGTACCGGTCAATTTCCCGCTGAGGGGCGGTGTAGTCCAGGGGAAAGTAGACAGCGCTGTAACCGAGACTCCGGGCCTGCAGAGCCCAGGCCTCACAGTTCTCAAAGGGTCCGAAAAGATTGCCTCCGAATTTCAAGCTTCACATACCTGCCTTTCAC
Source organism: uncultured Eubacteriales bacterium (assembly GCA_902774025.1). GTDB lineage: Bacteria > Bacillota > Clostridia > Christensenellales > Aristaeellaceae > UBA2943. The sequence goes on from CACYGY010000003.1 coordinate 68,004, forward strand.
AGATTGCCTGCAGGTCCGGGAGCACCAGGCGGGCAAAGGCCATGGCGCCCTCCATATGCAGGTGCGTGTTGTCGGACAGGCCCCGGGGATAATTGGGATGTCCCGGGGCAACATGACAGTAGAGATGCCGGGTTTCCTCCTCCGTCATGGACGCAAGATATTGTTCAGCCCGCTCTTCCATGTCCAGACAGAGAAGATTTTCCCGTCGGGCCAGAGCGCGGATGATCCCCGGGTAAATGCCATGGGTCCGTTTCAGCCCTCCGTCTTCGTAACACCGCCGGGGGAGGGGGGTGAGGAGAACAGGAAGGGCTCCGCGGCGTCGGGCGGCATCCACGTACATCATGAGGTACAGGGGAAAGGTGGCTTCGTGGGTGCACCGTTCCCGGTCCGGCTTTTCGTCGTTGTGGGAGAACTGGATCAAAAGGACATCCCCGGGCCGCAGGCAGAGCTCAATGAGACTCAGACGGCCCTCCGAGATGAAGGACTTGGAGGACCGGCCGCAGACGGCGCAGTTCTGAACATCCAGTCCGGTCAGCGCCTGAAGCGCCTGCCCCCAGCCGGTCATGGGGGACTGGTCCGGGGGATAGTCTGCCATGGTGGAGTCACCGCAGAGGTAGAACGTGGGTTCAGAGCCGGAAAACACATCGGGTGAGGAGAAGGATGAAGCGTTTTCCTCCGGGAGACGGCAGTTCCTGAACCGGGCCCGGCCTCCACGGAATTCGGGGGGAGAGGAGATTTCACAGTCCTCCAGGCATGCATTGCCTGCTTCGAAACACAGGGATGAAAAAGTGCAGGCGCGCAGGGTGATCCGGTTCCCCTGCACACGGACCGGCGGGGTGTGGTCCTGATGAAAGACCAGGTTTTCCATCTGAAGGTCACTGCCCTGAAGGCACAGGGCGTCTTCCTGAGGCAGAAGGAAGGTGCGCTTCGGATCTTCCCCCACAAGCCGCACGCGGCTTCGGGAAATCACGCCGAGGCGGTGCTCCCCGGTGCGCAGGACCAGCGTGAGAGGGCCGTGGGGGCGGGAAGGCGCCTGTTCCAGAGCTTCCCGGAGGCTTCTGAAGTCACCGGAAGCGTCAGGTGCGACGGTATAGATCATTGGAGTGCCTCCTTCAGGGGAAGGTTCAGGGCGAGGAGTCCCTGACAGACAAAGGACGCCATGGCCTCAGCCCCTTCCCGCCGTGTATGGGCATCGTCCTGAAGCCCCCGGGGGTGGGCCTCGCTTTCTCCCGGGGAAAGGTGCATAAACCATTTCCGGCTGCCCTCATCCCCCAGGGCATCTACCGCTTCAAGGCTGGATCGGTACAGGTCGATGAAGGGCACCTTTTCCGCTCCGGCAAGGTGCTTCATGGCTCGGGGATAATCACCGTGGCTCTCAAGGAGACGGCCTTCCTGAAAGGTGCGCAGGCAGATGGGGGTGAGAAGCACGGGAATGGCGTCATAGGTCCTGGCTGTTTCCACAAAGATCCGCAGATTGTTGAGATAGGAAGTCCAGGGATCCGTATGTCTCCAGACCAGGGTATGCTCATCGTTGTGGGCAAACTGGATCAGCAGAAGATCCCCCGGCTCCAGCATCTTTTCCGCTTCCACCAGACGGCCTTCCGAAATGAAGGACTTGGTGCTGCGTCCGGGAAAGGCAAGATTGATCACTTCGGGCCTGACATATTCAGGCAGAACCTGTCCCCATCCCGTCATGGGACGGTCCCTCTCCGCATAGGAGGCGGCGGTGGAATCACCGCAGATGATGATTTTCATGGGTGCTCCTTTTCTCAGGTGGGCTACGGACATGATACGCCGGAATCCGGGAAAATCAACCGTCCGCATCCCCTTCTTGTCATCCGGGCGTGACAAGGGTAGAATGACCGGAGAAAACCCGCAGGATGGAGGAAGAGATGATGAATTACGCGGAGGAGTCCCTGCGTCTGCACGAGGCGTGGAAAGGCAAGATTGAGGTGGTGTCAAGGGTTCAGGTGAAGAGCCGGGAGGATCTGTCTCTGGCCTACACACCCGGTGTGGCGCAGCCCTGCCTGGAAATCCAGAAGGATTATGACCGCTCCTTTACCCTGACCCGCCGGAGCAATCTGGTGGCGGTCATCACCGACGGCACGGCCGTGCTGGGCCTGGGGGATATCGGGCCGGAGGCGGGTATGCCGGTCATGGAAGGCAAGTGTGCCCTGTTCAAGACCTTCGGGGGCGTGGATGCATTCCCCATCTGCATCCGTTCCAGGGATGTGGACGAGATCGTCCGGACCGTTTATCTCATCTCCGGAAGCTTCGGAGGCATCAATCTGGAAGATATTGCGGCGCCAAGGTGTTTTGAGATTGAAAAAAGGCTCCAGGAGATCTGTGATATCCCCGTGTTCCATGATGACCAGCATGGCACCGCCATTGTGGTGGGCGCGGCCATGCTCAATGCCCTGAAGGTGACCGGGAGAAAACCGGAGGACACCCGGGTGGTGATCAACGGGGCGGGGTCCGCCGGCATTGCCATTGCCCGGCATCTCCTGAACATGGGGATCCGGCATATGAAACTGGTGGACCGCTCCGGGATTCTCTGCCGGGGGCTGGAGATGAATCCGGTACAGGCGGAGATGGCGGAGAGGACCAATCCGGAAATGCTCAGCGGAAGCCTGAAGACCGCCATGGAAGGCGCGGATGTGTTCATCGGGGTCAGCGCCCCCGGTGTGGTGTCAGGGGATATGATCCGGTGCATGGCAGACCGGCCTGTTGTCTTTCCCATGGCCAATCCCGTTCCGGAGATCGGACGGGATGAGGCACTGGAAGCCGGGGCCGCCGTGGTGGGCACGGGCCGGAGCGATCTGCCCAATCAGATCAACAATGTCCTGGTCTTTCCGGGTCTGTTCCGGGGCGCCCTGGACGTGCGTGCCCGGGAAATCAACCTGGAGATGAAGCTGGCGGCCACCCGTGCTCTGGCGGATCTGGTTTCGGAGGAAGAACTGTCGGACACCTATATTCTGCCCCTGGCCTTTGACTCCCGGGTGGGTCCCGCGGTGGCCTCGGCGGTGGCGGAGGCGGCAAGGAGAAGCGGCGTGGCGCGCGCCTGAAGGAGGCAGACATGGAAGCGGTAACCTATGGACTGGCCGGGTTGTTTCTGCTGGCGGTGATTCTGTACTTTTTCAGGGGAGAGAAACTGCAGGCTCCCAGTGTGCCCAGGGCCGTATACAAGATTATTCCCACCTCCCTGTGTGCGCTTCTGGCTCTGTCCTTTGCCATCCGGGGAAGCGGGAATTACGCGTGGCTGCTTTTTGCGGGCCTGGTGGTCTGCGCCCTGGCGGACTGGCTGCTGGAGTTCCGCTTTCTGGCGGGCATGGGTGCCTTCGGCTGCGGGCATATTCTCTACTGTCTGGGCTATGCCCTGGCAGCGCCGGTGACCATGAGAAGCCTGTGGGTTTTCCTGGGCCTGTTCGGAGTGGTTTTCCTGATCTGGCTGCGTCTGCGGTCCAAACTGGATCAGGCGCCTCTGTTCCTGGTCTATGCCTGTGTGCTCTGCGCCATGGCGTCCCTGGCATCCGGTCTAACGCCCCTTCTCATGGCGGGGGGACTGCTGTTCGTGGTTTCGGATCTGATGATCGGGATCCGTCTGGCCATGAATATCCGGAACAAAGGATACGGCGTCGCCATTATGGTGACCTATTACGCCGCCCAGTTCCTGATTGCCTGGAGCGCGGGGCATCTCGTGTGAGAAAGGAGGGGAAAGCATGGATTTTTATCCCGAAACCTTCGGAGCTCTTGGTGACGGCCGGACGGATGACGGCCGGGCTCTGCAGGAGGCCATCAATGCCTGCTGCGCCTGTGGCGGCGGCCGGGTCATTCTACGCAGCGGCCGGATTTATCTCAGTCATTCCCTGATGCTCCGTTCCCGGGTGGAACTGCATCTGGAAAACGGAAGCACTCTTCGGGCCAGCGGCGAGCTTGAGAGCTATTTCCGCCCGGACCAGCCGGAAAGGGATGGAAATGCCTCAAAGGTGGGTACACCGGTGACCGGCAAGCCCTCCTATGTCTTCCTCTACGGTCTTGGCTGCCATCACCTGTGCGTCAGCGGTCAGGGCACCATTGACGGAAACGGATATGCTTTTGTCCGGCGTGTCAGTCCGTATTATGTGACGGGGGATTTTTATCCCAGACCCACGCTGTGCTATCTGGAAAACTGTCAGCACGTGACGGTCCGGGACGTGACCATGTGCAGAGTGCCCTTCTGGACACTGCATCTGGGGGGCTGCAGGGACGTGCTTCTGGACAGTCTGCGGATTCTCAATCCCCTGGATGTGGCCAACAGTGACGGCATTGATGTGGACCACAGCCAGTATGTCCGGATCCGCTCCTGCCATGTGGAATGCGCGGATGACTGCATATGCATGAAGAACACACTGGGGAATCATGAGTATGAGCCCACCTCCCATGTGATCGTGGAGGGCTGTACACTCATCTCCACCAGTGCGGCGCTGAAAATCGGCACGGAGGGCGTGGATGACTTTTCCAACATAACCTTTGCCCACTGTATGATTGACAGAAGCAACCGGGGCATATCCATTCAGGTCAGGGACGCCGGTCAGGTCAGAAATGTGCACTTCCAGGACATCATGATCCACACCCGGCGGTTTGCGGAGAACTGGTGGGGCTGCGGTGAGGCCATTGCCGTTACCGCCTTTGACCGGGACGGTTCCGTGCCCGGGGGCGGGATTGAGCATATTCTGTTCCGCGATATTGTCTGCGAAGGGGAAAACGGTGTTTTCCTGGCCGGGATGCCCGGGCGGATCCGGGACGTACGCATGGAGGGCGTCCGGGTGCGGCTGGAGCGCACAAGCCGCTGGCCCCTGGACCGGTATGACCTGAGGCCGGGGGCGGGTACCGGGATCATGGAGCGGAAAACCGTGCCCTTCCTGTCCATGGGGGCGGACGTAAGACTGCTGGATGTGATTCTGGAAGACGAAAACGGCCGGATGTGCCGGCCGGTGATGGAAGCGGAGTCTCCGACCCTGAACCTGTAGGGCAGTCTTTTTCGGGGAATACGCACAGACAGTGAGGAGGGGATGGTCTTTGTGACCATCCCCTCCTGATGTTAAACAGGTCCGGAATCAGATGAGTTCCAGTTTTTCCATGGCATTCAGAAGGCCGTCTTCCTCGGCTCTTCCGGTGACAAGGGTACACAGATCCTGCACCGGTTTCGGGGCGTTGCCCATGCACACGGAAACAGGGCAGGTGGAGAGCATGCCCAGATCATTGGTGCTGTCTCCGAAGGCAATGCAATCCTCCAGAGAGCGATGCAGATAGTCCGCCACGAAACGGATGGCCGTTCCTTTGTCGTATTGATCCGGGGTGATTTCCCATCCCCGTGGATGGCCGCCCCGGTCTATGGGGCAGACGGGCCAGGGGAGCATCTGCTGCAGGTTCCGGATCTGTCCGGGATCCTCTGAGAAGAGGAAGAACTTCTGGAAGGTGAAGTCTTCGTCCTCAGTGCTTCCCAGGATTCCGAGACGCAAAAGATACGACTGCAGACGCTGCGAAAAGGAACCTGCCGGAAAAAGCGGGTCCAGGGAGATCTTCTCCCGGCCCTCATAATATCCTTCAAGGGACAGGGAACGGACAGCCTCCAGGATCCGGCGGGACTGGGCATGGTCATAGCTTACCGACAGAATCAGCTGTTTCTCCAGCTCGATATGACACCCGCAGGCGCACAGATATCCGTCAAAGGGGAAGTTCCGGAGCTGGGGATCAATATGGCAGGGCACACGGCCGGTGTTTATGAAGATACGGTGGCCCGCCTGTTTTGCCCGGCGCAGTGCCCGGACCGCGCTTTCGGGAAGAACCGTGGTGTGATCCGGATACAGCGTGCCGTCAATATCAAAGAAAAGAAGTTTCATGCGATCCTTTCAGCATTTGCCCAGAACGGAAGGCCGCCTGACCCGGGCACCGGTGGAGGGGCGGTCTGTTTCCAGTACGATACCCTTCACATCTCCGGGGAGCAGGACTTCGTCCCCCACATCATAGAGCTCATGGTCTGCCCGGAACCAACCGGTCCTGCCCGTGGAAAGGCGTACCTTCAGACACAGTGTGCCATGATCCGGAAGGGAGGGTTCCTGAAGGGTGCTGACAGACAGGTAGGGATAGAGACGGCGGAACAGAAGAAAGGCGGCCTCAAAAGCCTGGGGATGGGGCACTTCTTCCGGGATTCCCTGAAAGTCCAGCCTGTCCCCGTAGACTGAGACGGCATGCATTTCAAAATCCGGACTTTCGGAGAGCGTGTTGGCCGACGGAGCAATGAGATTGGGAAAAGGCTGCGGCAGGGTGTCCAGAAAATGAGACGCCAGATCTCCCAGGTGCCAGCTGGTTTCCAGGACCGGTTTATGATCCAGCTGCACCTCCCAGGTCATCAGAGAAGTGGAACGATTCAGAAAAAGCTGCTCATGGCGAACCCGGCCATTTTCCATTTTTCTATTTCTGGCGCATACAAGGCTGCGGATGGACTGGGAAAAGTCGTCCACACCCCAGAGGGTGGGAACGGACAGATACGTCCGGAGCATGTCGGAGAACTCGCAGCGTTCGCCGGACAGGCCTGGGCCCGGAACGCCGCACCGTTTCAGCGTCTGCCCCTGCAGATTCTGAAAAGTCAGCGTATAGGAGGCGGGCGTGCTTCCCTCAGGTACTGATTCCTCATCCGCGTCGGCAAAAAGCAGAGCGTAGGCCAGAAGCTGAGCCTGCATGAGGGGCTGAATCTGAATGTCGCTGGTACGGGTGTTCCCGTCCCTGAGAATCCGGGTCAGCTGACACTGCCCTGTGTGATGAATGCTCAGGGTCTGTGTGACGGTATCCGGCTCTCTGACCGCGCTTGCGCTGCCGGGGGCACAGGTTACCGTAAGGTTCATGGAGGCCAGGCTGGTCAGGGTAAAGGCGGAACAGCTGTCAACGGAAGGCGTGAGCTCACAGATTCTTTCAAGGACCGGAATAAACCAGGCCCGGGCATCGCCTGTCAGCAGATTCGGTGCCTGAGGTCTGAGGGGGTACAGGGACAGGCAGCGTCCTGTGATGGCCGAGGCAAGAAGACCCGGACGGGTGATCTGCGGCAGAACCGGCTTCATGGCCGCGGTGTCCTCCAGGACAGAGGGACCGTAGGCACGGATCAGTGTTTCACCAAAGTCCGGCGGATCGGCATGGCCGAGAAAAGTCTGAAAAAACAGGTCCTGGACCTGGGAAAGCCGCGTGTTTCTGTCCTGCATCATGCGCAGATAAAACCCGGCGTCCCCGTGAAGCCGGGAAGGATGAATGGGCATGCTGAGCCTCCTGTGAAAAATGTACGCAGGCATTGTACATGAGGGAGAAGGGAAATACAAGATGCCGGGAAACAGTGGCGTGAAGCGCAAAAAAACGACAGAATCCATCCGATTCTGCCGTTTTTTTCATTACTTCAGGAGAACACGTTAAAGGGCACCAAAGAGCAGCATGGGAATCAGGATGATGGCGGCCAGAACCAGCAGCAGGGGAGCAAAAGCCAGGAAAGCGCCCAGAACCATGGCCAGATAGTCACCCTTTTCCAGTTCCAGTTTTTCCATGCGCGAATAATGGGCATCCAGTTCCTGCGGTGTCTTTTCCGCAGGCAGGCGTTTTTTCCATTTCTCCAGCAGGATCATACGTTTTTCTCCATCAGCGGATAGTGACAGGCCACATAGTGGCCGGGACGGTGTTCATGCCAGACAGGACACTCTTTGGAACACAGCTCCGTGGCATACTTGCAGCGGGTGTGGAACTTGCAGCCGGAGGGAGGATTCACGGGACTGGGAATATCGCCTTCCAGAACCTGCAGTTCCTTGTTGGATTCCTCCTCAGTGGTGGGGATGGCTTCCAGCAATGCCTTTGTATAGGGATGCAGAGGCTCCGCGAAGATCATATCCGAACTCGCCAGTTCCACCATGTTTCCCAGATACATGACACCTACGCGGTCCGAAATAAACTTGACGGCACTCAGATCGTGGGAGATGAAGAGGTAAGTCAGCTTTTCCTGGGCTTTCAGATCCACAAGGAGATTGATGATCTGAGACTGAATAGACACGTCCAGGGCGGAGACGGCTTCATCACACACGATGAAACGGGGATTGAGGGCCAGGGCGCGGGCAATGCCGATGCGCTGACGCTGTCCGCCGGAGAACTGGTGGGGATAGCGATGGAGCATGTAATTCTGCAGACCGCAGCGGTCCATGATATTCAGGGTATATTCTTCCAGCTCCTTCGAGCCGCGCTTCATGATGCCGTGGGCCACCAGGGCTTCGGAAATCAGGTTTCCCACCGTCAGACGGGGGTTCAGGGACGAATAGGGATCCTGGAAGACGATCTGCATATCCTTGCGCAGCCTGCGCAGTTCCTCTCCCTTGAGGTTGTGCAGGTCCCTGCCGTCAAACATGATTCTGCCGGCGGTCTGGCGGTAGAGCTGAAGAATGACACGTCCCAGTGTGGATTTACCGCAGCCGGACTCGCCCACCAGTCCCAGGGTCTCGCCTTCATAAATATCCAGAGAGATATTGTCGACGGCCTTGACGGAAACCTCATGACGATTGAACAGGTTCTTTTTCTTGATGGGGAAATACATCTTGACCTGATCCACCTGAATCAGGACCTTCCTGGCTTCAGCCATCCGTGCGCACCCCCTTTCTGGGATAGAAGCAGCGAACCTGCTGGACCTCAGAGACAGAGGTCAGCTCGGGCTCCTCCTGACGGCATTTTTCCGTGGCGTACTTGCAGCGCGGCGCAAACTTGCAGCCCTTGGGCAGATCCAGAGGATGCGGCACAGCTCCGGGAATCATGTCCAGATGCGTGTCCTGTTTGGTGGACAGAAGAGGAATGGAACGCAGCAAAGCTTCGGTATAGGGATGGCTGTAGTCTGTGACAGGCTTGAAAATGTAATCCACCGGGGCGATTTCCACCACCTGCCCGCAGTACATAACGGCTACGTTATCCGCCATCTGATTGATGACGCCCAGGTCATGGGTGATGAACATGATGGCTGTGTTGTACTGCTGCTTCAGATCGTTCATCAGGCGGAGAATCTGTGCCTGGATGGTCACATCCAGGGCCGTGGTGGGCTCATCGGCGATCAGGAGCTTGGGACGACAGGCCAGAGCCATGGCGATCATGACCCGCTGCCGCATGCCACCGGACAGCTGATGGGGATACTGATTGGCCACCACTTCGGGATTGGGAATCTTCACGGCCGCGAGCATCTCGATGGACTTCTGTTCGGCTTCCTTCTTCTTCATCTTCTGGTGAAGAATGAAAACCTCGCCAATCTGCCTTTTCACGCTGAAGACCGGGTTCAGACTGGTCATGGGTTCCTGGAAGATCATGGAAATGCTGTTGCCGCGAATCCGGTACAGCTCTTCACGGGTCAGATGGGTGATTTCCTTTCCATTGAAATGGATTTCACCGCCATAAATCTTCTGGTTGGGTTCAAACAGCTGCAGGACACTCATGGCGGTCTGGCTCTTTCCGGAACCGGATTCGCCGACCACGCCCAGTGTCTTGCCACTTTCAATGTTCATGGACACACCGTTCACGGCCTTGATCAGTCCGCGCCGGGTGGAGAAATAGGTGTGCAGGTCTTTGATTTCCAGAATATTCATCCTTCTAGCCTCCTGTCCCTTAGCGCTCGTTCTCGCGGGGATCAATGGCCTCGCGCAGGGCGTCCCCGATCAGGTTGGCAGAGAGGGCGGCCAGCACAACGAACAGGCCCGGCAGGAACCAGCGCCACCAGTAGTACTGGATGACCTGAGACTGCTGCGCGCTGGTGAGCATGTTGCCCCAGCTGGGGGTGGGCTGCGCGACGCCGAAACCCAGGAAGGAAAGACCGGCTTCCGTCAGAAGGGAAGAGGCGTATCCCAGGGTGATGTTGACGATGACCAGGTTGAAAACGTTGGGGAGAATGTGTTTCCACATAATGTTGCGCTGCTTGATGCCCAAGGCTCTTGCAGCAAGCACAAAATCCTTTTCACGTTCCACCAGCAGCTGGGCACGCACCAGACGCGCAAGACCCATCCAGGACAGGACGCCCAGAATCACCATGATCATGTAGAGTCTCTGGGATTCGTTCAGGGAAAGGCCGATGGTATAGGAAAGGGTAACGGCGATGGGATAGAAGGGAATGGCGCTGAAAATATCCGCCAGACGCATCAGGGCGTGATCCACCCAGCCGCCGAAATAGCCGGCGGACAGACCGATGATCAGAGCAATGATGGTGGAAATGACCATGGCGATGGCGCCGACGGTGAGGGAGATACGGCCGCCGTGAATGAGGCGCAGAAGCATATCCCGTCCGTATTCATCCGTGCCGAAGATATATCCGCGGTTGCCCCAGGGGATGATCTTGCCGGTGCTCTCCTGAATGGCGTAATTCTGATAGTAGTCGGTGCAGACCCGGGTGATTCCCGTCAGGTCCTTGGGCAGGTCCGTCTGATGCAGCGCGTTGCTGCCCCAGGTATGGACCGTGCCGTCATCCATGACCACCACGAAATGCCGGTAGCCGGCCTCCACATTGACAATATGGCCGTTCAGGCCTTCGGGAACCCGGTTAAGACCATCCAGGTTGGAGCCCCATACATAGAGATTGCCGTCTTCATCGATGGCGGCGGCATTGCGGTTGGTTGAGGCAACGTCCACCACGCGCACCTCGCCGGTGGTGAGGACTGCAGGGATGTTGGCATAGTATTCCGTGGACTTGTCGCCGATGACCGCGACGGTGCCGTCATCCAGGCGGAGGACCATGTTGTTGTCTGCTGTGGCGACCTGAACAATATGATCCTTCAGCTTGCGGCCGATCTTGAAGTTCTGGGTGGACTGAGAAGAACCCCAGATATAAAGATTATGATCGTCGGTGACCACGGCACTCCACATGGTGGCCGCGTGGATGGCGATGATTCTGGCGCCGCTTTCCGCAATTTCCCGCTTGATGCTGTCGGGCATGATGGTCTGGCCATGGGCGTAATAGCCCCAGCCATAGAAATTTCCCTGATCGTCCAGGGCGATGACGTGCTTGCCGCCGGTGGCCAGCTGTGTGATATGAGCGGACCTGACTTCAGCGGGGATTTCAAACACATAATCGGAAACGGCCTTGAGCTTCTGGTTGGGCTCCACGCCCCATATGGACAGGGAACCGTCCTTTTTAAGGGCGATGGAGAAGCTGTTGCCGGAGACGATGTCCACCAGATCATCCACCCTGACGTCCTTGTTGACGTTCAGGTAATTCGTCCCCGGGGCCAGGTTGGCATTGGGCAGTTCCATATAGGTTACATCAATGGGATTCAGGGCGGATCCCAGGAAGGCGAAGAGCAGGAAGGCGATGAACATGATCAGGCCCAGCATGCCCAGCCGGTTGTGCAGATAATTACGGATGATCGTCTGCAGGGGCGTGCGAAGCGCTTCCTCCTCCAGAACGGACATCTTTTTGTCCTTGCGGAAAAGACGCTTGAACATCCCGGCGAAGGAGCTTCCCAGGGTCATCTTCTTGTTCTGACTCATGAAGGTTCACTCCTTTCTTATTCGAGACGGATTCTCGGATCAATGAGTCCATAGACGATATCCGATACAAGCACGGCAATGACGCTCACCAGGGCGAAGAAGGTGTTCATGGTGGAAACCAGCATGGTGTCCCGGGAATTGATAGCATCGATCAGAACCTTTCCGATGCCGTTCCAGGCAAAAACGGTTTCCGTGATGGTGGATCCGGCAAAAAGGGAGAAAACGGTCGCCACAACCACGGTGGACACAGGAATCAGGGCATTGCGGAAGGCGTGGGAATAGATAACCGTCTTTTCCCGCAGGCCCTTGGCCCGGGCGGTGCGGATATAATCCTGGTTCAGGGCATCAATCATGGCGTTGCGTACGATGCGGATGGAACTGGCCACGGAAATGAGGCTCAGCACCACCACAGGCAGCACCATGTAGCGCAGCCAGTCGGAATAATAGGCCCAGCCGCTGGTGAGGGCGGCGTTTGGCATGCCGCCGAAGGGAAGCCACCCCAGCTGTGCGGCAAAGATAAACAGAAGACACAGGGCAATGAAAAAGCTGGGCATGGACCAGGTGATGAGAGAGAACACCTGCCAGAAATTATCATACAGTTTTCCCCGTTTGACGGCACATCGTATGCCCACGGGGACGGCGATGCCCAGCTGCAGAAGAATCACGCCGATGTTCAGAATGACCGTGTTACGGATGGGCTCAGCCACCACATCCGCAACGGGACGGTTGTTCTTGCTGGACCAGCCGAATTCTCCCTGAAGCATGTTGGTCACCCAACGGAAATACTGCTCAGGAAGGGACTTGTCCAGCCCCAGCTTCTGATACATGGCATTATACGCGTTCTCATACTGGTCTGCCTTCAGAGACGTGGGAAGCATGGCGCGCACGGGATCTCCGGGCATCATTTTGTTGATGGTGAACAGAATGATGGTGATGGCGATCAAGACGGGGATCAGGATTAAGATACGTTTGATGATGTATTTGATCATGGTACTCATCCTTTCAGCCTTGGCCGGATTTAGCGTGATCTGCCGGAAAAAACGGCGGGCTTTCTTCTGCCGACAACGCGTATCAGCGGAAGAAAACCTGCTGAAGCGCACCGGACCTAACAGAAAAAAGAGGGAGAGGCGAGTTGCCCCTCCCCTTTACTGTTTCAATCAGTAGGTTGTGATTTCCTTGGCAGCCTCACTGTCAGCCACCTTGTAGATGTTGCAGATCTCATAGGGCCATTCATGGAAAGGACTGGTGTTCAGGCCCTTCACGGCATAGTCAAAGACCTCAAAGTATTCGTTGGAATACAGCGGGATCTGGGGCAGGATCTGCTGCCAGCGGACCTGGAAGGCCAGCCAGTTCTCCAGGAAGGTGTCTTCATCACCGGGTTCGGTGCTGCGCAGCTTCATGATCAGCTCGTCCAGCTCAGGATCGTTGACCTGGCAGGCATTCTGCCAAGTGCCGTAGAAATCAGAGTGCCAGCTGTCATAGGGATCGTTGGGGTTGCCGAAGGTGTTGCCCATGTTGAAGGTGCTGTACAGCTTCTCGTCATCGGACAGTTCGTAGCTGTAGTAGTAGTTGTCCAGCAGGGCGTTGAAGTCGGACTTGGTCACGGTGAAGTTCAGACCGGCCAGAGGAGCATTGGCGGCATAGCTGATCTCGATGGAGTCAGTGGTGTCCAGGCCGGCAGTACCCATATGACGGACAGTCAGCATTTCACCCTTGTCGTTGTAGCGCATGTAGCTGCCGTCGGCCTTGGCCTTGGAGGCGTCGAAGGGGGTCTTTCCGTCCGCTTCATACTTCCATTCGGTCTGGTCCAGCAGTTCGTTGGCCTTTTCCACGTTCAGGGAGAAGGGAGTCAGCAGCTCTTCCAGCTCGTCGCCCACTTCCTGGTAGGCCCATTCAGCATAACCGTACAGACCATGCACGATTCCGCCGTAGCCGCCCAGGCAGTAGTTCAGAACTTCGTTGCGGTCGATCAGGTAAGCCAGAGCCCAACGGACGTTAGGATCGGCGGTGGGGCCCCAGTTGCAGATGATGGAGATCATGCCGTAGCCATAGCGCAGATAGCTGTGCAGGCTGGTGGTCTCGGAAGCCTTGGCGGCCTCAATCTTGCGGCCTTCCACATTGCCGGGCACCAGGTCGATGTCGCGGGAGATAACCATGTCCACATCCGTGTCAGAAGGAACTTCCTGCACGACCACATACTCCAGCTTGGGGGTGTTGCCGTCCAGATCGCCCTTGAACATGGGGTTCTTCTTGAGGGTCACGTTGCCGTTCTCGAAGGACACGAAGGTGTAGGGTCCGCACACAACGGTGGGCTTGAAACGCTCGGTCTGAGCCACACGGTTCATGGCAGCCTGCACGGCTTCGCGATCCTGCTCGAAGCAGGCGCCTTCATCAGAGGAAGCGATGGTCAGTTCAGGAGCCCAGGCCTTGAAGGGGATGGGGCTGACGGTGGCCAGAGAGCTCTCCCAGTAATAAGGCAGGTTCTCGGCATCCACGGTGACGCTGAAGGTATACTCATCAATCAGCTTGACGCCGGTGAACACCTGGGTCTCGCCGTTCACATAGGGCTTGTAGCCCAGGAACTTCTCACCCACGTTGCTGGAAGCACCGGTGGCAGCCCATTCAGGGGAGGCCTTCCAGAGCACATAGGCCACATAATCCTGAGCGGTGATGGCGGAACCGTCAGACCACTTCAGATCCTTCTGGATGGTCCAGGTGAAGGTCTTGTTTCCGGCATCGTCCGTAGCAGTTTCCAGGTTTTCAACAACCATGGGATTCTGCACGATTTCGCCGTTGCCCGCCACCTGCATGGTGCCGCAGTAGTACATCAGCAGGATCTTGACCCAGTTGTCGTAGGCGCTGTTGCCGAAGTCGTCGATGAAGTCACCGTTCAGGGTGGGGGAACCGACGATCAGCGTGTTCTCCTTGGTGGAACCTTCCTCAGCGAAAGCCACGCAGCCCATCATCATGGTGAGGGCCAGCAGGCAAGCGAGGAAGCGCCGGGTTGTGTGCTTCATAAGGTTGCCTCCTTAAAAATGGATATTTTCAATCATCACAGGATGATTAAAAACGAAAATAACCGGAAAAACGGGTCCCCAAAAGTACCCCGTATTCATATACAGGGCTTAGAATACCAGAAAGCAGGCTGTTGAGCAACATGCAAGTTGTATATTTTTTGTATTTTGATGCCGCCAGAGCAGTTCCGGACATGACAGAAACGGTGGCATGTCCGTTGAATCCTGTGCTGTTCCGGTAAAAACATGGTTTTTCACAACGGTATCCCTGGATACTTCCACAGTCTGCCGGGCGGACAGTTTGATCCGCAAATGAAGGTTTTGATGCAGACAGGTGAGACAGTAGGCGAAAAAGAATGTATAATACAGTCAATGAGGCGATCCTCATGGAAACAGGAATCGGAAAGGAGCATCGGGCCGTGAACCCGGTGAAAAGGACATGATTGAGTTTCGTCAGGTCAGCAAGGTGTACGGCAAGGGCAACAAAAAGGCATTGGATGGGCTCACGCTGAAGGTGGGTGAAGGCTGTGTGTATGGTTTTCTGGGACCCAATGGCGCCGGAAAAACCACGGCGATCCGGATTCTGACGGGAGCGCTGGAAGCCACGGATGGCACGGTGCTGGTAAACGGGACCGATGTCCGGGAGCATCCCCTGGAGGTCAAGAGACAGATCGGTTTTGTGCCGGACAGCCAGGACATGTATGACCGGCTGACGGGCATGGAGTACCTGAATTTCATGGCGGATCTGTTCGGTGTGTCCGCGGCGGAACGGAAGGAGCGGGCCGACCGGTATCTGGCCATGTTCGAAATGCAGGAGGCAGTCCGTCAGAGGATGCAGTCCTATTCCAGGGGCATGAAGCAGAAGATGGCGGTGATGGGAGCCCTGATTCATGAACCGAAGGTCTTTGTGCTGGATGAGCCCATGGTGGGCCTGGATCCCAAGGCGGCATTCCTGCTGAAGGAGGAGATGCGGCGCCGTGCGGATGCCGGCGTAACGGTGTTTTTCTCCACTCATGTCCTGGAGGTGGCGGAAAAACTCTGCGACCGTGTGGGCATTATTCATCACGGAAAGCTTCTGGCAGAGGGAAGCCCCGATGAGCTTCGTCACCGCATGGGCGACGAATCTCTGGAGGATGTTTTCCTGGAGATGACGGAAAGCGGGGCGGAGGCGCAATGAGGGACTTCTGGATTCTGACCCGTCTGATGGCCGTAAATACCCTGCGGTCCTTCTCCACCGCATCCGGAAAGACAGGGCGCAGCGGACGCATCCGTTCCCTGGCGGTACTGGTAATTCTGGGCCTGTTTGTGGCCGGCGTGGTCTATATCGAGTATCTGGCGTACGGTTTTCTGAAAGAACAGGGCCAGCTGCAGTTTCTGCCGGGGATGGCCATCATGTTCGCAACGCTGGGCACGCTGATGCTGGGCCTGTTCCAGTGCATGGGCGAAATGTACCAGGCCAAGGATGCCCCCTTTCTCTCTGTTCTGCCCATTACATCCAGATCTCTGTTCCTGGCGCGGTTCACAGCACTGTATTTCATGGAGCAGATGCTGAATGTACTGGTGATGCTTCCTGCCCTGGTACTGTACATCATAGGCACTGGGCGCATTTTCCCCTACGCTCTGACGGGACTTCTGGTTCTGCTTCTGGCACCGGTGATTCCTCTTTGTATCAGTGTCCTGCTCTGTGCGGGCATGATGCGGATCAGCGCTCTGGCCAAGCATCGGGAATCCCTGCTGATGATTCTCAGTTTCCTCCTGGCCATCGCCTATTCTCTGGGCATGACATGGTTCAACAGCAGAAACATCAAGAGCGAAGCCATGATCAGTGTGGTGCAGGGCGCCAATTCCCTGACGGAAGGCTTTGTCTCCGTTTTCCCGCCGGCCCGGTGGTGTATGATGGCTCTTGAAGGTGAATTCACGGGCATTCTGCTTGTACTGGGCGTCACAGGAGGAGCCGCGGCGCTGATGACGCTCCTTCTGGCCAGGGGATACCTGAAACGGATTCTCGCTCTTTCGGAGACCACGGTGGAGGTCCGGAATCTCAGTGAACGGGGGTTCAGGAAGGTCTGGACGCCGGTGAGTCCCTTCCGGGCCCTGTGCCGCATGGAGTGGCGTCAGGTACTCAGAACGCCGGCATGGATGTACAACAGTCTCGCGGGTCTTGTCATGTTCCCGCTGCTGGTGGGTATCGGCGTGTACGCAGGCTTCCATTCTTCCGGTCAGACGGACATGCGAGGCACTCTGGGTCAGTTCATGACCCAGATCGGTCCGGGTTGGACGGTGCTGATGCTGGCCGCCTTCCAGAGTCTTGGCATGATGGTGAATCCCGCGCCGGGCACTTCCATTTCCAGAGAAGGACACGGATATCCCACATCCCTGACCTTCCCGGTCCCCACCAGGCTCCGGCTTCTCAGCAAGGCCTGGATGGGTGTGGAAATCAACATGATCTGCGGTTTCCTCATGCTCCTGGTGAGCCTGCTGCTGGTCGGTGCCAGTCCCCTGCATCTTCTGCTGGCCTTTATCCTGTCTCAGCTGCCGGGGGCGGCCATGGTGATTTTCTCCGTGGCCATAGACCTGACCCGGCCCGTGTTGAACTGGACCAATGAAATGCAGGCCATCAAGAACAATGTAAACGGCATTCTCAGCATGCCCCTGTGGGGAATCCTGGTGGGCCTCAACGGAGCATGCTGCTATCTCCTGCGGAATCAGACAGGAACCGTGGTGCTTCTTGCCTGCTTCGGGGTCAGCATCCTGGAGCTTCTTCTGAGCCTGCTGGTTCTGGGAAGAGTCGCCCGGAAACATTCGTATTTACCCGAAAGTGTCTGACAGTAAAAAAGAAGGGGCCGTGAAAAAAAGACATCACAAAGATGTCTTGCATCACGGCCCCTTTTTTATTATTTATAGAATCATAAAAAAGTCCCAAAAAAGCAAAAAGGCC
>CACYGY010000004.1 GCA_902774025.1 uncultured Eubacteriales bacterium
ACGTTTCCACCTGAATAACGTTGCCATCTGGTTGTGTGATTTCTATGACACACTTTATGCGGACGCCGGACTGGTCCGGTGATTCTTCATTGACCCTGTTCGCATTCTGCTTATCCATCTTCTTGCTCCTTTCGCCGTTCTTCTAACCTACGCTTTTCGTCAGCCAGAATGGTTTCAGGATCGCCACGGTTGAAAGCTGCCTTCAGATAGGGCACGCGTTCAGATGCTATGAATCCGAACGAAAGGATGATCTTATGCGTTGGTTTTCCATTGAATCTGGATGATTCAACCAGCGAACAGAAAAAACCATCCTTTTTACCCCGGTTATCTGGTACAGCATGAATAAACACACGAAAACCCTCCTGACTAACCTATATCCAGATGATTATAGTCTTAATCAGTGGATTTTACAACGCGACTTCTAACCTACATTTTGATAACGGAAATCCCATGCCCAACTTGAGGAGTCCGACTGATTAATATAGGCAGCGGTTTTCAACCGCACAGGTCGAAAATTCTGTGTCCACTTTTCGGGGTACAGTTTAGTTCACATACAGCATGACCAAAATGTTTCACGTGAAACATTTTGAAATACAAAAAAAGCAATGCAGAAGAACCAAATTTAAATTTTGATTCGTCTGCATTACAGAAACAATGGATCTTCAACTGTCTTATTATCTAATTCAATACTGTTTTCAATTTCCGCTATGCCATCCTGATTTTTGACTAATACCGGATGAAAAGCAACTTTTTTGTCGTAATCTTCCAAATCCGTGCAGGTAATAAATGTCTGAACACCACTAATGGATTCAAGAAGAAACTTTCTTCTTAAATAATCCAATTCACTCAATACATCATCCAATAACAGAACGGGCTTCTCCCCAACCTCACTCTCCATGATACTGATTTGACTCATCTTCATACATAAAGCAGCGGTTCTTATCTGTCCCTGAGATCCATATGTGCGAATCAAATGATTGTTCAGATTGATCTCTATATCATCCCGATGAATGCCAACGCTTGTTACACCATTTATAATATCGTGTTCTCTGGATGATTCATACTTTTTCCGAAGGTCATCTGAAATTCTCTCATATTGAATCAATGGACCACAATACTGAATATCAAGAATTTCATTGCTCTTCTGACTGATTTTCTGATAAAGAAATCGGACATTTTCCCTGATTTTTTCGATATATCTCATTCTGATTGGGATAAGAACGGCCTGGCTTTGCACAATCTGTTCTTCCATTATTTCCAGAAGAATTGTCTGTTCTTTTTCATTTTTCCTGATCTGTTTAAGAAGCGCATTCCTTTGATTAATCAGTCTGTTGTATTTTTGAAGCTCAATAAAGTAAGCTGTGTTGATTTGACTGATAAACATATCAAGGTATCTTCTTCTGAGACTGGGACCCTCCTTTATAATCAAAATATCCTCAGGCGAAAACATAACACATCGAAGTTTTCCCATCAGATCAGACATCCTGCTTATACATTTCCCATTAATCTCAACGTTCTTTTTCTTGATACCAAATGGAGTCAGTGTGATCTTGATCTGATTCATCCCATGATTGCTTCTCACGGATAAGGAACATACACCGACCCTCTCATTCTTCCTTATTACCTCACGGTCGTATCCTGTCCTGTGACTTCTTCCCAGGGCACAGTAATGAATAGCTTCAAGTATGTTCGTTTTTCCTGAACCATTGTTTCCGTAGATCAGATTTACGGCATCAGATGGACAAAAAACAGCCTCTTCGTAGTTTCTGAAACTGTGAAGATGAATCCTCTCAATAGTCATTTCTGCTTCCTCTTTCCATTATACACGGATTGGAAGAATCAGATACAAATACAGCTGGTTTTCCTCATCCCTGATGATCATAGGATTCATGTTCGATCTGAAATTCATCTGTACATCTGAATTATCATCGTCATCGATGTTTTTGATTGCGTCAATCACATATTTTGGGTTGAAAGCGATTTCGATAGGTTCTCCGGATAATTCGACAGGTATATCCTCAAGGAAATTCCCCTGTTCAGCTTTTGAACTGACAACAAGCGTATCGTCTTTGATTTTAAACCTTACAACGTTATTTCTTCCTTCCCTTGCAAGAAGGCTGGCTCTTTCCATGGAATCCAGCAGCTGTTGCTTGTTTATAACCACCTTCGTGAAGAATTCATTTTTAATGATTCTTCGATAATCCATGAAACTTCCGTTCAGCAGAGTGGATGTAATAATGGTTCTTCCCGTAAAAATCCTCATACAGTTTGAATCAAAACAGATTTTCGCTGACTCTTCTGTTTCTGTTATGATTTTTGATATTTCACCAATCGTTTTTGTAGGAATAATACAGCGGAATGCCTTTCCGGGGTTACTTGATTCATGATGATCTCTGTCCATCTGAATAGCCAATCTGAAGCCATCAAGAGCCACCATCCTGATATCTTCGTTTGTCTGTTCAAACAGCACACCAGCGACGATCTGTTTTGATTCTGTCGTGGCAGCAGAAAAAATGACTTTACTGATCATTTTTTTCAGAGTGTTCTCCTGAACAGAGATTGAGATTAAATCGGTTACTTCATTGATTTCCGGAAAATCCGCAGGATTCAAACCGGAAATGTTACTTCTGGATTTCCCGCATCGGATGGAAGCCATAAAGTTTTGATTGATGCTGAAAAGAATTGTTTCGTCCGGAAGTTTTCTTACAAAGTCAGCCAGGAGGCGTCCTGGCATAAGGCAGTTTCCTGGTTCTTCAATCTCTGCACTGACAATTGTCTGAATTGTTAATGAGCCATCTGTACAGGTCATGGTCAGGGAATCGGAGTCAGTTTCAAACAGTACATACTCGGTTGCTTTATTGATCGATCTTACAGGAAGTGCGCGGGTAACAATATTCAGGCCTTCCAGGAGATTTGATGCGGTCGCTTTAAAGATCATGCTTCATACCTCTCAAAATAGATAAAATAGTCTTAATAGTCTTAGAGCTGTGGATCATGTTGAAAACCTGGCCGAACTGCGGAAAATGAAAGAAGAAGGATGTTCAGGACCTGTGTAAAATCAGGATATGGTTTTCCACAATATAAACCGGAAACGGATCAGGAAGAGAAAACGAGGAGGAAATGAAAACCATAGCGAACATATGGCTTTCTCAATGTATATACGGATCAGCGGGAAAGAAGAATGAAAACCATGAAAAATGAAAACGGTTAATAAATAATTCACATTTTCCACAGATTGTGAATAAAAAATGTGAAAAATTTAACAGAAGTGAAATCAGTGATCCGGTGAAAATAATCCACAGCACATGTCCCATTTTTCCACTATTCGTCATAATCCTGGAGACTGACGGAAACCATTTTTGAAACACCCTGTTCTTCCATTGCAACACCATAGAGAACATTGCATCTTTCCATGGTGCCTTTTCTGTGTGTGATGACAATAAACTGGGTGTTTTCACTGTATTCTTTCAGATAATCTGCATAATAACCGATATTGGCGTCATCCAAAGCAGCTTCAATTTCATCCAATATGCAGAATGGTGTAGGCTTCAGTTTCAGCATGGCAAACAAAATGGCGATAGCGGTTAATGCCCGTTCTCCACCGGAGAGAAGAGACAAAAGCTGAAGTTTTTTTCCAGGTGGCTGGGCGTTGATTTCAATTCCGCAATTCAGAGGATCTGAGGGATCTGTCAGAAGAAGTTCAGCATGACCTCCGCCAAAGAGTCTTACGAAAGTTTCAGTGAAATATTTCTTCATGATCTCGAAATTGACTTCAAAGGTTTTTTTCATTTGTTCGAGAAGCTGCTCAATCAGTTCTTTCAAATCCTGCTCAGCTTTTGTCAGATCATTCTTCTGTTCTGTGAGTGTGGTAAATCTTTCCTTGGTAGCAGCGTATTCTTCCATGGCATTCACATTTACCGGGCCAAGATTTCGAATATTGGAATTCAGTTCCCTGACTCTGCTGTCTGCTTTTGCCTCATTGATGCTTTCAGGGGTACGGAATTCTTCGGCTCCACCATAGGTCAGTTCATAAGTATTCCATATTCTTTCTTCCAGATATTTCAAATCATTTTCCTGTTTTGAATACTGGATTTCAAGACGATGTTTTCTTTCCTGATCCTGATTGAGTGAGACATGCATACGGTCGATGTCTTCCAGATATAACTTCAGAGTGGACTGGTGATCATGTCTGTCATTCTCAAGATTCAGAATCGAATCTTCCAGGAGGGACATTTCCTTCTGTTTTTCATCCGAAAGTCTTTTCAGTTCAAGAAGCTGTTCCTGATTCTGCTGTGTGAGAAGGAGAAACTGTTGAATTTTCTCCCTTCTGTTTTCATTTTCTTTCAGAAGAGAAGAACAGTCCTGCTCATTTCTGGTTTTCTCTCTGTGAAGGGTTTCCATCTGATGATCCAGATCAGAAAGAAGCAGTTTCTTTTCTGTAATCTGATTTGTCAGAGACTGAACATCGTTTCGGATTACGGCCAGTTGATCCTGATACTCACGGGTTTTCTGATCCATTTCCTCCTGATCAAAATCAGCATCATCCCCGGGAATTGAGGTTTCGTGCATCTGCTGCTGGATGGAGGAAAGTGATTCGTCAAGCTGTGCAATGGCCTCTTCCGTTTCAAGAATTCTGTCGTTCAGATCCTTCATATCCGCCTTCAGGGATTCAAGACGTTCATTCTCTCTTGCAACGGATATTTCCTGTTGATGAAACTGTTCTGTTACATCTGAAAGAGAACTCCTGGCACCTGCTTTTTTGTTCTGATAGTCTTCCAGCAGATTACGGGTCTTTTCATATTCAATATCCAGTTGATCCAGCAGTGCCTTCAGATTCTTGATTTCTCTTTCCTTTCCGAGAAGACTGTTATACCGGGAATGTACGGAACCGCCTGTCATGGATCCGCCGGAATGCATAACATCTCCCTTCAGCGTAACCAGACGGAAAGACTGGTTTCCGGCGCGCATGATTGAAATTCCGTGTTCCAGTTCGTCGGCAATCACTGTCCGACCAAGAAGATTCTCCACGATGGACCGATAGGCAGGCTGGTAATGGATCAGGTCCGAAGCAATTCCAATGCACCCGGGCATCTGAAGAACCAGTCTTTCCTCCTGAGAAAGATGTTTTGAGTGAATCGAGGATATGGGAAGAAAGGTGGCTCTGCCAAGCTGGTGGCTGCGAAGATAATCGATCAGCGTTTTAGCCGTGTGCTCGTTGTCCGTCACAATATTCTGAAGAGCGCCTCCCAGGGCCATGTCGATGGCTGTTTCATACTGTTCCGGTACTGAAAGGAGCTGGGCGAGAACGCCGTGAACACCCTGAATGGACTGATCTTTCGAGTATCGTATGGCTTTTTTTACGGATTGCTGATATCCGTCCAGTTCCTGACTCATTTCAACCAGTAGCTGATACTGGCTTCTGGTTGCCTGGATTCTGGATGTCAGCGTATCCATTTTTCCATAGGTGTCCGAAACGAGGAAAGTGTACTGATCCAGTTCTCCCTGGATCCTTGTCTGTTCAGCCTGTATGGATTCCAGAGCCTGAACTTCCGTTTTCAGTTTTTCGGAAGCTTCCATCAGGATTGATTCTGAATGCTCCTTTTTTTCAGCCTGCTGATTCCGAAGGCGATCCATCTCTTCTCTGCGGCTGACAATCTGTGAGAGAAGCGTTTCCAGTCGGGTACGGTCATTCTGGAATACAGACCGCCGGTTGATAGCATCCAGGATTCTGTCTTTGTGTTTTTCCAGCCGGTCAGAACATTCCTGTTCTCTGACTGTCGTTTCGTTCAGTCTGGACTGGAGAGACAGAAGCTGCTGGTTTTCATCCTCCAGAGTTTTTTTGATTTCCAGGGCGGATTCATCCTGGAGGCGCTGATGTTCAGCCAGTTTCCGGATGCGTTCTTCGTACGCTGAGATGTCGGACAGAAGCTGCTGTCTGTTTTCTTCCCGGGTGTCAATCTGGGTCTGTATGTTCCGGTTTTCGCTTTCATACTCATGAAAGACTGTGGAAAGTTTCAGGAGCTGGTCTTTTTTTCTGTCAATTTCATCCGTAAGCAGTTCGATTTTTTTCTGGCTTTCATCCCGTTTTTCGTTTTTCTCCTGAAGAAGTGAGTCATAGTCAGAAATGACCTGCGTAAGATTATCGATATCTTCCTTCAGCTTTTTGATTTTCTGCTTCATCCGGTCTGAACGGATCAGGAAGAGATTCAGCTCCAGTTTTTTCAGCTCTTCCGACCATTCCAGGAACTGGCGGGCTGCCCTGGACTGTTCCTCCAGAGGTTCGAGCTGGCGAGCAAGCTCATCAATGATATCTGTGATCCGTTCCTCATTCTGGATTGTTTTCTCCAGTTTTCGGTCGGCTTCTTCCTTCCTGGACTTGAACTTGACAATACCGGCCGCTTCTTCAAAGATCATGCGGCGGTCTTCGCTTTTCCGGGAGAGGATTTCATCAATACGCCCCTGCCCGATGATGGAATAACCTTCTTTTCCGATGCCTGTATCCCGGAAAAGATCAATGACGTCCTTCAGACGGCACGATGACTGATTGATATAATACTCACTTTCACCATTTCTGAAAACCCGTCGGGTAATCTGTATGTCTGAGTAATCGGAAGAAAGCGTATGATCGCTGTTATCAAAAGCAAGGGAGACTTCACAGTAATTCAGCGGTTTCTTTTTCTGGGTGCCGTTGAAAATCACATCGGCCATATTGGTGCCGCGGAGCATTTTTGCGCTCTGTTCCCCCAGGACCCACCGGACAGCATCACCGATGTTGCTTTTGCCTGATCCGTTCGGACCGACAATGCCGGTGATTCCCTCTCCGAAAACGATTTCTGTTTTCTGAGCGAAGGATTTGAATCCGTACAGGTCAATCTTCTTAAGACGCATACAGGCCTCCCATAAGTCAATCCCCATCATTATACCACAGTCTGTCCATACAGAAACGGGAGAATCCGCCGGTCTGAGATTTCGTTGACAATGGAAGGGGGAAGAATTAAGATATCGCCTGAGAATGAATTCAAGAGGGTTCATGATCCAGTGAGGAGGTAACAAGTAAGTATGAAAAAACCGGTTGTACTGGTCGTCATGGATGGTGTGGGTGAAACGCCTGAAGAACTTGGCAACATGGTAAAAAAAGCCACAACCCCTACCCTGGACAGTCTGAAGGAAAATCATCCGTGGATGACCATCAAAGCTCACGGAACTGCTGTGGGCCTGCCTTCTGATGACGATATGGGAAACAGTGAGGTGGGTCATAATGCCATCGGCTGTGGACAGATCTATTCTCAGGGTGCCAAGCTGGTGAATGAATCCATTGAGAGCGGAAAAATCTATGAGTCCGAAACGTGGAAGCAGATTATCGAAAGGGTAAAGGGAAACCACAGCACCCTTCATTTTCTGGGACTCCTTTCCGACGGCAACGTGCATTCCAATATCAGTCATCTGATCGCCATGCTGAAGGAAGCCAAGAAGGAAGGAATCAGCCGGGTAAGGTGTCATATCCTTCTGGACGGGCGGGATGTACCCGCGACTTCCGCGCTTGAGTATGTGAAGCAGCTGGAAGATACGCTTGCTTCCCTGAACGATGATTCCTTTGACGGCAGGATTGCCAGCGGCGGCGGACGCATGAAGATCACCATGGACAGATACCAGGCAAACTGGCAGATGGTCAGGGAAGGCTGGGATGTACATGTTCATGGTGAGGGAAGACAGTTTGCCACAGCTGCCGAGGCCATTGAAACCTATCGGAAGGAACTGGAAGTGGTGGATCAGGATCTTCCCGCCTTTGTCATCGCGGAGGGCGGAAAACCTGTGGGAACCATCCAGGACGGAGACAGCGTCATTCTCTACAATTTCCGCGGCGACAGGGCCCAGGAGATTTCCATGGCCTTTGACGGAGACGCCTCCTTTGCTCATTTTGACCGGGGTGCTGTGCCGGACGTTCTGTACGCGGGCATGCTTGAATATGACGGAGATCTGAAAATTCCTCACCGTTATCTGGTGAATCCTCCTCAGATCCGCAATACCCTGACAGAGCTGCTGGTGGAGAACGGAATCCGTGAGTATGCCTGCTCCGAGACGCAGAAGTATGGTCATGTCACTTATTTCTGGAATGGAAACCGGTCCGAAAAGTTCTCTGAGGAACTTGAAGACTACTTTGAAATTCCTTCCGATGTCCGGTCCTTTGATGAATGTCCGTGGATGAAGGCCACCGAAATCGCGGACGCGGTGATTCAGGCAATTGACAGTGGAAAGTATGGATTCATCCGCTGTAATTTCCCCAATGGCGACATGGTGGGACATACCGGCAACCTTCTGGCTACCGAGATTGCCGTGGAGAGCGTTGATCTGCAGCTTGCCCGGATTCTCAAGGTCTGTGAGGAAAAGAACTGCATTCTCCTTGTGACAGCGGATCATGGAAATTCCGATCAGATGCTGGAGAAGAACAAGAAGGGCAAAGTACAGGTGCGTACGGCTCACAGCCTGAATCCGGTTCCCTTCATCGTTTACGATCCGGAGAAGAAGCATGAACTGAAAGAAGGGTCCTTCGGCCTGGCAAACATCGCAGCCACGGTCGCTGAGCTTATGGAACTGAAGCCCTTTGAATCCTGGGAACCTTCCATGCTGAAATAAAAAATGCGCGGTCTGGAAAGATGGACCGCGCTCTATTTTATTTCGGGGAACCGGCGATATCACGGGACCCGGTCAGAATTCCGTGAGCGGGCTAGATGCTTTGGGCGTTCAGCAGATCCTGGTCAGTCAATGGTGATCAGTCCGGCTCCCAGGTCCCTGCACGGACCGATTCCGTCGGAGGTGCACTGGCTGAACTGCTCCTCATCGATGATACGGAGTTTTCCCTCCCATCTTCCGTAAAGAAGATAGTGAGATTCCACATGGACCCATCTTCCGGTAATGCTGTCCAGGGACACAATTTCAAACCCGCAGTCCGGTGCGTGCTGCTTCAGCCAGTGAAACAGCATGCGGGGATCCGGATACAGAGAGTCCGGTTTTCTGACTTCTCCGGAGGGAGATGCGCAGAGAATGAAAGGATGAACGCTGTCCTGAATCGCGTCATAGAGAACCGTATCGTAATCCAGAATATGCCATGACGGGAAAACGCCCTGAAAGCCGCACATCTGATGAAGCGCGTCCAGTGTCGGACGAATCGGACTGAGAATCACCAGCCAGATGCGTCCGCTGATGGAATCAATGCGCCACAGGATATGCAGTTTTTCACCGGGAAAGGAATCCAGGATCAGGCGGTGCTGAAGTGTGGGAGAAAGAAGAAAGGAATGAGTTTCTTTCATGGTCAGATCCAGCGCCATGTGCGTGAGAAACACAGCCATTCCTCCCCCTTTCCCTACAGATTCCTACTCCAGAAGACGTGCATAACAGGGATCCATATCCAGTGTCGCAAAATAATCTTTCGGCGTTTCAGCGCGCCGGATCAGTCTGAAATCATGGTCGCAGGTATACAGTATTTCCGCGCTTCTCAGCCGTCCGTTGTAGTTGTAACCCATGGAAAAGCCGTGGGCGCCGGTGTCATGGATGATCAGGAGATCCCCATCCCTGATTTCAGGAAGAGGCCGGTCAATGGCGAATTTGTCATTGTTTTCACACAGACTGCCCGTGACATCATAGATATGATCCAGGGGCAGATTTCTTTTACCACAGACCGTAATGTGATGATAGGCGCCGTACATGGCCGGCCTCATCAGATTGGCCGCACAGGCATCCACGCCGATATAGTGTTTGTAGATTTCCTTATGGTGCGTGGCATGGGTGACCAGCCATCCCTCCGGACCCGTGACCCAGCGTCCAAGCTCTGTTTTGATGGAAGGACCGCCGACAGGAAAATGCTTCCTGTATATTTCGCGTACTTCCCTGCCGATCTGAAAGATATCCGGTGCTTCCTGTTCGGGTTGATAGGGAATGCCGATACCTCCGGAAAGATTGATGAAAGCGAAAGCCAGCCCCGTTTTCCGTGAAAGCCGGATGCCCAGATTCAGAAGGATGTCCGCCAGAAGAGGATAATAGGATGAATCAATGGTATTGGAAGAGAGGAAGGAATGAAGGCCGAAGGAGGTGGATCCCAGCGCCTTCAGCTGCATCAGCCCTTCTTCCAGCTGAGATTCCGTAAATCCGAACTTGGCATCTCCGGGATTGCCCATGACGAAGTTTCCGATGGAAAACTCTCCGCCCGGATTGTAACGACAGCAGATACATTCAGGAATACCGCCATGGGTCCGGAGAATCTCAATATGGGAAATATCATCCAGATTGACCTGGGCTCCCAGGCTTCTTGCGCAGGTCAGTTCATCGTCCGGCATGGCATTGGCGGAAAACATGATGTGATGTCCGGAAAATCCCAGGGCTTTGGCCAGCATGAGTTCCGTCATGCTTGAGCAGTCCAGACCGCACCCCTCTTCCTGAATCACCCGCAGAATGGAGGGATTCGGAAGGGCCTTGACGGCAAAGTATTCCTCAAAGTCATCGCACCAGGAAAAAGCGGCTTTCAGATTTCTGAGCCGGGTGCGGATGCCTTCTTCGGAATAAAGATGAAAAGGCGTGGGAAAAAGCCGGGCAGCTTTTTCAAACACATCATCTTGCAGTGTAAAATTCGGCATAACAGTATCCACCCATCAGTCAGATTTTTCACAGGCCCTTCTGGCCAGCAGATAGGAACCCATGACGCCACTGTGGATATCCAGTCCCGGGGGCACAATGTAGTTTTCAAGACCTTCATCCACACACGGACTCGCGACATAACCACCCAGAAGTTCCAGAGTCTTCTTCCGGATCAGGGGATACAGAAAGGTCTGCTGCATGACGCCTCCTCCCAGAATGATTTTTTCGGGAGAGAAGGACATGATGGCATTGTGACACATCTGGGCCAGATAGCTCACTTCCATGCGCCAGCCCGGGTGATCATGGGGCAGGTCCCTGGCGGACACATGCCATCTCTTCTCCATGGCCGGGCCGCTGGCCAGTCCTTCCAGGCAGGATCGGTGAGAGGGGCAGAATCCTTCAGGGCAGGGATCGTCCTTCTCAGGAAGGATGAGCTGGTGTCCCAGTTCAGGATGCACCAGACCATGGACCGGCTGATGGTGAATGATGAGTCCGCCCCCCACCCCGGTGCCCACGGTTACATAAAGACAGCTGGAAAGCCCCCGGGCGGCCCCCAGAACACTTTCAGCCAGAGCGGCGGCGTTCACATCCGTGTCCAGGCCTACGGGAATCTGCAGACTGTCCTGAAAAATCCTGAGGATCGGAGTATTCCGCCAGGCCAGCTTCGGCGTCCGGGTAATCATGCCGAAGTTTTCGGAGGAAGGATTCAGGTCCAGAGGACCGAAGCATCCGATGCCCAGGGAATGAATGCTGCGTTCTGAGAAAAAACGAATCATGTCGGGGATGGTTTCATCCGGGGTACGGGTGGGAATGACTTCCCGCTCGCAGATTTTTCCGGAATCATCCAGTATGCTCATGACCATTTTTGTTCCGCCGGCTTCCAGCGCACCATATGTTTTCATAAATAAGATCCTTTCTGAACTATGTAGTCCGAGGGAAAGTCTAGCCCATATTCAGGTGAAAGTCAATTCGGAAAGACAGGTGATTTGCTATTTCTGACGGGCAAGAGTACAATGCCTGCGAAGGAAAGAGAGGAGGCGGAAGCTGTGGAAAATGAGCGAATCGGGAAAATCTGCCGACAGGCCGTGGAAAGCGGGGAGCTGGCGGGATGCAGTCTGCTGGTGAAACAGAGCGGAGAGGAAAAACTGTTTGTCACATCTGGCTACGCCTGCATGGAGACACAGGAAAGGATCCGCAGGGATCATATTTTTCGTCTGTACAGTCAGACCAAGCCTGTGATCAGCGCGGCGGTTGCTCTCCTGATTGACCGGGGAGAACTGGACGCTTTTGAGGAGGTCAGAACATTTCTCGGCGGGTTTGTAAATCAGAAGGTCTGGGTCGGCGGTGAAAAGGTGCCGGTGAAGAGAAACTGCCGGGTTATGGATCTCCTGGGCATGATGTCCGGCCTGGTTTATCCCAGGGAGGACGAAGCAGGCCGGGAAATGGCGGAACTGTTTGAAGAAAATGAACGGGCAATGGACGAAGGCGGGGGCATGTGCACCGTGGACTTTGTTAACGCCATGGGACAAAGAGGCCTGGCTTTTCATCCGGGACAGTCTTTCCGCTATGGTGTCAGCGCGGATGTGCTGGGCGCCATTGTGGAGATTGTGAGCGGGAAGAAGCTGGGACAGTTTCTGAAGGAAGAATTCTTTGATCCCCTGGGGATGAAAGACACTGCCTTCTTTGTGCCGGAAGAAAAACAGAACCGTCTTGTGCACTGCTACCAGCGTACGGGGGAAGGCGTGAGGCCGTATAAGGTGCGCCATCTGTGCGTGCGGGATCATACATCTTCCCCGGCTTTTGAGTCCGGAGGCGCCGGGCTCTATTCCACGGTGGATGACTATGCGGCTTTTGCGGAAATGCTGATGAACCGGGGCGTGTACCGGGGAAGGCGGATACTCTCCCGGGCGGCTGTGGATTTCATGACCAGTCCCCAGACAGAACCGGAGGGATGGGAGAACCTGGCCGGATACAGTTACGGTAAACTGATGCGGATCTGTACATGTCCCGGAAAGGCGCTTCTGTTTTCGGAAATGGGAGAATATGGCTGGGATGGCTGGCTGGGCACCTATTTTGCCAATCTTCCCCATCGTGAAATGACCATCCTGTTTTTCCAGAACACAAAGGATACAGGTACGGGACCGGCGCTGAGAAAGGTCCGCAACGCCTGCCTCGGCCTGGAGGAATGAATGAACCCCGGAAAGGAAGAGAGAGGAGGAGCCGCATGAACATATTGCACGCAATATGGCGGGCTGTGAAATGAACAGAATCCGGAAAACGGTATTTATCCTGATTCCCATACTGCTCTGCGGGCTTCTTGTGTGGCTTGGAACAGATTATTTCAGAGTGCACGGAGAACTGGAAGTGGAACGTAAAGCGACACCCACACCCCGTCCCGTGTATGGAAATGTCCTGTCTGTAACCCGTGACCCCTCCGCTCCCACGGATGTGCCGGTTCTGAAAAACGGTTCTGTGGGCCTGGCGGTTCTGCGCCTGCAGGAAAAGCTTACGGAACTGGGTTACTTTCAGGACGAATGCGACGGCAGCTTCGGCCCGAAGACGGAAAGTGCCCTGCGGGAATTCCAGTCGAGGAACGGATTGAGCGTTGACGGGATTGCCGGGGCCCGGACGCACGAGTGTCTTTACAGCGAGGGAGCGATTCCCTGGTCAGCGACGCCTGTACCCACCATGCTGCCCTCCCCTACCCCCGTGCCAACGGATTCCGGCGCCGTGGTGATGAGTGAGGAAACCCGGGAAACAGCCCGGAAAATGTATGTGACAGGGAACGGGTATCCTCTTCTGGTGAACAGAACGCATCTTCTGCCGGATGACTATGAGCCCTATGACCTGGTGGTCATGAATGACGTGTGTGACCCGGATCTGGTGAAGATCAAGTACAGGAACACCAGGGCAGAGCGGGAGGCCGTGGACGCCCTCCTGGTCATGCTGAGCGCGGCCAGGGAGGAAGGCATCGGGGACTGGCAGGTCAGCGCGGCCTACCGCACCCTTAAGGAGCAGCAGAATCTGTTTGACAACAAAGTCAGCAGTTATATGAAATCCAACAACATGAGCCGGAAGCAGGCCACCAGTGCGACCCGGAAAACCGTGGCGGACCCGGGCAGTTCCGAGCATCATCTCGGTACATGCTTTGACATCACGGTCCCGGGGAAAAGTTTTGCCGGCACAAAACAGGCGGCGTGGCTGAAAAAAAACTGCTGGGACTACGGGTTCATACTCCGTTATGCCGAGGATAAGGAAAAAATCACCGGATTCCTGGCGGAAGCCTGGCATTATCGGTATGTGGGCACAGAGCACGCGAGGATTATGCGGGACGGGGGACTGTGCCTGGAAGAGTATCTGGCCGTATACGCGGGGATTCTGTAACGGTTGTACGTGAAGAGAGAGAATGATATAATCCCCCCATTGTCTCGGAAGGAGTGTGGAAAGGCAATGGATATGATGACGCAGCTTTCGGTTCGGATTGAGGAAAGCATGCACAGACTTTGGCCTGACCGGGAAGGCCTGCCCGGAAAGGATGAGATCCGGGGTTTCCTGGAGGTACCCCCGAACAGCACGCTGGGTGACTATGCCTTTCCCTGCTTCCGCCTGTCCAGGGCGCTGAGGATGGCCCCTCCCATGATTGCCGAAGCACTGTCCGGGGACTGGAATCATTTTGACCTGGCGGAAGCAAAGGCTGTCAGCGGGTATGTCAACTTTTTCCTGAACCGGGAGAATTTTGCCCGCAGGACCCTGGAGACGATCCTTGCTCAGGGAGAAGAATATGGCAGTTCCCGGGAAGGCATGGGGAAAACCATCTGCCTGGACTATTCCTCCATCAATATCGCCAAGAGATTCCACATCGGACATCTCAGCACCACCATGATCGGAAACAGTCTGAAGCGCATCTACAGTTTCCTGGGCTATCAGACGGTGGGTATCAATCACCTGGGGGACTGGGGAACCCAGTTCGGCAAGATGATCTGCGCCTATAAGAAGTGGGGAAGCCGGGAAGAGGTGGAAAAGGGCGGCGTCAATGAACTGACCCGCCTGTATGTGCGCTTCCATGAGGAGGCGGAAAAGGATCCCGCTCTGGAGGATGAAGGCAGGGCCTGGTTCCGCAGGATCGAGGAGGGCGACGCGGAAGCTCTGGAAATCTTCAACTGGTTCAAGGAACTGACCCTCCGGGATACGGCCAGGGTATATGAGCTTCTGGGGGTTACCTTCGACAGCTATGCCGGAGAAAGTTTTTACAACGACAAGATGGATCGGGTCATTGAAGAACTGAGGGAAAAGAATCTCCTGACCGTGTCGGAGGGTGCCACCATTGTGGACCTGGAGGAGGACGGCATGCCTCCCTGTCTGATCCTGAAAAAGGACGGGGCTACACTGTATGCCACCCGGGACCTGGCTGCTGCCATCTACCGGCAGGAAACCTATCACTTTGCCAAGTGCCTCTATGTGGTGGCCTACCAGCAGGATCTGCATTTCCGGCAGGTGTTCAGGGTTCTGGAGAAGATGGGTTATGCCTGGGCAAAGGACTGCGTCCATGTGTCCTTCGGCATGGTGTCCTATGAGGGAGAAGCGCTTGCCACACGCAAGGGCAACGTGGTCTTCCTTGAGGATCTGCTGCAGCAGGCTGTGGATAAGGCCAGGTCCATCATTGAGGAGAAAACCCCGGATCTGGAAAACAAGGAGGAGGTGTCCCGGCAGGTGGGGATCGGCGCGGTCATTTACGCGGATCTCAGCAACAGTCGGATCAAGGATATGGATTTCCACTGGGACCGTGCCCTGAACTTTGACGGAGAGAGCGGCCCCTATGTCCAGTATACCCATGCCCGGTGCTGCAGTGTTCTGCGCAAGGCCGGGGATACAGACTGGAATGAACCGGCAGACTACGGGGCCCTGACCGATGATGAGGCCCAGGCTCTGCTGCTCCTTCTGAGCCGGTTCCCGGACGTGATCCGGGAAGCTGCCGACCGTTATGAACCTTCCATGATTACCCGGGCAGTGACGGATATTGCCCAGGCCTACAACAAATTCTACTATGAACACAGAATTCTGGATGAAAACAGCGGTGTGACCATGGCCCGGCTCATGCTGACCCGGGCGGCCCGGGATACGATCCGCACAGGTCTGTCCCTGATCGGTGTGGAAGCCCCGGAGAGAATGTGAAGGACGAAAAAGCAAAGAACACACGTATTTTTTTCTTCCGGGACCTGAAAGAACTTGCAAATATTCGGATATAAAGCTATAATTCTCCCTGAATACGGGCGGAATGTTCGTGTTTGAAACCACGGGAGGGTGGAGAAGGATGAAGGCGCTGAAGGAAGCGATTCTGAAGGAAAGCGTTGTGGTCAACGGGAACGCTGTTCAGCTGAACACCTTTCTCAATCATCGCGTGGATGTGGATCTTGTGACCCGTATGGGCAGGGAAATCCACAGTGCCTTCCGGGATGAGGAGGTGGATGCCATTCTGGCCATTGAGGCCAGTGGAATCGCCACTGCATTTACAACCGCGCAGGCCTTTGGGAACGTTCCCCTGATTTATGCGAAGAAGGGCCACAGTCTGACAGAGGATCCGGACATGTTCTCCGCGCAGGTGTTTTCCGTGAGCAGCCGGGAGGTGAACACCATCCATATCATCCGTTCCATCCTTCCGGAAGGAATGCGGGTGCTCATCGTGGATGATTTCCTGGGCGAGGGAGAGGCTGTGGAGGGCCTGATCAGCATCGCGCGCCAGGCAAGGTGCGACGTGGCGGGTGTGGCCGTCTGCGTGGAAAAAGCCTTTGCCGCCGGGGGCAGACGCCTGCGGGCTGAGGGCATCCGGGTGGTATCCCTGGCAACCATAGAGTCTGTTCAGGACGGAAAGATCGTCCTGGGCGAGGACTGATTTTCAGCGTGACCCGCAGCGACCTTGCCGGCATCGTTCGAAGAGATCGGGCGAGCGGTGACTGGAACTGCGTCACATACCCCGCCGGGGCTCAGAGCCCTGACGGGGTTTTTCTTAAGGAAAAAGCGGTTCCGCACAAAAACGCGGAACCGCCTTCATTTTCCTTCAGACCTGTTTCTTTTTTCCCTCCCGCACCTGTTTGATGAAAGTGGACGGACTGATGCCCACGATATTCTTAAACTGCTTGGAAAAATGGTATGGGTCTTTCATACCCACGGCAAACCCGGCTTCCCGAACGGTATAGTTTTCAGAGCGCAGAAGTTCCTTGGCGTATTCCATCTTGCAGTACAGCACATAGCTCAGAGGAGGCATACCCACCTCGTTGACAAAACGCTTGCGGAAGGTTTCCATGGGAATCCTGGAAATATCCGCCATCTGCTGCAGGGAGAAATTGTCCTTATAGTGACTGGCCTGCAGTACGTCCACCACCTTGCCGATCTCATGGCTGAGCATGGCGTTCATGGCCACGGGCTGGCCCCAGCGGCTGGCCAGAATCCCCCACATGATCTGCTGGAGCTGGTAACTGGCGTTGTCCGTGCCTGAATGACGCACCATCACCTGAACCGTCTGTCGGGTGAGGTTGATCTGGCTGGGCAGGGCTTTCTGACGGATGGGAGAATGCAGAAGCGCCCCCAGCTGCCGGATGAAGGAGGGAGCCAGAGGTCCGTCAAAGGCAATCCAGAACAGAACGGACTGGGAGTGTACCTCCAGGAAGGCGGAACTGGTTTCCGACGGAAGGACACAGGCGTCGCCCTTGAGAAAACCAATGGACAGGCTGTTCCACTGCAGCGTCATGCTCCCGCTTTCCAGGCACAGCCAGACATAGCGTCCGACGGGTACAAGGTCGTACCTGCCGGAGTCCAGCATGGCCGAGCCGGCATGCCCCATCCAGATACCGCCGGATACCACAAGACTGTCAGGCTCATTGGAGCCTTCCATCAGAACACTGTCGGGCAGAATTTCCATTCCCTGGAACAGATAAGATGTCACAGCGATCCCCCCAGCGAAAAATCCGTTATTCCGGAAAGTATATTTGCCAGAACAGACAGTGTCAAGAGTGACGGAGCGTCCTATTTTGGACCATAAGACGCCGGTGCTGCCTGACAGACCCCTGAAAAGGGAGCATACGGTCCCGGGTGGGAAAAAAGAAATCACGAAAAAAGCAGGGAACCCCCCCGGGGATTCCCTGTTGTTATTCATGAAATTCCTCTGCGTGATTGAGAAAAAAGTCAAAGTAAACTCTTATGTTTTTCAAGTGCGTCCAGCTTTCCGCCACGCGGGAATGGTCATCCAGGTTGATGATCTTCGCTCCGGGGAGCGAAAGCAGAAAGGGTGAATGTGTGCTGATGACCAGCTGATTGCCGCCATAGCGGACGCATTCTGTCAGAAAATCCGCCAGGAGAAGCTGGTTTTCCGGGCTCAGGCTGTTCTCCGGCTCATCCAGCAGGCAGAGGGTGTCCATCTCCATCCTGTTCTGGAAATAGAGCAGCGCGCTTTCACCGTTGGACCGCTCTCTCAGGCTGTTTACGGATTCACCGGCCACAAAGCGGCTCAGGGTTTTGCTCCGGGCCTGATTGATTCTGCGAAGGTGGTCCAGGTCCTGAAGGGATCGGATCTGAAACTTCTCCCGTTTCAGATCAAAGTAATCCTCCACCAGCTTTTCCCGCTTCCGGTCAATGCCCTCATTCATGCAGCGGATATCCAGCATCATGTCGAAAACATCATCACTGGTGATGATCCGGCTTCCGCCTGGAACGGCTTCCTCCAGGGAGACCCGGCAGCGGTCCACATAATCCTGGAAAAAGCGGGAATGGTTCCAGGCACTGCTTCGTTCCAGACGCAGTTTTTCGGCGATCACGTTCAGCGCCGTGCTTTTGCCGCTGCCGTTTCCCCCATAAAGAATGGTCAGCGGGCGGAAGAAAATCTCATTCAGGCCGACCCTGGGAAGAATACCGTAAGGATAAACGGACTGGTCATAGGTTGTTTTCAGGCCGAAGAGAAAATCAGATTCCGCCTCTTCCCCCGGGAAATAAAACGCATCCAGATACAAGGCTTCTTCCCTTCCCTTCCGGGGTGTATTCTCAGCCGTTGCTTTCCTGTTCGGTGTAGTTCTGCATATTCCGGTAGATTTCCTCCTGCCCCGGCAGGAATACCTGGGGACTGCCGGGCAGATGGGAAGGCGCGTATGACACAGTCAGGGACAGGAAAACCGCCGCGTAGGGCGCGTCCCCCACCCAGACCCCTTCGGACAGGGTGCCGCTGAGGCCGTGGAAATGTTTCGTGCCCAGGGAGGAAACGTCCACGGCGGTCAGGGCCACCTGCAGGGATGCGCGGGAAAGGGTGAGATCCGAGGCGGGGTCCGGCAGAAGGGTGGCGGAAAGGTAACCGTCCCGGAGGGAAAAGGTAACCTGGCCCAGGGTGTGGGCGTTGCTGGCGTGGACGTCCACCGTCATGCTCCCGCCTGTCAGCTGCCTCAGATCCAGAAAAGTTACGGACATCCAGGAAGAGGAACCGTTGAGAGACCGCAGAGGATAGCCTGTGCTGCAGGCCCGGTTGTCGTACAGCCTCTGCATGCCCCGGTGGACGGTCAGAGGCAGGGTTGTCTCCCCTGCCTGCACATAGACCTGATAGGTGCAGGACTGTCCGCTCAGACGCAGATAGATGCTTTCGGAGCAGAAGTAGCCTTCACACACGCCGTAGGCCCGCTGATACACCAGCTGGCCGTTTTCATCCGTCACCCACAGGGTGACATTTTCGGGTCCGTCCAGAGGCAGGGATACCTGAAGATAGTTTTCCTGCATGTCGGTTTCCCCGCAGGAAAGCATATCCACCATCAGGGTGTCATGGGCCAGAGCGGGAAAGGTCAGGGAAAGACACAAGAGGAGAAGAAGCAGAAACCGTTTCACCATACATCAGAACCTCCTGCTGATACAACGAGGGAATGCCCTGATGTCATCCCCGGATCACGAGATTCAGCAGACGGCCGGGGACATAGACCTTTTTCACAAGGGTTCTGTTCTCCAGAAGCTTCTGTACTTCAGGCCGGAGAATCAGTGTTTCCTCGCCTTCCTCCTTACTCATGTCTGCGGGCACCATGAGACGCGCCCTGACCTTGCCGTTGACCTGAACGGCGATTTCGATTTCCTGCCGCTTCAGAGCTTCCTCATCCCACTGGGGCCAGGGCTGATGATGAATCGCTTCCTTATGGCCCAGGTTTTCCCAGATTTCCTCACAGATATGCGGCGCCACGGGGCTGAGAATTTTCACCAGGGTTTCCAGTTCGCCCCTTGTCACCGATCCCCGGGCAACCATTTCGTTCACCAGGGTCATCATGGCGGCAATGGCGGTGTTGAACTTCATTTTTTCGAAGTCCTCGGAAACCTTCTTCACCGTTTCGTGCATCAGGGAAGACAGAGCTTCGGAGTACCCGGATTCCTCTGTCATGTTATCCTGGAGGCGCCATACCCGGTCCAGGAACTTCCGGCAGCCTCTGGCGCCGTTGGTGGACCACGGAATCGCCTGGTCAAAGGCGCCCATGAACATTTCATAGCACCGGAAGGCGTCGGCGCCGATCTCGTCAATGACCTCGTCGGGATTCACCACATTGCCCCGGCTTTTGGACATCTTTTCATTGTCCGAACCCAGGATCATGCCCTGTGCCGTGCGCTTGGCATAGGGTTCCGGACAGCCCACCTCACCGATGTCGTACAGGAACTGATGCCAGAAGCGGGAGTACAGAAGATGGCGGGTGACATGCTCCATGCCGCCGTTGTACCAGTCCACGGGCATCCAGTAATCCAGTTCCTTCCGGTCGGCAAAGGCCGAGGCGTTGTGAGGATCGCAGTAGCGCAGGAAATACCAGCTTGAACCGGCCCACTGAGGCATGGTGTCCGTTTCCCGCTGAGCGGGGCGGCCGCAGCGGGGGCAGGTGCAGTTGACAAAGGACTCGATCCGGGCCAGCGGGCTCTTGCCGTCCGTGCCGGGTTCAAAATCCTCCACCTCCGGCAGGCGCAGG
Organism: uncultured Eubacteriales bacterium; assembly: GCA_902774025.1. Classification (GTDB taxonomy): domain Bacteria; phylum Bacillota; class Clostridia; order Christensenellales; family Aristaeellaceae; genus UBA2943. Next base: position 20,595 of record CACYGY010000004.1, read on the forward strand.
GGCAGTTCCTCATAGGGTACCGGCACGACGCCACAGTGAGGGCAGTGAATGAGCGGGATGGGTTCACCCCAGTACCGCTGGCGGTTGAAGGCCCAGTCCTTCATTTTGTACTGAACGCCCCTGCGGCCGATCCCCCGCTTCTCGATTTCGGCAAGCACTTTTTCAATGGATTCCTTTTTGTTCGTGCAGCCGTTGAGAAAATCGGAATTCACCATTTCGCCGTCTCCGGTGTAGGCTTCCTTCCCAATATCCCCGCCCCTGATTACCTCAATAATGTCAATGCCGAACTTGCGGGCAAACTCCCAGTCTCTCTGGTCATGGGCGGGCACGGCCATGATGGCTCCCGTGCCGTATCCCATCATGACATAGTCGGAGATATAGATGGGCACCGGTTTTCCTGTGAGGGGATTGACGGCACGCAGACCCTGCAGGCAGACGCCGGTCTTGTCCTTGACCAGCTGGGTGCGCTCGAATTCCGTCTTTTTGGCGCAGGTTTCCCGGTAATCCAGGACCTCCTGCATGTTGGCGATCTGTCCGGCGTAACGGTCAATCAGGGGATGCTCCGGGGCCATGACCATGAAGGTCACGCCGAAAAGGGTGTCGGGACGGGTGGTATAGATTTCAATGGTCTCCTCCGTGCCTTCCAGGGGGAAGCGGACGAAGGCACCCGTGCTTCTGCCGATCCAGTTGACCTGCTGCTGGGCGATGTTTTCCGGATAATCCACCGTCTGAAGACCTTCCAGCAGACGGTCGGCATAGGCGGTGATGCGCAGATACCAGACATCCTTGGGCAGCTGGACGACATCGCTGTGGCAGATGTCGCATTTGCCCCCCTGGCTGTCCTCATTGGACAGAACCACCTTGCAGAAGGGGCAGTAGTTCACCAGGGTCTTGTCCCGGAAAACCAGACCGTGCTCGAAGAGCTTGAGGAAAATCCACTGGGTCCAGCGGAAATAATCCGGATCCGTGGTGTCCACTTCCCTGCTGTAATCAAAGGAAAAGCCGATCATCTTCAGCTGCTGACGGAAGTGATCAATGTTTTCCCGGGTGACCACGGCGGGATGCACGTGGTTTTTGATGGCGTAGTTCTCCGTGGGCAGGCCGAAGGCATCCCATCCGATGGGGAACAGCACGTTGTAGCCCTGCATCCGGCGCTTTCTGGCGATGATATCCATGGCGGTGTTGGACCGGGGATGTCCCACGTGCAGTCCGTGGCCCGAGGGATAGGGAAATTCGATCAGGCCGTAAAACTTCGGTTTTTCGTGACTGCTTTCCGCCTCAAAGGCGTGGGTTTCCTCCCAGATCTTCTGCCACTTGGGCTCAATGCGTTTCGGATCATACAATACGGTTCTCATGCTGCTCCCCTTTCCTTTCGTAAAAGAAAAACCGTCTCCTCCCTGCCTGTGCAAAGACGAAACGGATGTTCCGCGGTACCACTCTGCTTGACCGCCCCGGCGGTCCTCTTGTCATGCAGGATAACGGCTGCTTCCGTCCCCGGAGGGAAACACTCCCGGGCGAGCGGCCAGTCCCGGCCCCGCTGCGTCACACCGGCCCGCAGCTCTCTTCAGGCAGCCATGGAAAAGCGTTCCCGTTCTCTGTGTCCGGCGGCAGTATAGCATGGGGATGGGGAAAAGTCAAAGCGGGATGCGGCGTTATCAGGATCTGTATTTTTCATGCATTTTGCGGCGGGAGGGATTTACAGGAACAGGAGAAACTGTATACTTGTATACATGTACACAGGAAGGAGCTGAATGACATGCTTGAGCTGTCACAGAAAACCAATCTTCTGGAGGAGCGGAATCTGCATTATCCGCTTCAGGATGTGGAGGATCCGAACCTGTATCGGGAAATCTATGATTACGAGAGCGTTCCCAAGATTATGTTCAACCACCGCCGGGTGCCCATCGGGATGCCCAGTGAGATCTGGATTACAGATACATCCTTCCGGGACGGGCAGCAGTCCCAGGATCCCTACACCCCCGAGCAGATCCGGGACCTGTTCAGGCTGATGAGCCGTCTGGGCGGGCCCTGGGGCATCATCCGCCAGACGGAATTCTTCGTCTACAGTGAAAAGGACCGGAAGGCGGTGGAACTCTGCCGGGATCTGGGCCTCAGGTTTCCGGAGATCACCACGTGGATCCGGGCCAACAGGAATGACTTTCAGCTGGTGAAGGATCTGGGCATCCGGGAGACGGGCATTCTGGTGAGCTGTTCGGATTACCACATTTTCAAGAAAATGAAGAAAACCCGCTCCGAGGCCATGAAAATGTACCTGGACGCCGTGTCCCTGGCCTTTGAGTCCGGGGTTATGCCCAGATGCCACCTGGAGGACATTACCCGGGCGGATTTCTACGGTTTTGTGGTTCCCTTCGTCAATGCCCTGATGAACATGTCAAGGGACGCGGGGATTCCGGTGAAAATCCGCGCCTGCGACACCATGGGTTACGGTGTGCCCTATCCGGAGGTGGCTCTGCCCCGGTCCGTGCCGGGCATCATTTACGGCCTGCAGCATTATTCGGATGTGGAGAGCGAGTATCTGGAATGGCACGGGCACAATGATTTCTACAAGGCCGTGACCAACGCGGCCACCGCATGGCTGTACGGGGCCTGCGCGGTGAACTGTTCTCTGCTGGGCATCGGAGAGCGCACCGGAAACATCCCCCTGGAGGCCATGTGTTTTGAGTACGCGGCCATGCGGGGATCCCTGGACGGCATGGACACCACGGCCATTACGGATATCGCGCGGTATTTCAGGGATGAGATCGGGTACAGCATTCCGCCCATGACGCCCTTTGTGGGGCGTTCCTTCAACATGACCCGGGCGGGGATTCACGCCGACGGTCTGATGAAGGATGAGGAAATCTACTCCATCTTCAATACCCGCAAGCTTCTGAACCGGCCGGCTTCCGTGATGATCGGTCCCAATTCCGGTCTGGCGGGCATCGCCTACTGGATCAATCAGAACTATCAGCTTGCCCCGGAGGAAATGCTGGACAAGCAGTCGCCTCTGGTGGTGGCCATGAAGGAATGGATTGACGCCCAGTTCGCCGGAGGCCGGCAGTCCAGCCTGAGTGTCAACGAACTGGAGAAAAGGATTGAAGAACTGAGCCAGGGCCGCCTGGGCAGGCTGTAGGAGGCAGTATATGGATCACAGAGTCGTATCCCTCGCGGATCAGGTGTTTGAAAAGCTGGAAAAGGATATTCTGACGGAAGTCTATGCCCCGGGAGAGATTCTCTCGGAAAGCCGGCTGAGCGAGGACATGAAGGTAAGCCGTACCCCCATCCGTGACGCTCTGGTGCGCCTTGAGGAGGAACATCTCCTGGATGTGACCTCCAAGGGCGCGAGGGTTGTGGGCATGAACATGCAGGATATCGATGACATATATGATATCCGGATGCATATTGAGGGTCTGGCGGCCCGGAAGGCGGCGGAGCTTGCCACGGAGGAGGGTCTGCAGGCCATGCGGAAGTGCCTGGACGAGCAGGAATTCCACATCTCCCGTCAGGATCATGAGGGCGTGCAGGCCATGGACAGCCGTTTTCATTCCATTCTCTATGAAATCTGCGGCAGTCCGATTCTCCGCTATACCCTGGAGCCCCTGCACCGTAAGCTGATCAAGTACAGACAGGTGAGCATCACCGTGCCTAACCGCGCCGAAAGATCCCTGAAGGAGCACAGAGGTGTTTATGAAGCCATTGCCCGGCGGAATCCGGATGAATCGGAAAAGAGAATGGTGGAGCATATCCGCAGCGCCTGGGACAATATCAGGCAGAGCACCAGAAAGTAAGGAGGCGTGAGCGATGCGGGCAGAGGAAGCGGCGGAAGCGTTCCGGAAGCTGTTTGAGGAGCAGGCGGCAAGGGCGGAGAGAATCGGGAAGGAAGAGCCCAGGGACTGGAGCGCACGGCCCCTGAACATCGGGCTGATTCCCGGGGACGGCATCGGGCCCATGATCATGCAGGTGGCGGAGGCGGTTCTTCGTCATCTTCTCAGGGATGAGATGGAGGCGGGCAGGATCTGTCTTCTGCCCATTGAGGGCCTGACCCTTCAGAGACGTCTGGAAAGGCAGGAGAGTGTTCCCCGGGATGTGCTGGAGCAGATCCGCTCCTGTCCCGTGCTCCTGAAGGGACCCACCACCACCCCCGGGGGCGGGACGATGACCAGCGCCAATGTCACGCTGCGCAGGGAACTGGATCTGTATGCCAATGTAAGACCGGTCCAGGTGATGGAGGAAGGGATTGACTGGACCTTTTTCCGGGAGAACACGGAGGGTGAGTACACCCTGGGCAGTCTGGGCGTGGAGGGGGACGGACTGGCCTTCGATTTCAGAGTGATCACCGTTCCGGGATGCCGCCGCATTGCCCGCTCTGCCTTTGAGTATGCCCGGAAAACCGGGAAGCACCGGGTGACCCTTGTCACCAAGGCCAATATCCTGAAAAAAACCGACGGCATGTTCTCCCGGGTGTGCAGGGAGGTGGCCGGGGAATATCCGGACATTCAGACGGATGAATACTATGTGGACATCATGGCGGCCAATCTGGTGAATCCCGCAGTCCGCTCCGGTTTCCAGGTGATTCTCACCCCCAATCTCTACGGGGATATTCTCACGGATGAAGCAGCCCAGATCCAGGGGGGCGTGGGCACGGCGGGCTCCGCCAATCTGGGGGACCGCTATGCCATGTTTGAGGCCATTCACGGATCGGCTCCAAGACTCATGGAGCAGGGACTGGGAGAATATGCCAGTCCCGAGAGCATTCTCATGGCATCGGTCATGCTCCTGGAGCATATCGGGCTCGCCTCCCTGGGCGCCCGTCTCCGGGAAGCCCTGAGAAAGGTCCGGGAAGCGGGCCTGTACGCGGACGGAACAAAAAACGGCATGACAGGACATGCCTTCGGGCAGGCAGTCATGGCCCGGCTCTGAGGATGAGGGCGGGAGAAGCGCGGCTTCTCCCGCCTTGCGCATTCCGGAAGGAACTTTTATAATGAAGACGGAGGTGATGGCGTGGGCAGGCGGAATCCCGAATATATTTTTGTTTACCGGGAAAAAAAGGGCGGAAGGGTCCTGCGGATCTTCCTGATCATGCTGCTGCTTGTGGCGGCCACCTTTTTTCTTCTCAACTATATCTCATGCCATCACACGGAATATCAGAGAAGGGATATCACCATTCCCAATCTGCCGGAGGCACTGGAGGGCTTTTCCATTCTGCACATCAGTGACCTGCACGGATGGAAGGATGCGGGACTGGCCCAGCGCATTGCGTCCCTGATCTCGGGAAAGGAATACTCCTGCGTGGTCTTTACGGGGGATATGCTGGGCCGGGGGAGCGAGGAGACGCTTCTGGAGATTGCGGACCTTTTTCCCCCGGATCTTCCCAGGCTTCTGATTCCCGGGGATGAGGACCCCCCGGTCATGGACGCCGCGCCTCATGCCAGCCTTTCAGCCTATTCGGACTGGGCAGTGCGCCTGCAGGAGCACGGGATTGTCATTCTGGACGAGCCTTTCCTTTTTGAGCGGGGCATAAACGGCCAGGCCCGGCTCTGGATCGTGCCGGAGGAACTGTACACGCTGGATCTGGACGGATACGAGCGGGTTTACCGGACACAGCTTCAGACATCCGGCGGGGAGGACATGTCTTCTCAGCAGGCCGCCAGGCAGCGCCACGCCCGCTATCAGGTGGAAAGAATCGGCAGAATCCGGGAAAAAGTGGCCGGCATGCGGGAGGGGGATATTCAGATTGCCCTGACCCATATTCCCCTGACAGAGGAATATGTCCGGACCTGGCTGTCGGATCAGTCCAGGGACAGTGCGCTGTCCATGCGCCGGATTTCACTGGTCCTGGCGGGACACTATACCGGAGGCGCCTGGCGGTTGCCCTGGGGAGGCGCCCTGTACGTGCCGGACATGGGATGGTTCCCGGAGGATGTGCGGATTCAGGGCATGGGATATCCCGGGGGCATCCGGCAGTACATCAGCCCCGGGCTGGGAAAGAGCAGCATCTACGGATGGATGTGGGGGCGCATGTTCAATCCTCAGACCGTTACCAGTCTCGAACTGACCCGGAAAATGAAAGAATAAGCACGGAGCCTTCAAGCCATGAAAAAGAACAGACGCTATGAAATGGACATGACCCAGGGGCCTCTGCTCAAGGAAATCCTGGTTTTCTCCGGACCTCTGATGCTCACGGGCATTCTGCAGCTTCTGTACAACGCGGCGGATATTGTGGTGGTGGGGCAGTTCGCCGGAGCCACGGCCCTGGCAGCGGTGGGTTCCACGGCCTCCCTCATCAACCTGATCGTGAATGTCTTTCTGGGCCTGAGCGTGGGAGCCAGCGTCATGGTGGCGCGGCATTTCGGCGCGGGAAACCAGGAAAGGGTGCAGGAGGGAGTGCATACCGCGGTGACCCTGGGCCTGGTGGCGGGCATCGCGGTGGGTGTTTTCGGCTTTCTCATGGCCAAACCCCTTCTGCAGCTCATGGACAGCCCGCCGGATGTCATTGACAGCGCTGCCCTGTATGTGCGCATTTATTTCCTGGGCATGCCGGTGAACATGCTCTACAATTTCGGCTCCGCCATTCTGCGGGCCGTGGGGGATACCCGGAGACCTCTGTACTACCTGTCCATCGCCGGTGTGGTGAATGTACTGCTGAATCTTCTGCTGGTGATTGTGTTCCGCATGGATGTGGCGGGGGTGGCCATCGCCACGGTGGCCAGCCAGCTGATCAGCTGCGTTCTGGTGATTCTCTGCCTGATCCATTCCGACAGCAGCATTCATCTGAACGTGCGCAGGCTCAGGATCCACCGGGAGAGCCTGAAGGAGATTGCCCGGGTGGGCCTTCCCGCCGGTGTGCAGGGAACGCTGTTTTCCATCTCCAATGTCATGATTCAGGCTTCCGTCAATTCCTTCCAGTCCGTGGCCATGGCGGGCAACGCGGCGGCCAGCAATCTGGAGGGGTTTGTCTACACATCCATGAACAGCATCCACCAGGCAGCGGTGACCTTTGCGAGCCAGAACTACGGGGCGAAGCAATACCAGCGGGTGGAGCGGGTCATGTGGACCTGTCTGGGCACCGTTGCCCTTGTGGGCCTGTCCCTGGGCATGCTGGTCTTTGCCTTTGGTGCGCCGCTTCTGTCCATCTACAACGCGGACCCGGAAGTGATCGCCTATGGTCTGAAAAGGATGCAGATCATTCTGCCCACCTACTTTACCTGCGGGCTCATGGACGTGATGGTGGGACAGCTGCGGGGCATCGGGTATTCGGTCATGCCCATGATTGTGAGCCTTACCGGCGCATGTCTTTTCCGGGTGATCTGGATTCTGACCATCTTTTCATGGCCGCAGTATCACACGCTGACGGTTCTGTATATTTCCTATCCGGTTTCGTGGATTCTCACCTTTGCCATTCATCTCCTGTGCTATTTCCTGGTGCGGGGAAAAAGACTCCGGCTGAATCAGACCTGAAAGGGGTTGGAAGAACGTGGTGAAAAAGATCTGGAATCAGACGAGGAGCGTATGCCGCGGCAGGGGCGGAGAACTGCTGGACACCATGCTGCTGCAGATCATGATCCGTCTGCTGGCTTTGTCTCCCCTGCTGTTCCTGCTCAGCGGAAAACTGAAGATCCTGGCCTGTCTTTCGGCGTTGTTCTACCTCACGCTGATTCCCCAGCTGCGCAGAAACAGCGCCGGGGCCATGCAGCGCATGATCCGGGGCGGTCCCCTGTTCTCCGCATCTCTGGTGAGCTTCCGGTACTGGGGGAGGCATTTTCTGGAAAGTGCCAGGACCGGTGCATGCCTTTTCCTGTGGGCGCTCCCCTTTATCGGATCCACAGCCTGGATTCTCCGGGTGATTTACGGAAAGGCCATTGTGGGACAGACGGATGTGTTTTCCGTGATGACTGCCCTTCAGAACCTGGGAGGCGGGGACGTGATGCGGGGCACGGCCTGGTTTCTCTTTTTCTACGCCCTCACCCTGATTCCCCTGGTGCTGGGCATTTCCTTCCATTCGGGAAGAAGGCACGAACAGGAACTGGGGGAAAAACGATTTCTGAAGGGGTACCGGAGCCGGGTCCTGAAGGTCTGGTGGTGCGGGATTCTGCTGCTGATTCCCTTCCTGGGCGCAGTGGGCTTCTCTGCCTTCCGCTATGCCAGGGCCATCATGGGGGCTGTGAACAATATGGCCACGGAAGGGCTGCGTCTGCCCGCACCGGACCAGAGCATTTATCTGGCTCTTGCCGCCTTCCTGGTGCTGTATCTGCCCTTTCAGCCCTTCCGTTCCCTCCTCAGCGCCTGCTGTGTGCATGATCTGTGGGAAGGCAGGGAATCATGAGACTGGACCGATATCTTGTCGCTCTGGGCGAGGGCAGCCGGACGGAGGTGCAGGACAGGATCCGGCGGGGTCAGGTATGCCTTCAGGGGCATGTCATGACACGGCCGGAAACGGAATGCGGGAGGAACCCGGAGATTACCCTGGAGGGACGGAGACTGGATACCCGGCTGATCCGGCATGTCATGCTGCACAAGCCTGAACATGTGCTCACGGCGGCCCGGGACCGGAAGCAAAAGACCGTCATGGATCTCCTGCCGGGGGTGTATGCTTCCCTGGGCTGCATGCCCGTGGGCCGGCTGGACCGGGATACCACGGGCCTTCTGCTGCTCACCTGTGACGGAGAACTGAACCACCGGCTTCTCTCCCCCCGCCGCCATGTGGACAAGGTCTATGAGGCGGAGGTGGAGGGAACGCCCGGGGCGGAGGAGATCCGCAGGTTTGGGGAAGGCCTTTTTCTGGGGGATTTCACCGCCGCCCCCGCCCTGCTGGAGATTCTGGAAACCGGAGAACACAGCCTGGCCAGGGTGACGATTCACGAGGGCAAATTCCATCAGGTCCGGCGCATGTTCGAAGCGGTGGGCCATCCTGTCAGGAGGCTTCACAGAAGCGCCTTCGGGCCCCTGATCCTCCCGGAGGATCTTCTCCCGGGAACTTTCAGGGAACTGACGGAGACGGAGGAAAACGCGGTGTATGCGGCGGCGGGAATGGAGAGGAAACAATGACGCAGCAGTATTTCAGCCGGGAACCGGAAAGCGTTTCCCGGCCCTGCACATGCCATTACACTTATCAGGGAAGGGAATACCGGTTTCTCACCGACAGCGGTGTGTTTTCCCGGGGTGAGATGGATCCGGGATCGGGTCTTCTGCTCTCCTGCCTCAGGGACGTGTCAGGCTCTGTCCTGGACCTGGGCTGCGGATGGGGGGCTCTGGGGATCTGTGTGAAGGGCGCCTGGCCGCAGACGGAGATGACCATGGTGGACGTGAATCTGAGGGCGCTGGAATTGTGCAGACAGAACCTGGAGACCATGTCCCTTCAGGCGGAGGTGCTGGAAAGTGATGGATTTTCCGCCCTGCGGGGCCGCAGGTTTCACCGGATCATCACCAATCCGCCCATCCGTGCCGGAAAGCAGAAAGTCTATGAACTGCTCAGGGACGCGTCCCTTGCCCTGGAGACAGGGGGCAGGCTGGATCTGGTGATCCGGAAACAGCAGGGTGGAGACAGCTGTATCCGCTTTCTCGGAACCTGCTTCCGTCATGTGGAAAAAATCGGCCGTTCCGGGGGTTACTGGGTCCTGGAAGCGGCGGAACCGACAGGAGAGGAAATGCGATGAGACTGGATAAGACCTATTTTGATCAGAAGATCAGCCGGCTGGGCACGGACAGTTTCAAGTGGGACGTGTGCCGGCGGGAAAACGGCAGGGACGCGATCCCCATGTTTGTGGCGGATATGGACTTTCCGTCCCCGCCCGGCGTGCAGGAGGCACTTTTGATGCGTGCCGCCCATCCATTCTACGGGTATACGGAGGTGAGCGAGGCTTTTAACCTTGCCCTGTGCGATTTCTGGAAACGCCACCACCAGGTGGATATGATCCCCGAATCCATTCTGTCTCTGCCCTGTGTGGTGTCGGGTCTGAAGATTGCCATTCAGGCCCTGACGGAGCCGGGGGATGGAGTGATCCTTCAGAAGCCCGTGTATGGCCCCTTCATGGAGTCTGTGAGGCTCAGCGGACGGCGGGAGATGAACGCCTCCCTGATCCGGGATGCCCAGGGCCGGTATACCATGGATCTGGAGAAAATCGAGACCTTCTGCCGTGAAGGCGCCAGACTCATGCTGCTGTGCAATCCGCACAATCCGGTGGGCCGCGCCTGGACATGGGAGGAAATGAACGGACTTGCCCGGATCCTGGACAGGTACGGGGTTCCCCTGGTGTCGGACGAAATCCACGCGGACTTTGTTTTTCACCCGCATGTCTTCCAATCCGCCCTGAAGCTGGACATGGAAAAGAAGATGGTTCTCTGTGCCGCCAGCAAGACCTTTAATCTGGCGGGCCTGCAGATGGCCAGCGCCGTCTGCCCCGGGGAGGATATGCGTACCCGGATCCGGAAAAAGATGGAAGAGAATGGTGTGGTCAGCGGCAATATCTTCGGGCTGACGGCCTCCAGAGCGGCCTATGAAACCGGGGACGAATGGCTTTCAATGCTGAAGAAGCGTCTGAAGAGAAATATTGAATGGTTTGACGATCTGCTCTCGGAAAAAGTTCCGTGTATCCGGATGACACCCATGGAAGCCACCTATCTGGCGTGGCTGGACATGCGCGCCTTCGGACTGAGCACGAAGGAGATTGTGGACAGACTGAAGGGCGGGAATATCATTGTCAGCCCGGGAACCTTCTTCGGAGAGGAAGGGTTTATCCGGGTCAACCTTGCCTGCAGTGACAGCAATCTTGTGGTTACCGCCCTGAAGCTGGAAGAGCTGTTCCGGTCATGAGAAGGGAAAGAGACGGATGGATTCCGGAGATGGACGGTTTCCGGGTTCTGATGATTCTGGTGGTGGCGTGGTTTCATCTCTGGCAGCAGAGCTGGCTTACGCCGCATCTGGGCGGCTATTCTCTGGACTACCTGGTGCGAAGCGGATACATGTGGGTGGACGGGACCATTCTGCTCAGCGGGTTCCTCCTGTTTCTCCCCTATGCCAGGGCCCATGCGGAACAGGAAGGACTTCCGGACACCCTGTCCTTCTACAAGCGGCGTTACCGGAGGATTGTACCCAGTTATCTTCTCACCGTCCTTCTGCATCTCTTTGTCATCGTCCTGCCCTACAGGCTGTACAGCTCCCGCCGGGAGCTGGGGTACGATCTGTTCATGCATGTTCTGATGATTTTCAACTGGGACAGCCGCACCTATCTCGGAACACAGCTGGGAGGCGCGGCATGGACCATTGCGGTGGAGATGCAGATGTATGCTCTGTTCCCGTTCCTGGCCCGGCTGGCCGTGCGAAAACCCGGTGCCGTCTTTTTCGGCATGGCAGCTCTGGCTGCCTACTTCCGCGGAACCTGTCTGTTCGTCATGCAGGATTATTCCATGGTGGTCAATCAGCTCCCCTCCTTTCTGGACATATATGCCCTGGGCATGGCCCTGGCCCTGGCCTATGTCCGCCTTCGGAAGCGGATCCGGGAAAAGGGAGCCTGGAAGGGCATGCCATGGGCCGCTACGGGTCTGATCATCCTGGGTTTTTTCCTGGCGGTCCTGCTCCTGCGCGCTCAGGCCGTGTCCCCGGATTACCCCGCCATTCAGTCCGGACAGATGATCCGACGTCCTCTGTGGGGGCTGATCCTGGGGATGATTCTCATCGCTCTCCCCTTTTCCATCCGGCCGGTACGCTTTCTTTTCGGAAATCCCGTGATGCGTTTTCTGTCCGGGATTTCCATGAACTTCTATCTTCTGCATCAGAGTGTGGCCGTACACCTGAAACGCCTGGGCATCCCCCATTCCGCCTATGATCTGCCGAATCAGGCGGGAGACAGCGCGTGGCAGATACGCTACACCTGGCTGAGCATCGGCATCAGCCTGGCACTGGCCGCCCTGATGACCTACCTGGTGGAGAAACCATGTTCCAGGCTTCTGGAAAAAGGATTCCGGGCATGGGACACCAGGAGAAAGCCCGGGAAGGGAAATCTTTCCTGAATATTGGAAACAGGAAGCGGAATGGATTTTCTGTCCGTAATGCGCGGAAGGCTTTGACCGTTTTCGCCCGGGACTTTAAAAATCAATTCGGAAAGCAGGGAATGAGACCGGTCAGCAGGGAGAAAACTGAAAACAGAAAAAAAGCCCGCCTGACGCATCCGGACAGGATAGCGCGTCATCAGGCGGGTTTTCTTCTCCGGACAAACCACCGTAGCGAAAAGCCCGGAAAGCACAGGAGAAAAGCCGTGCTCACAGCATCCAGTGTGATCCCGGATCTGAAGTGGTCTGAATATGCTCCTTGTGCGTGGTTTCCGCGTTCCGAGGAAAGGACCGTGTGCGGTTCAGGCATCCTTTGACCACCGTTCTGAAAAAGGCAGAGGTTCCCCTTTCCATTTCCTTCCGGGATTCAGAGGCCGGCATTCGTCTGACTGCTCTGCCCGAGAAGTGCTTCAATCGCCAGGAGATAGGAACGGAAACCGAAGCCGGCAATGGTGCCGAGGCACGCCCCGGCGGTCAGAGAGGTCCGGCGGAAGGATTCCCGGTTGTCAATATTGGTCATATGCACCTCCACCGTAGGCAGAGGAACGCTGGAAATCGCGTCCCTCAGGGCTACGGAGGTGTGAGCATAGCCTCCCGGATTGAAGACAATGCCGTCCATGTTTTCCTTCCAGGCCATCTGAATGGCGTCAATGAGGGATCCCTCGGAGTTGCTCTGGAGGAAGGTCAGACTGCAGCCCCTGCTTTTTCCAAAGTCCCGGATGTCCTCCATGAGTTCCGCATAGGTTTTTGTCCCGTAGATTTCGGGCTCCCGGATGCCGGTGAGATTGATATTGGGTCCGTTGAGAATCAGAATTCTTTTCAAGGGTCCACCGCCTTTCACGGAAGGTTCAGTGCCCGGAAAACAGCCGGGATGATGCCGGGATCCAGGGAGCGGCCCTGCCAGATTTCCTGGGCAGCCACCGCCTGGGCGATGAGCATGGTCAGCCCGTTGCAGCAGGGTATACCCCTCAGACGGGCGGACCGGAGGAGCACGGTTTCCGGGGGATTGTAAATCAGGTCCACCACGCCCTGAACACGGGACAGACAAAGGGAAAGGTCCGGTGCCGGGATCGGGCAGCCTTCCGTATCCGGGGCCATGCCGGAGGGTGTCGCGTTGATGAGAAAGCCGCGCAGGCAGACCGGGAGCTGCGGGTATCCGGTCTGGCCGGGAAGAGGATGGCGGGATACCAGGGTCACGGAGGCAGCGCGCATTTTCCGCAGCGCGCAGGCCGCGGCCCGGGCAGCCCCGCCGGTCCCAAGAACAAAGCAGGGCTGGTTCTCCACATCCATGCCGGCACTGCGGAGCATTGTCATGAATCCTGTCACGTCCGTGTTTGTGCCCCGTCCCTGAAAGACCGTATTGACGGCCATGGTATCCCTGGCCGGGCCGTCCAGATCAGAGAGCAGGGGAATGATTTCCTTCTTGTAGGGAATAGTGACATTCAGCCCGTCCAGTTCCCTCAGAAGGGAAGTGCATTTTTCGCGGAAAAGAGGTCGGGGGATTTCCACCAGTTCATAGGTGTCCCGAAGGCCAAGAAGGCGGAAAATGGCCATATGGACGGGTACAGACAGGCTGTGGCCCAGTTTTTCGCCAATCAGGGCAAAATGCACAGGTTTCCCTCCCCTTCCGGTAAACACAGGAAGAGAGGCAGATTGCTCTGCCTCTCCGAATGTCAGGTGTCTTCCTCCAGATCCTCCAGCATGTCCAGAAGATCATCTTCCTGTTCCTCCTCCGGCACTTCACCGGAGGGTGAAGGGGCGGTAACGCCGGCGGGTTCGGAGAAGAGCTTCTCACGGACCTGGGTTTCCACTGCGGCGAACACGTCGGGATGCTCCTTCAGGAAGATCCGGACATTGTCCCGGCCCTGGCCGATGCGCTCACCCTCATAGGAGAACCAGGCACCACTCTTGTGGATGATGTCCATTTCCACGGCCATGTCCAGCAGCGTGCCTTCCCTGCTGATGCCCTCTCCGAAGAGAATGTCGAACTCGGCGGTGCGGAAGGGCGGGGCCACCTTGTTCTTGACCACTTTTACCTTGGTACGGGCGCCGATGACTTCTGACCCGTTCTTCAGGGTTTCCCCCTTGCGCACATCCAGACGGACGGAGGAATAGAACTTCAGGGCGCGTCCGCCGGGGGTGGTCTCCGGGTTGCCGTACATGACCCCCACCTTTTCGCGCAGCTGGTTAATGAAAATGGCCACACATCCGGTCTTGTTGATAATCCCCGTGAGCTTGCGCAGGGCCTGGGACATGAGACGGGCCTGGAGTCCCACAAAGCTGTCTCCCATGACCCCCTCGATTTCCTGTCTGGGCACCAGGGCGGCCACGGAGTCGATCACCACCACGTCGATGGCACCGGAGCGCACCAGAGCCTCGGTGACTTCCAGGGCCTGCTCGCCGGTATCCGGCTGAGAAATATACAGGTCCTGGATATTGACCCCCAGGAGCTGAGCATAGTTGGGATCCAGGGCGTGCTCGGCGTCCACAAAGGCGCAGAAGCCGCCGGCTTTCTGGGCCTGAGCCACGATATGCAGGGCGACGGTGGTCTTGCCGGAGGATTCGGGACCATAGATCTCCACAATGCGTCCCCGGGGAACGCCGCCGATGCCCAGGGCGTGGTCCAGAGTCAGGATTCCCGTGGGGATGGAGGAGATATTCTGCTGGACGGCGGAATCCCCCAGCTTCATAACGGTGCCGGCACCGAACTGCTTGTCAAGTTCAGCCATGGCGCGCTCCAGCGCCTTGAGCTTTTCTTCACGGGCGGACTCCTGTCCCACCACGGGCTTTTCCGTCTTTTCGGGTTTCTTGGAAGCCATGCAAGGACACTTCCTTTCGGTTTGATGGGCCCATCATAGCATGGGCTTCACGTTCCCGCAAGGCGGGAGCGGTCCGGAATTGCGGCAAAAACGCCGCGTTTTACAGAGGCATCAGGATGAAGGAAAGGCGATAGGGATGACCGGCGGGATAGGTGTATCCGGGAAGGACCGGGGCACCCCAGGAGTCGTCCCCGCCCACGCCCTTGCGGAACAGGGCAATATCCAGGACGGTCTGGGTAACCATGGGCAGTTCATCGGGATGCCGGGCGGCCATGAGGTGTTCCGGCAGATAGGGCATGGCGGTGATCTCCAGATCCTCCCCGAGAACCTGCAGTCCGTGTCCCTGGTCATCCGTCAGCTGCAGGCAGGAGATGCCCATGCGGTTTCCGCATTCCTGAGGACGGATATAGGGGGTCACGTTATGGCGGCTGTCATAGGTCCACCAGCCCGGGACGGCGCCGCGGCAGCGGTCCACATAGTTTTCATCCGGGCCGAGGCCGAAGTAGCGCACATTGTGCAGGGAGGGATCCAGAAGGAAGGACAGGCCCAGGGAAGGCAGGTCCGGAAGATCCTTCACTCCTGTCCAGTCCAGGGTCACCCGAAGCCCGCCCCTGAAAGGTTCGTAGGAAATGTCCGCCCGGAAGGCAGGCACGAGATCATGGGTGAAGCTCCAGGTCAGGCAGCTGCCGGAGACGGACAGCTCCCTCCGGCTCAGGCGGCTGAGGAGCATGTAAATGCCCTGCCGCTGTGCGTCCCCGTTCCCCGCGTCATTGTCTGTAAAGGCCCGGAACAGAGAGAGGAGGGGCGAGGTGAGGAGGAGTTCCCGGCCTCTTGCGTCCGGGAAGGAGATAAGTCCGCTCCTGCGCTCAAAGAGAAGGGGCAGAGGCGCAGGGGTACCGAGATTGCTGTCCCCCTGGATCAGGGGCAGGGGTTCGGAGAGCACGGGAAGACGGAATGCGCCGAAGCGGGCCCAGCCGGTGGAGAGAATGTGGCCTTCTCCCAGGGGATGTTCTCCGTCGGTGCAGGCGAGGCACACCAGGGTCAGGACCTGGTCTTCCTTTCTTTCGGGCATTTCCGTTTCCAGGCACAGGGAGGCGCCGCAGGGAATGGCCGGGATGGGCTGCGTGGTCTCCTGGACCAGCTCATGATCCAGATAAACCCGGGTGCACAGTTTCATGTGTTCCACGGGGGCGAAGACCTTTTCATTCAGGATCTCCACACCTTCCCTGGACACGCGGATTTCGATATCCCGATAAACCTGACGGACTTCCTGGGCTTTGGGTGAAAGGGTGCGGTCGGAGAAGAGGATGCCGTTGGCGATGAAGTTCCAGTCGCAGGGCCGGTCTCCGAAATCACCGCCGTAGGCGTAGCGCCGCCTGCCGTGACAGGTCTCCACCTCAAGGCCCTGATCAATGAAGTCCCAGATGAAGCCGCCCTGATACATGGGATACTTTTTCTCCAGATCCGTGTACAGCCCGATACCTCCGCAGGAATTCCCCATGGCATGGGAAAACTCGCAGTTGATAAAGGGCTTGACGGGATCGGAGGCGAAGTAGGCTTCAATATCCGCTGCCTTGGCATACATGCAGCTGAAGACATCCGTGGTGTCCGGGAAGCGCATGTCGTGGACAACCCCTTCATAGTGCACAAGGCGGGTGGGATCGAGGCGGTGGAAGAGGCAGGAGAGCTCATGGAGATTTTTTCCGCCGCAGGATTCATTGCCGCAGCTCCACAGGAGGATGCAGGCATGGTTCTTGTCCCGCTCCAGCATGTTCCGTCCCCGGTACAGAACCGCTTCCAGCCACTCCTCCCGGTCTCCCGGCACGACCCTGTCCGTGCCCGGTCTTGCCCAGGAACCATGGCTTTCCAGATTGGTTTCATCAATGACATACAGGCCCAGCTCATCGCACAGGCGGTAGAAGGCGGAATCATTGGGATAGTGAGAGGTGCGCACGGCGTTGATGTTCATGCGCTTCATCTTCAGGAGGTCTTCCCGGATGACGGATTCCCGCATGACCCGGCCGAGGCGGGTGTCAAACTCATGACGGTTGACGCCGTGGAACACGATGCGTCGTCCGTTGAGGCACATAACCCGGTCCAGCATTTCAAACTGACGGAAGCCCACCATGAGGCAGCTGCATTCCATGCAGGACCCGTCCGTGTCCCAAAGCTCCACTTCCAGGCGGTACAGCACGGGATCCTCCGCAGACCAGAGGCGGGGGGCAAGTCCGGTGAAACAGGCATGAACCTGTTCGTCTGCCGGCCGCGTCTCATTCAGGAGTTCACGGCCTTCCGGGTCCTTCAGGCGGATCCTGACCTGTCCCCTGGGGGCGAGAAGGCGCATGTCCACATCCAGATCCGCGGTTGTGTACGCGTCCCTCAGGGGTGTGCGCACCCGGATGTCCTCCAGATGGGAGGCCTTCTCCAGGCACAGGGAAATGCTGCGGTGCATGCCGGTGAAGCGCCAGAAGTCCTGGTCATACATCCATGAACCGCTGCAGAAGCGGAAAAGACGGATGCACAGCCGGTTTTCCCCGGCACGGACATGGGATGTGAGATCAAAGCGGTGCGGGGTGAAGCTGTCCTCGGCGTAGCCGATGCATTCTCCGTTGAGATAAACGGCCGCCGATGCCTCCGCCGCCCCGATGCACAGAAGAATGCGCCGGGATTTCAGATCCTCCTCTGACAGATCAAAGGTCCGGACGCAGGTAACAGTGGGATTCCTGTCCGGGATGCGGGTAATGTCCAGGTCTTCCCGCCCGTCCCAGGGGTACTGGACATTCACGTACTGAGGCCTGTCCCATTCCGGATTCTGAAGCTGGCATTCCCCGGGGAACTCAACGGGGCGGAGCAGGCTGTCCAGAGAAGAAGAAGAGAGAATTTCCTCCCGGGCCTGGTCCGGACGCTGCACAAACTCGCACAGCCACGTGCCATCCAGAGAGCGGACCATGGAGGAAACCCCCCGGCTCATCTCCTGGGGAGAGGCGAAAAAGGCATGGTCGGATACGGCGGGAAGTTCGCCCACGGAAAACACGCCCGGGTCAGACAGCCAGGAAAGATCAAAATTCATAAAACATCCTCCTCGGTTCATTCAGAAATGGGGACATGAGGTATTATACCCCGGTTTCCTTTTCCTTTTCAACGGGCCTTTCCCGGGGCGGGGAAGGTTGCTATAATGGATGAGGCGGCCCGGAAAGGGCAGACCGACAAAGCGGATGAGGAGTGAGAATATGACAGTAGGTGAACAGGAACTGCAGGCGTGGTCGGAAGCGTATCAGGCAAGTCCCCGGCATCGGATCGCGACGCTTGCCCTGTCCCGCACGGAACTGCAGGATGTGTGCTGTGATCCCGCAAGAGCCGCGGAGATGCGGCATCAGTTTTCCCTGGAGCTGGAAACGCTCCCGGTGACCAATCAGATGAAGTCCGGACGCTGCTGGCTGTTCGCGGCGGCCAATGTACTCAGGGAGCGCATTGCCAGGGAACTGAACCTGGAGCAGTTTGAACTGTCCCAGAGCTATCTGGCCTTCTGGGACAAGCTGGAACGTGCCCACTATTTCCTCAACGCCATGCTGGAAACGGCGGAACTGCCCGCGGATGACCGTACCGTATCCTTCCTTCTCCAGACCGGCGTGCATGACGGGGGACAGTGGGGCATGTTCACCAATATCGTCAGGAAGTACGGCGTGGTTCCGAAAGACGTCTATGACGAAACCTATCAGAGCAGCCACACCCAGAGCATGAACAGGGTGCTGAACCGGAACCTGAAGGTATCCGCCATCCGCCTGCGGAAAATGAAGCGGGAAAACGCCGGGGAGGAGGCCATTGAAGCAGAGGTCAGGGCCATCATGGGCAGGGTTTACGCCTTCCTGTGCGCCTGCTACGGCGGGGAGCCACCCAGGACCTTTGATTTCGAGTATGTGGACAGGGACAGGAAGTATCACCGGGAGGAGAACATGACGCCCCGTTCCTTTGCGGACAGGTATGTGCGGGGCACGCTGGATGACCTGGTGAGCCTGATCCACGCCCCGACAAAGGACAAGCCCTATTATGAGAACTATACCATCCGTTTCCTGGGGAACGTGGTGGGCATGCCCGGAGTGCGGCATCTCAATCTGCCCATGCAGGAGCTGAAGGAGGCCATTATCCGGCAGATGCAGGACGGACGGGTGGTCTGGTTCGGCAGCGATGTGGGCAAGGGAGGAGACCGGGAAAAGGGCTTCTGGGACGAGGACACCTTCCGGACGGAGGAGTTTTCGGGACTGGATCTGGCCATTTCCAAAGAGGATGCCCTGGACTATGGTTTCTCTGCCATGAATCATGCCATGGTGCTCACCGGCGTGAATCTGGTCAACGGAAAGCCGGACAGATGGCGGATTGAGAATTCATGGGGAGACGAGAAGGGAAAGAAGGGCTACTATGTGTGCTCCGATGCCTGGTTTGACCAGTATGTGTTCCAGGCGGCGGTGGACAGGAAGTATCTGGGAGACCTGGCCGGATGTCTGGATAAGGAACCCCGGGAGCTGAATCCCTGGGATCCCATGGGCACCCTGGCGGACGAATAACGGGAGGCGGGCATGAGCAGGACCAGGGAGAGAATCCGGGACAGTGCGCTTCAGTACCAGAAGGGGCTGGGACAGAATTTCATCTATGACACGGACCTTCTGGAGGAACTGGCGGAGCTGAGCGGCGTAACGGAGGAGGATGATGTCCTGGAGATCGGGGCCGGTTCCGGAACGCTCACCCGGGTTCTGTGTGCCCGCGCCCGGCGTGTCCTGTCCATGGAACTGGACGGGCGGCTGCTGCCCCTGATCCGGGCAGGCACGGAAGGATTCGGGAATCTGGAGCTGGTGCAGGGGGACGTCATGGCCGCGGATCTGAAAGCGGTCACATCTTCGCTTCGCCCTCCCTTTTCCGTGGTGGCGAACCTTCCCTACTACATTACGACCCCGGTGCTTCTGCGCTTTCTCACCGAAGGGCTGCCGCTGAAGCGCCTGGCGGTGATGGTGCAGAAGGAGGCGGCTGACAGGATTCTCTCCGGGCCCGGGGAGGAGGGCTGGGGCATGCTTCCTCTGCAGCGGGCGCTCCGGTGCCGGTGCGAACAGATGCGTCCGGTGCCCAGGGAATGCTTTACCCCGGTGCCCGGGGTGGACTCCGCCTTTATCACCCTGACCTTTCTGGACAGGCCCATGGTTACGCCCCTGTCCATGGAGGATTTTCAGCGCGTGGCCGCCGCGGGGTTTGCTCTGCGCCGCAAGACCATGGCCAATGCCCTCATGGCTGCCTTCCGCCTGAAAAAGGAGGAGGCGGTGGAGTGGATGCGGCGTGCGGGACTGGATGAAAAGGCACGGGGAGAAAAGCTCACCCTGGAGGAGCTGAAAAGGCTGTCGGACCTGTGGACGGAGGGAGTCATCCATGACGGGAGCGGGAAGGTTTGAAAAGGTATCGGAACAGCAGTACATCAGGGACACACAGGCCTATCCGGAAGCACTGAATCTTCAGGATATTCCCATGCCCGCCCGGGCCACCCGGGGCAGTGCCGGCTATGACCTGGTATGCCCTGTGGAGATGGAAATCGCACCCGGAGAGCGGAAGGTCATGCCCACCGGACTGAGGGTCCTTCTCAGGCCGGAATGGATGCTCATGCTCTGTCCCAGGTCCTCTCTGGGCCGGAAATGGGGGCTGCGCCTGGCCAACACGGTGGGCATTGTGGACAGCGACTACGCGGAGGCGGACAACGAGGGGCATATCCTGCTGGTGCTGGAGCATTCCCATTCAGAGACGGTGCGGATACACAGGGGGGAAAGGATCTGTCAGGGGATTTTCCTGCCCGTGGGGCTGACGGAGGACGATGAAGCCTCCGCGCCCAGGCGGGGCGGGTACGGGTCCACAGGAACATAAAAAAAGCAGGACTCCCGCAGAATGGACCTTGCGCAAAAAAGAACCTGTCCTTACAATGTTTTGCATCCCAAATGAAGGAGGAGTGCACATGAACGCATATGTGCAGCGGGTTCTGGAAGACCTCGGAAAACGGTACGGGGATCAGCCTGAGTTCGTACAGGCGGCAACGGAAATTCTGACAACGCTTTCGCCTGTGGTGGACAAGCATCCGGAGTACGAGAAGGCGGGGCTTCTGGAGCGGTACGTGGAGCCGGAGAGAATCGTGATCTTCCGGGTTCCGTGGCTGGATGACAGGAATCAGGTCCAGGTCAACCGGGGTTACAGGGTACAGTTCAACAGTGCCATCGGCCCCTACAAGGGCGGCCTCCGTCTGCATCCCTCCGTCAATCTGTCCATCATCAAGTTCCTGGGTCTGGAACAGATTCTGAAAAACAGCCTCACAGGCCTGCCCATCGGCGGCGGCAAGGGTGGATCCGACTTCGATCCCAAGGGCAGGAGCGACGCGGAAGTCATGCGTTTCTGCCAGAGCTTCATGACGGAGCTGTACCGGCATATCGGCAAGGATGTGGACGTGCCCGCCGGGGACATCGGCGTGGGCGGCCGGGAGATCGGCTATCTCTACGGCCAGTACAAGCGCATCACCGGACTGTATGAGGGCGTGCTCACCGGCAAGGGTCTGAGCTATGGCGGCAGTCTGGCCCGGAAGGAAGCCACGGGCTACGGTCTGTGCTATTTTATCCAGGCCATGATGAAGCGGAACGGTCTGACCCCCGAGGGCATGACCGCGGTGATTTCCGGCAGCGGAAATGTGGCCATTTACGCGGCGGAAAAGATCACATCCATGGGCGCCAGGGTGGTGGCCATGAGCGATTCCAACGGCTATGTGTACGACCCCGCCGGCATCCGGCTGGATGTGGTCAAGGATATCAAGGAAGTCCACCGGGGCAGGATCCGTGAATACGCGGAGCGCGTGCAGGGCAGCGAGTATCATGAAGGCTTCCGTGGCATCTGGACCATTCCCTGCCAGATCGCCCTGCCCTGCTCCACTCAGAATGAGATCAACGAAGAGAGTGCCAGGACTCTGGTACGCAACGGCGTGAAGGTGGTGGGGGAGGGTGCCAACATGCCCTCCACCCTGGAGGCCACCAAAGTCTTCCAGGACGCGAAGGTTCTTTTCGGACCCGCCAAGGCGGCCAATGCCGGCGGCGTGGCCACCTCCGCCCTGGAGATGAGCCAGAACAGTCTCCGTCTCGCCTGGACCTTCCAGGAAGTGGACGAGAGGCTGCACACCATTATGACGGACATCTTTGACAAGGTGGCGAAGGCCGCGGAAGAATACGCGGAGAGCGGCGACTATGTGGCCGGCGCCAATATCGCGGGCTTCCTCAAGGTGGCCGATGCCATGATGGCCCAGGGTGTGGTATAATCCTCTGAATCCTGCGCAGCAGGGAAACCTGCTGCGCTTTTTCTGACTGGAGGACGGAATGGAAGCTGTACTCAGGACTTTCGCCCGGAAGTATCCGGGCATGCAGCCTGTTGACGTGATCAAGCTCCTGTACCAGCGTGAGATGGGAGGCGGCCACCTGGTCCGGGACCGGGAGGAGAGCCTGAAGCGGATTCTGGAGGAATGCCGTCCGGATCTGATTGTGGAAACGGAGCCTGAGGCCCTGGGGGGAAACATGTTCCGGGTTCATCTTTCCTCCCTGCCCGCCCTGGAAACGCCGGAGCAGCTGAATGTGGACTTTGTCCGTTCCTCCGCCCGGCACAGGGGAAGGATTTCCCAACTGGAAAAGGACCTGACGGAGGCGGAGGCCATGGCGGATGCCGGGCTGTTTCCCGCCTTTGACGGAAATGCCATGCGCAGGGCCCATGCGGATTTCAGGGAGAAGGGGTATCCCATTCCCTCCCATTCTCCGGAATACCGGAGACTCTACCGTCCCGCCTACCGGGTGGTGGACAGATGCTGCAGCTTTCCCCTCATGATCCGGGAAGCCCTGGAGAGAAGCCGGGAAAATCTGACAATCCTGGCTCTGGACGGGCGGTGCGGATCCGGTAAATCCACCCTGGCCCGCGCCCTTTCCCGGAAGTACGGCTGGACTGTGGTGTCCATGGACGATTTTTTCCTCCGCCCGGAACAGCGCACGGAGACGAGGTATGCCATGGCCGGGGGAAACGTGGATGCGGAAAGGGTGCTGGAGGAAGTGCTGAAGCCTCTGCGGGAGGGCGGGGAAGTGAAATACCGGCCCTTTGACTGCCGCACCATGGGTTTTCAGGAGGAGAGGCCTGTTCCGGTGACGTCTGTGGTCATCCTGGAGGGAACCTATGCCTGCCATCCCATGCTGTGGTCCTTTTCAGACCTGCATGTCTTCCTGGACATTGATCCCGTGCGGCAGATGGAGAGGATTCTCCGGAGGAACGGGGAGAGAGCGGAGGACTTCCGCACCCGCTGGATTCCCCTGGAGGAGCATTATTTCCGGGAGACCGGGGTGGAGTATCTGTGCGAATACGCCCTGGAGCCTGCTGAGGCGGAGCATGGGGAAAAGAGGGAAGAGAATTCATGACAGCCTATTTTCAGGTGGGGGAGGTTCTGCGTCCCCAGGGAATCCGGGGGGAGGCCAAAGTGCGTTCCTTTGCCTCGGATGCGGAGAACTTCAGGCGGTGGAAAACCCTGTATGTGCGCAGCGGGGAGGAATACCGGGGCCTGAAGGTGACTTTTTCCAGGGTCCGGGACGGGTTTGTCTACCTGACTCTGGAGGGCTGCGGAAATCCGGAGGATGTGGAAAAATACCGGGGACAGGGCCTGTATGTGAGCCGGGAAGATGCCGGGGAGCCGGAGGAAGGCCAGGTATACATTTCGGACCTGATCGGCTGCAGTCTGGTGAGTGAGACGGGAGAGGTTCTGGGAAGGGTCACGGATGTGCTGCAGTACGGCCCCGTGGACACCTATGTGTTTGAAACGCCCCGGGGGCAGATGATGGCGCCGGCGCTGAAGAGCGTGTTTCCGGAAACAGACGTGAAAGGGCGCGTCCTGTCGGTCCTCCGGGAGCGGCTGAATGAGGTGGCCGTCTTTGAAAATTGATATTCTGACACTGTTCCCCGAAATGTTTCCCCAGGTCTTCGGTGCCAGTATTCTGGGCAGGGCCTGCGGAGCGGGGATTCTGGAAATACACCTGACCAATATCCGGGATTTTGCGCAGAACAGGCACAGGAACACGGATGACTACCCCTTCGGGGGCGGGGCGGGCATGGTGATGCTGGCCCAGCCCATCCGGGATGCCATGCGGCATGTGACGGGGGACGCCTTCCGGGGAAGGAGAATCTACCTGGGCCCCGGAGGCCGGCAGCTGTCCACGCCCCTGGCCCGGGAACTGGCCCGGGAGGAGCACCTGGTGCTGCTGTGCGGCCACTATGAGGGCGTGGACCAGCGGGCACTGGATACATGCGTGGATGAGGAGATCAGCATCGGGGATTATATCCTCACCGGCGGGGAGCTGGCGGCCATGGTGCTGGTGGACTGCGTGTCCCGCTTCATTCCCGGTGTTCTGGGGAGTGAGGAGAGCCCGGAGGAGGAGTCCTTTACCCACGGGCTTCTGGAGTATCCCCAGTATACCCGGCCCAGGACATGGGAGGGCATGGAGGTGCCGGAAGTGCTGCTCAACGGCAATCATGCCCTTATCCGGGCATGGCGCCGCGCCATGGCGGTGGAAAGAACCGCCCGGAGGCGGCCGGATCTTCTGAAGGCGGCGGAGCTGACGGAGGCGGAAAAAGAAGCTTTGAGGGAGACGGGGACATGTTTCTGAGAAAACTGTGTGTCACACTTTTGCCGCTCATGATGCTGGCGCTCCTGTGTCTGCTCCTGCCCCTGATTCAGGGGCTGGGGTTCTGGGACAATGTGATCAAGGGTGCGTGCCTGGGAATTCTGCTGGCCCTTGTCCTGCCCCTGTCCGGTGCCACGAGGCGGCGGGAGGCTTTTGCAGGGCTGCTGTGGATTCCGGCTCTGCTGACCCTTCTGGTCATTCTGTACCAGTCCGTGGACACCGCCTGGCCGGTTCTGAGTCTCCTGAAGACCACGGACGGACAGGTCGTCTTTATGGAGAGCGCCTTTGCAGGCTTTCTCATGACGGAATGCCTGAGAACCCGGCGCTGAAAAATCCCCCGGCAAACGGGTTCCGTAATCAGGGACATATTTTGACAATTGACCTCATTTTGCAGGGAGATCCGGTGCGGTACCGGGTCTCCCCTTTTTTCATTCCCGCATTCCTTTGCTGCCATTCCGTGCTCTCCGGCCATGGCAGTGATCGGACCCGTTTTCTTTCATTGCCGCAGGGTATCCATCCGGAGCCGGAATTCTGCACCGTATTTCTCCGGCCTGAATCCACCGGATATGGCAGTCAGTCTGTGAAATGTGCCGTTCATCCCGTTTGCCGCTGCAATGTCATCCATAGGCTGCCTGGGAGGCCGTCATGGAACAGAAACCCGTTGAGCAGGCAGGAAGAACCGACCTTGCCCGATTCATGCAGACATATCACCCGGATGGGATTCGGGTCTCATCCGGCTGTGTCCGACTGAAACGGGATTCCGGCCTGTATGCCGGAACCGGCGACTCAGGAGGTACTCGCTCTTCCACCGCGGAAACAGGAAATCCCATTGATTTTCCCGTAAACATCCAGCGGTTGGTCACGAGATTCAGAAGGATTCCTGTTCTCTGAACCCTTTGGTCTTCCCGGCCCTCTTTTTACGACTTCTCTTTGCGGGAGCTGATGAACAGGATGGACCTGGCCGCCCTGCAGAGGGCTGACCGGAAAACGCGGGCAGCGATGCAGGAGGCTCTGATCAGCGCAGGCTCTCACGGCAGACCTGCGGAAGTTCATGAGAAAACCGGTTTCTGCCGCTGATGATCTGCGTCGGAAATGACGGGGAACGGCTGGCTTTGGCGGCAAAAAGGGAAGAAACCGTCCGTTTCAGACATCGCAGATGTGCTCTTCTTCCGGTTGCTGACCGGGAAAAATATGGATCCATGATGGATCAGAGCTACCCTGAAAAGTGAAAAATATGGCAGTTCCGGAATGTTCATCCGTCCGGAAGTATGGTAGAATGAGTCAAACAGGGAGAAGAGGATTCAGGGATAACCCGAAACACACAGAACAGGATAGGAGGTATGCCCATGAAACGTTTTCTTTGTGTCCTGCTGACGGTGATGCTGTGCGCCGGACTTTGCTCTGCAGCGGCGGAAAACAAGGCAGCGACCCAGTACACCATTGACGCCAACAAGGCATGGTATGAAAAACTGGATTTTACGGATGAACGGGAGAAGGAGAATGCGCTGCGGGGCGTGATCGAAGCGCCTGAAAGCGTGGTCATCTACCGGGAAGACGGAACCGTGGCCTGGAGCCGGGATGCTTTTGACTTTGTGCGGGATACGGAAGCACCGGACACCGTGAATCCCAGCCTCTGGCGTCACACTCAGCTGAATACCTACGCGGGACTGTTTGAAGTCTGCGAAGGGATCTATCAGGTGCGCGGGTACGACATGGCCAACGCGACGTTCATCCGGACGGACAACGGATGGATCGTTTTCGATGTGCTGATGTGCCAGGAGGACATGGCGGCGGCCAGGGCCCTGATGGAAAAACACTTTGGGGAGATTGACGTGAAGGCTGTGCTGTACAGCCACTCCCACATCGATCATTACGGCGGTATTTACGGCCTGATTCAGGCGGAGGACGCAGCGGATGCCAGCCTGTCCCTGGAAGAACAGCTGGCTTCGGGGAAGACGGTGGTGCTGGCGCCGGAAGGTTTCCTGGAACACGCGGTGAGCGAAAACCTGTACTGCGGACCCGCCATGGGACGCAGAGCCCAATACCAGTACGGCGCCATTATGTCCCCGGGAACGACGGGCAGGATGGCGATCGGGATCGGCCTGGGACAGAGCGTGGGCACGGTAGGCCTGCTGGCACCCACCTATGAGATCTGCAGCAACGAAACCATCGTGATTGACGGACTGGAAATTCAGTTCCAGCTGACACCGGGAACGGAAGCCCCGGCGGAAATGAATGCCTGGTTCCCGAAATACAGGGGTCTGTGGCTGGCGGAGAACTGTACGGGAACAATGCACAACATCTATACGCTCCGGGGCGCTCAGGTTCGGGATGCGCTGAACTGGGCACACTATATCCTGGAAGCGGAAAACCTGTTCGGCAAAGATGTGGAAGTTGTTTTCCAGAGCCATAACTGGCCGCACTGGGGAAATGAGAACATCCACGAATACATGCAGGACACGGCGGCGGTTTATCAGTACATCAACAACCAGACGCTGCACTATATCAACCAGGGCATGACGGCGGCGGAGATTTCCAGAACGCTGGAGCTTCCGGAAAGACTCGGAAAGGTGTGGTATTGCCGGCAGTACTACGGGACGCTGTCTCACAACATCAAGGCGGTTTATCAGCGGTATATGGGATGGTATGACGCAAACCCGGTCAACCTGAATCCGCTTGAGCCGGAAGCAACAGCCAGGAAGTGGGTGGAATACCTGGGAGACGTTTCAGCCGTGCTGGAAAAAGCCCGGGCGGATTTTGAGAAGGGCGAATACCAGTGGGTGGCCCAGGTGACGAAGGAACTTGTGTATGCGGATCCGGCCAACCGGGAAGCGCGGGAGCTGTGTGCGGACGCGCTGGAACAGATGGGATACCAGGCGGAGAGCGGACCGTGGCGCTGCGCCTACCTGATGGGCGCATGGGAACTGCGGGAAGGGAACCAGGCGGACAAGGAAGGCACGGTCAAGGGACGGGAAACCATGCTGGCTCAGATGACGGTGCCGATGGTGCTGGACTACATCGATATCATGACGGATGCGCTGGCAGCCCAGAAGGACAACCTGACGATCAGGCTGAAGATTGCAGATACGGGAGAAGTATTCCGCATCCTGCGGCGTGACGGGATTCTGCTGAGTTATGCGGGAGACACGGAGGAAGAGGCGGAGTGCACCGTGACCTGCAAACGGCTGCAGCTGCTGGCGCTGATGAATGGAAACACGGATGTGCTGGACAAGATGCAGATTGAGGGGGACGCCACGGCACCGCTGCGGCTGGTGAAATACATGTCGCCCATCAACCGGAACTTCAACATCATCGAACCGTGATTGAAACCGGTTCCATAGTCAGGGACATATTCTGACATTTGACCTCATTTCACAGGGAGCCCCGGTGTGGTACCGGGGCTCCCTTCTTTTTTTCATTCCCGCATTCCCCTGCTGCCATTTCACACACTCCGGTCATATCATCTCCGGAGCTTTTTCCGTGTCAGACAAAGCTTTCCGGCTGGTTGAAGAGGGGAACAAAGGATTCATCGGAGGCTGTGGGTCCCTGATAAAAGCCCTTCAGCCCCAGGGTGAGCATGCCCTGCCGGACCCGGTCGTATTCCCGGCGGGTGATGGACCGCTGGAAACCGGGGATGTCCACCTGGTTCATGGGGGTGTACTGCTGCATGAGGGAAACGGGGACGGAGGGCACATGGTCCGCAATCCACCGGAGGACCGCGAGACTGTCGGAGGTGCAGCCCGGGAGAATCAGATGCCGGATCAGTACCCCTCTCCGGAGGATGCCCTGCTCATCCAGGACAGGGTCCCCTTTCTGCCGTACCATCTCCAGAATCGCTTCCGAGGCGACGGGGAAATAGTCCTCCCGCCCCGTGCACAGCCGGGCAAGGGAAGGGGAAAAATGTTTCAGGTCCGGCAGATATACATCCATAAAGGGTTCAAGGCGCCGGAGGGTTTCCGGGGACTCATAGCCGGATGTGTTGTACACCAGGGGCACCGGGGGACGATAGAGGCCGAGGGTTTCCAGAATGGCCTCCACATAGGGGGCGGCGGTGATGAAGGAGATGGTATGCACGCCCATGTCCACCAGGCGCCGCAGGCTGTCCGCCAGCTCCCGGCAGGTCATGGCCTTTCCCTCGTTCCGGTGGCTGATCGGGGCGTTCTGGCAGAAGCGGCACCGCAGGGTGCAGCCGGAAAAGAAGACAGCTCCGGTGCCCCGTGTTCCGGAGACGGGAGGTTCTTCCCAGAGATGGGGAGCAATCCTGGCGATGCGCATGGTGGAGGGCAGACCGCAGAAGCCGCGGCCCTCATCCGGCGTGCGCAGGGCATGGCAGGCGCGTGGACAGAGGGAACAGATCACGCCTTCACCTCCCCTGAAATCAGATGGGAAAGATCCAGGTGAAGGTCGGACTCGGCCCTGAAGCCGCAGGGCGCGGAAAAAACGCGGATCCCGTGCCATATGCCCTGAAGGGGCAGGGACAGGCCGTCATCGGTGAACAGGCGGAAGGAAGCCTCCTCTTCCACCCAGCCTTCCAGGCGGAAGGCGGTCATGACGAGCTGATCCGTGGATTCCGCTCCGGGCAGGGCCAGGGGAAGAACGGTGTTCTTCTTCAGGAACAGGACCGCCTCCTCCGTTTTCAGGGACAGGTCGTGGAGGCCCCGCTTCATGGGGATCCGGTCCAGGTCCGTGTCCGAGCGGAAGCGGAGGCAGAGCATATCCTCCGGAAGATAGACATACCTGCCCTCCGCGTTCTGTTCCACCACCGGAGCCAGCATACCCTCGCCCAGCATCACCTGATCCTCGCAGCGTCTTGCCAGGGGATCCCCCGGGTAGTCAAAGGCCAGGGGACGGAACATGAGATCATGGTTCAGAGCGCAGTCCACCAGGAGGGAATAAAGATAGGGGATGAGGGCGTAGCGGATGGTGAGAAGACTGCGCATTTTTTTCCAGGCGGGGAAGCGGTAGATTTCCTGATCCCTTGTGTTCAGGGAGGAATGGTTCCGCATCAGGGGGGTGAAAATAGCCAGCCCCAGCCAGCGCAGCAGAAGGTCTTCCGTGGTGTCACAGGAAAAGCCCCCCACATCCGCGCCGCAGTACAGGTACCCGCACATGTTCAGGGCGGGCATCATTTTCAGGTTCAGGAGGAGGTGGGACCACCAGGAGGCGTTGTCACCCTGCCAGAGACCGCCGTACCGGTGGGACCCGATGGATCCGGAGCGGGCGAAGAGCAGAAAGCGCCGGTTGGGGTCATACTGATGAAACCCTTCCTGGGTGGCCATGACCATGCCGGTGCCGTAGAGATTGTGCACCTCCAGGTGGGAAACTTCGCGCTCCCCGTCTTTCTGGCGTAGGCCTTCCAGGTCCTTTTCCCGGCCCATGAGGGAGGAAAAGGCGTTGAGAAGCTTCCAGGTATCCTCCAGGCAGGGACGGGTGTTCCTGTACCGGTCCGTGATCTCATAGGCTTCCTGAAGACCGGCGTCCGTGTAGAAAACGGAGGGTTCGTTCATATCGTTCCAGAAGCCCTCAAACCCCGCTTCCAGAAGTTTCCGGTACAGAGAGCCGAACCAGGACCGGGCCGGGGGCTGGAGGAAATCCGTAAACAGGCAGAGGCCGGGCCAGACGGCCCCTTCAAAGGGTGCCCCGCTCTCCGTTGTGATCATATATCCCCTCTTTACACCTTCCTCTGCGATCTCCGGCGTCTGCTCCAGGCTGATGCCCGCGTCCATGATGGGAATGAGCCGGACATGAAGCGCCTTCATGTCCCGGTTCAGACCGGCAGGGTCCGGAAAGGCATCAGGATTCCAGGTGAAGGAGGCAAAATGGTCCATATAGTCAATATCCAGGCATACGCCGTCCAGGGGAATATGCCGCTCCCGGTGTTCCCGGACAATTGTCCGCACCGCTGTGTCCGAGGCATAGCCCCAGCGGCTCTGAATGTAGCCCAGGCCGAAGAGGGGTGGGATATAGCTCCGGCCGATGAGGGCGCGGAAGGAGCGGCACAGTGTCCGGGGGTCCTCCTCCCGCAGGATGTACAGATGCATGCCGAAGGCGGCTCTGACGCTGAGCCGGTCATGCTCCGTAAAGCCGATGTCAAACAGCACCTCTCCGGCGCTGTCGGCAAAAATCCCGAGGCACTCTCCCCTTTCCGGCAGGATCAGGAGGAA
This sequence comes from uncultured Eubacteriales bacterium, assembly GCA_902774025.1. Classification (GTDB taxonomy): domain Bacteria; phylum Bacillota; class Clostridia; order Christensenellales; family Aristaeellaceae; genus UBA2943. The sequence goes on from CACYGY010000004.1 coordinate 51,339, forward strand.
GTTGTGGGTGCAGTAAAGGCTCCGGACGTCCTCGGTGTGGGGAAAGTGATCCACATTGAAGGACCGGTACAGGTGTCCCCGCTTGTTCATGCCCCGGACCTGTTCCCCCAGTCCGAAGACCTGGTCCCGGGGCTGAAGGGGCAGGGTGAGGACAGCCGCCCTCCCTTCCTGCGAGACAGCAAGGGGCGGATCCGGAGGCAGGGGGGACATGGGAGGCGCACAGGGAACGGCCGGGGTGGCGGCGGGAGTGCCAAGGATATAATGACGGATCATGGTCTGCCTCCTTCCGCGGACTTTGCGTGTCAGGCGGGTTTGTGATATAGTGGCTGGGCTGATCAAGCGACAGAAAGGACTCAGTTATGCTGGAAAAGATGGGCAGGAATCTTCCCTGCTGGTGCGGCAGCGGAAAGAAATACAAGAACTGTCACGCGGCCTTTGACAGCCGTGTCCGGGAATTCCGGGAACAGGGGTATGAGGTGCCTTCCCGGAAACTGATCAAGAACGGGGAGCAGATTCAAAAAATCCGGGAAAGCTCCCGGATCAATATGGCGGTCCTGGATGCGGTGACCCGTGAAATCGGCGAGGGCATGCCCTGTTCCCGGATCAATGAGATTGTCAATGACGTGACCTATTCCATGGGGGGCATCCCGGCACCCCTGCACTATGAGGGCTATCCCTACAGTGTGTGCACCTCGGTGAACGAGGAGGTTTGCCACGGTTTTCCGGACAGGGATACGGTCCTGCGCAGCGGAGATATTGTGAATGTGGATGTCTCCACCATTCTGGACGGGTTTTATTCCGATTCTTCCCGCATGTTCCTCATCGGAGAGGTGAGTGAGGAAAAGCAGAAACTGGTCAGGGTCTGCAGGGAATGCGTGGACAGGGGCCTTGAGCAGGTCAGGCCCTGGGGATTCCTGGGAGACATGGGCCAGGCGGTGCACGACCATGCCCTGAAAAACGGCATGAGCGTGGTGTCCACCATTGGCGGACACGGATGCGGTCTGGAGTTTCATGAGGATCCCTACGTCAGTTACGTCTCCCGGAGAGGTACCGGCATGCTCATGGTGCCCGGGATGATCTTCACCATCGAGCCCATGGTGAATCTGGGCGGACCGGAGGTCACCGTGGACGCGGAGAACGGGTGGGAGGTGCGCACCCGGGACGGGCTGCCCTCCGCCCAGTGGGAAATCATGGTCCTGGTGACGGAGGAAGGGCATGAGGTGCTCACCTGGTAAGAGACTCATTCACTCCGGGATTCGTCATAGGCGTTCATCTGCCGGATTTTTTCCAGCATGTCCGGGGATACCTGAGAGGCTTGAGAGGCCTGCGGGGCCCTGCGGCTTCTGCGGGGTTCCTTCTTTTCCGTTGCCGTCAGTTCTCCGGGTTTCCGGACCTTCTTCTTTCTGCCCAGCTTTTCCCGGATCATCTCAAGGACGTCGGGATAGGTGAAGGGGGTGCAGGGCAGGGGCAGACGGAGCCACCAGGCCGGGGCGTAGAGAAGCACCATGGTTTTTTCCGGCCACAGCTGCACCCGTCTGACCTGACTCCAGGGGATCTCGAAAAGGGCGAGCTCCACCATGTCGTCGGCGCATTTCTCCATGAGGGAGGGGGAGCGCAGGCGGCAGAGCAGTTTCAGGGGTGTGGGGGAGGGCAGAAAGACCCGCACATGGCAGCCGCGGCTGTCCACCACACAGTCCAGAACGTCACTGCCCTGCAGGAGAAAGAGAAGATAGACCAGAAAGCAGACCACCAGCAGGATAGCCAGCATGGTGAGAAGAAAACTGCCCCGGAGCAGGGCCTCCACGGCGGGGGTGCCGCCGGTGAGGGTTTCCAGGGTAAGAACCAGGAAGAGCACAAGAAACATGACCGGCAGAATGATCCGCATGGCGGCGTTCCAACACATCCAGTCCCTTACGGGATGGTGGTCCACGCACCAGGCGGAACGCCGGGAGGAAGGCGCCAGAGGCGAGCCGCAGGCGGCGCAGACCTGCCCGGCCGGTACATCCATTTTGCATTTTTTACAGTAACAGCTCAGGGCCATGGAAGATTCACCTCGCAGGGGGGATTGTAGCAAATGGGTCTGACAGGGTCAAGGGAAGAGAGGGAGAGGCTGTGCTTCGGATTCTGATGACGGGCTTTGAACCCTTCGGGGGAGAGACGGTCAACGCTTCCTGGGAAGCGGTGAAAAGAGTGGGGACAGTGGAAGACTGCGATGTGGAAAAGATGCGTCTTCCGGTGGAGTATGGGCGCAGCGGGGAGCTGCTGGAGGAACGGATGCGCGCCTTTGGGCCGGACGTGGTGATTTCCTGCGGTGTGGCCGGAACAAGAAAGGCGGTGACGCCGGAGCGGTACGCCCGGAATCTGAGAAAGGCGGAGATCCCGGACAATGCCGGACGCTCTTACAGCGGAGACCGAATTCAGGAGGGCCCGGACAGGCGGGAGGCAGGGATCTGTCCGGACAGGGTGTGCGAAGTGCTGTCAGAACGTGTGCCCGCCATGGTTTCCGAGGATGCAGGGGCCTATGTGTGCAATGATCTTTACTGGCATCTTCTCACCCTTACCGAAGGCGGGCCGCGGCGGGGTCTGTTCATTCATGTGCCGCCGGTGGGGGAGATTGCCCCGGAGCGCGTGGCGCTGGCCATGGAGGACGTGCTGAGGGCGCTGCGGGAGGGAAAACTGTAAAACCGGGAATGCACTCCCGGTTTTTTGCATGAAAAAACTCCGGTGCACAGACCGGAGAAGAATCAGTCGTCCTGATGGACGTAGGAATCATAGGACTCGTGGATGTCCACATCCACATAGCGTCCATCCCTGGGGGCTGCGGCTTTCATGATGGTGCGGACGGACTTGGCGATACGGCCCTGCTTGCCGATGACCCTGCCCATGTCTTCCTGAGCCACTTCCAGCTCATACAGCACGGCCTCGGAGCTTTCAGTCTTGGTAACCTGCACCTGATCCGGATGATCCACCAGGGACTTAGCCAGAAAGGTCAGTAGTTCCTGCATGGTTTTCCTTTCTACCCCATGCCTGGGGGACAGGGGTGAGACGGCGGAGTTTTTACTTTTCGATGACACCGGTCTTCTTCAGCAGAATGCGGACAGTGTCCGTGGGCTGAGCGCCAACGCCCACCCAGTATTTGGCGCGCTCTACATCCACCTTGACCTCGGCAGGGTTCGTCATGGGATTGTAATAGCCGATTTCCTCAATGAAACGGCCGTCCCGGGGACTGCGCTCATCGGCGATGACGACACGGTAGAAGGGCTTTTTCTTCATACCCATTCTCTTGAGACGGATTTTGACTGCCATAATTCTTTCCTCCTGTTGACTGCAAGTGTGTCATATGGAAACCGCATAGGCGGGTACCATCTACTGCATACCTTTCATGAGCTGCCGCAGCTTGTGGCGCCCTGCGCCGGACTGCAGCTGCTTGATCATCTGCCGGCTCTGGTCGAACTGGCGGATGAGCTGATTCACCTGCTGCACCGAGGTGCCGGACCCGCTGGCGATGCGGCGTCTGCGGCTGGCGTTGAGCAGATTGGGATTGCGCCTTTCCCTGGGCGTCATGGAACGGATAATGGCCTCCGGCACCTTCAGGGCGTTTTCGTCCACTTCCTGCTCCAGCTTGACGCCGGGCAGCATGTTCAGCATCTTCTGGAGACCGCCCATCTTCTTCATGGACTGCATCTGTTCCAGGAAATCCTCCAGGGTGATGCCGTCCTTCTGAATGCGCTCCATCATCTGGACGCTCTTTTCCTCATCGATGGCCTCGGAGGCCTGTTCAATGAGGGTCATGATATCGCCGTTGCCCAGAATGCGGCTGGCCATGCGGTCGGGGTAGAAGGGCTCGATCTCCGTCAGTTTTTCGCCCACACCGGAGAACTTGATGGGTTTGCCGGTGACCTCCCGGACGGAAAGGGCCGCGCCGCCCCGGGTATCGCCGTCCAGTTTGGTGAGGATGACGCCGTCCACATTCAGCTTCTCATTGAAGGTCTGGGCAACGTTCACCGCGTCCTGGCCGGTCATGGCGTCCACCACCAGGAGGATTTCCTGGGGATGCACCGCGTCCCGGATCCGCTCCAGCTCCTTCATGAGTTCCACGTCTATGTGGAGACGGCCGGCAGTATCGATGATCAGTACGTCCCGGCCGTAGTACCGGGCCTGCTCCACCGCCTCCAGAGCGGTGCGCACCGGATCCTGGGTGCCCTTCTCATAGACCATGGCCCCCACTTTTTCGCCCACCACCTGCAGCTGCCGGATGGCGGCGGGACGGTAAATGTCACAGGCGGCCAGCATGGGCTTCTTGCCCTGACGGGCGAGATATCCGGCCAGCTTGGCGCACATGGTGGTCTTGCCGGCACCCTGCAGACCGCAGAGCATGTAAATGGTGGGGGTGGAAGACGACCAGGTCAGTTTGGCCACCGTGCCGCCCATCAGCTCCACCAGCTCGTCATTGACGATCTTGACGATCTGCTGTCCCGGTGTCAGGGAGTCGGTGACTTCCTGGCCTGTGCACTTTTCGGTGACCCGGCGGATGAAGCTCTTGGCCACCCCGTAGTTGACATCGGCGTCCAGAAGGGCCATGCGAACTTCCCGCATGCCTTCCTTAACATCCTGCTCGGTGAGCTTGCCTTTGCCGGTGAGTTTCCGGAAGGCGCCCTGCAGTTTTTCTGTCAAGCCCTCAAAGGCCATTTTGATCCTCCTGATGGATCCGGATGAGATCATCCAGAAGTTTTCGGGCCCGGTCCGTCTCCCCCGCCTCCAGAGCCGCGCGGCAGGCGACGAGCTGGCGCTCGGTGAGGCGGAACCGTTCGGCCAGGTGCAGTCTGGTTTCCAGACCGTACAGCTTGTCCGCGGTGCGGGTCACGGTTTCATGCACGTTCTGCCGGCTGACGCCGGTTATTTCCGCGATCTCCGACAGCGACAGGTCTTCCTCGCAGTACAGACTGAGCACCCGGCGCTGTCTGTCCGTCAGAACGCCTGCGTAAAAGGCCATGAGCCAGGCCAGTTCCACACGGTCTTCCAGGCTGCGCACCGACTCACCCCGCTGTCAAGGAATTCTGATTGACAGGGGTATTATACACGCGGAAGGCGGCCTGTCAAGAGGGCTTGCAAGAAATGGGGGGCGACGGTATACTGTTTCAGTGTCCAAGAGAACCATGATTACTAGGAGTATCCTGCATGTTTGAGTTTATCAGGAAGATCCTGGGCGGCAGCAATGACACCGCCCTGAAGAAGCTGGAAAAAACGGTCCAGGCCATTGAGGACCTGGAGGAACGATACAGGGGCATGACCGATGAGCAGCTGCGGAGTAAAACAGAGGAGCTGCGGGGAAGACTGAAAAACGGGGAAACAGAGGATGATATCCTTCCGGAGGCCTTCGCGCTGGTGCGGGAGGCGGATGACCGGGTTCTGGGTCTGAGGCCCTACCGGGTTCAGCTCATCGGCGGCATTGTCCTGCATCAGGGACGCATTGCGGAGATGCGCACCGGTGAGGGCAAGACCCTTGTGGCCACCCTGCCGGCCTTTCTCAACGCACTGGGGGGCGAGGGCGTTCATATTGTGACAGTGAACGACTACCTGGCCCGGCGTGACAGTGAGTGGATGGGCAAGGTCCACCGCTTTCTGGGCCTGAGCGTGGGTCTGATCGTTCATGACCTGTCTCCGGACGAAAGACGGAAGGCCTATGCCTGCGATATTACTTACGGAACCAACAATGAGCTGGGGTTTGACTATCTCAGGGACAACATGGCCATTCAGCGGGAAAGGCTGGTGCAGCGGGGCCATCATTACGCCATTGTGGACGAGGTGGACTCCATTCTCATCGATGAGGCCCGGACGCCCCTGATTATTTCCGGGCAGGGTGAAACCAGCACGGATCTTTACCAGCGGGTGGACCAGGTGGTGTGCGGTCTGCGGCGGGATGAGCACTATACCGTGGACGAGAAAAAGAAGTCCGTGGCCCTTACGGATGAAGGCGCCCAGAGGGTGGAAAGCGCCTTCCATATCACCAACATCAATGACTCCGACAATGCGGAGCTGAATCACCATGTGCACTGCGCTCTCAGAGCCCATGCCCTGATGAAGCGGGACGTGGACTATGTGGTGCAGCAGGGTCAGGTGGTCATTGTGGACGAGTTCACCGGCCGTCTCATGATCGGGCGGAGATACTCGGAGGGCCTGCATCAGGCCATTGAGGCCAAGGAACACGTGAAGGTGGAGCGGGAGAGCAAGACGCTGGCCACCATCACCTTCCAGAACTACTTCCGCATGTATGGCAAGCTGGCGGGCATGACTGGCACGGCCAAGACGGAAGAGGACGAGTTTGAGGCGATTTATCATCTTGACGTGGTGGAGATTCCCACCAACCGGCCCAATATCCGCAGGGACCTGGACGATGTGGTCTACAAGAACAAGAAGGCCAAGTTCCAGGCAGTTCTGGACTCCATTGAGGAGCATCACCGGAAGGGGCAGCCGGTTCTGGTGGGCACCGTGACGGTGGAGACCTCGGAAATGCTCTCCGGCATGCTCATGCGCCGGGGCATTGAACATGAAGTGCTCAACGCGAAGAACCACGCCCGGGAAGCTGACATTGTGGCTCAGGCCGGACGGCTCAACACGGTGACCATCGCCACCAACATGGCCGGCCGCGGCACGGATATTCTTCTGGGCGGCAATCCCGAGTACATGGCTCGCCGGGCCATGCGCCAGGAGGAGATTCCCGAGGAACTGATTGAGGCGGCCACGGGGCACGCCGAGGAAGTCTCCGAGGAGGTGCGGCAGGCCCGGGAGCGGTATCGGGAGCTGTATGCCGCCTTTGAAAAGGAAACCCGGGCGGAGCACGAGGCGGTGCTGAAGACCGGCGGTCTGCACATTATCGGTACGGAACGGCATGAGTCCAGACGGATTGACAACCAGCTCCGCGGCCGCGCGGGACGTCAGGGTGATCCGGGCTCCACCCAGTTCTTCATCAGCCTGGAGGATGACCTGATGCGCCTGTTCGGTTCCGACCGTATCGGGTCCATGGTGGAACGGGTGGGCCTGGCGGACGATGAGCCGCTGACGGCGGGACTGCTCACCAAGCAGATCGAGAACGCCCAGAAGCGGATTGAGGGAAGGAACTTTGAGACCCGCAAGCACGTGCTGGAATATGACAATGTTATGAACCGGCAGAGAGAGGTCATTTACGGGCAGCGCCGAAGGGTGCTGATGGGCGAGAATGTCCGTGATAACATCATCGGCATGGAGGACAGGCTCATTGATCATGCCCTGGAGCAGTACTGCCAGAGTGAGGACAGCCGGGAGTGGGACGTGAAGGAAATGGCCCGCTGGCTGGAAAATCTCTGTCTGCATCACGGGTTCATGGACAGTCACGGATACCTGGTGGACAATGAAGACAGGTCCGGCCTTGCCGAAGCCATGAAGGCGGACGCCCATGCGTTCTACGGGGAAAAGGAAAAGGAAATCACCGATCTCGGCCTGGACATGCGCGAGTTTGAACGGGTCATGCTCCTCAGGGCAGTGGACCGCAGATGGATGGATCATATTGACGCCATGGATCAGCTCCGGGACGGAATCGGATACAGGGCCTACAGCGGCAAGGATCCCGTGACGGAATATCAGATTGAGGCCGGCGGCATGTTCAATGAGCTGAACTATCTGATCCGGGAGGATGCTGTACGCGGGATCTGCCAGGCACACCTGGTCCGGGTACCGGAGCGGAGAAGTGTGGCGACGCCGGATGCTGAGTCCGCCTCCCCTGCCCGTCCCCGGGTCTTTCCCGGCGCCATGCCGGGTCCGGTGGCAAGACCCCTCCCCACAGGCGGACCCTCCGGCCCCAGGAAGGCTGCACCGGAAACCAGGATCGGCCGCAACGACCCCTGCCCCTGCGGCTCGGGACTTAAGTACAAGAACTGCCATGGCAAAAGACAGACCCCCGAAGCGTGAAAGGATGGGCACATGAGGCGTGAGACGGGAGGATTCTTGTAACCGCATGGCCTGACAGGACCCGACACAACGAACAAGGGAGGTTCAGCCATGATTGAACTGGAACAGTATCAGCAGGATATTCAGAATATCCGGCGCAGCATCATCAGTGCCGGAGAAGCGCTGCATGTGGAGCATATGAGGGAACAGATCGCAGAGCTGGAACAGGAGATGAACCAGCCTGAGTTCTGGAATGACCTGGAGCGGTCCACCCGGGTCAATCAGAAGGTGGGCGGACTGAAAAACCGCCTGGGACACTACGAAAAACTGCTTTCCACCGCCGATGACATCGAAGTGATGATGGACCTGGCCAGGGAAGAGAACGATGAGGATATGGTCACGGAGGTGGGGGAGGAAATCCGATCTCTCCGGGAGGCTGCCGATGCGCTGGAGCTGGAGACGCTGATGCGGGGCAAGTATGACGATTCCAACGCGGTTCTGTCCCTGCATGCCGGAGCCGGCGGCACGGAAGCCCAGGACTGGACACAGATGCTGTACCGCATGTACACCCGCTACTGTGAGCGCATGGGCTTCACCGTCCGCCTTCTGGATCTGCTGGAAGGGGACGAGGCGGGCATCAAGAGCGTGACCTTTGAGGTGGACGGGGATCATGTGTACGGCTATCTGCGGGGAGAGAAGGGCGTTCACCGTCTGGTGCGCATTTCTCCCTTTGATTCCAACGCCCGGAGACATACATCCTTCTCCTCCCTTGACGTGGCTCCCATGCTGGAAGATGAGGATGACGACATCGAGATCAACATGAAGGATGTCCGTGTGGATACCTATCATTCCAGCGGTGCCGGCGGACAGAACGTGAACAAGACCAGTTCCGCCGTGCGGATGACCCATTATCCCACCGGGATTGTGGTTTCCTGCCAGACAGAGCGGGACCAGGTGCAGAACCGCGCCACCTGTATCAAGATGCTGAAGGCAAGACTCCTGGAACTGCGGGAGCGCGAGAAGGAACAGCAGATGGCGGACATCAAGGGTGAGATGAAGAAGATCGAATGGGGGAGCCAGATCCGTTCCTATGTATTTCAACCCTATACCATGGTCAAGGATCACAGGACCGGATTTGAAGTGGGCAACATTGATGACGTGATGAACGGCAATCTGGAAGGTTTCGTGACCTCTTACCTGAAGATGCAGTAAGAATGAACACTGCCTGCCGGATACGGCAGGCAGCGCTTTGACGTGAAGAAGGGAAAGGGCATGAAAAGGTTTTTTGCTTTTCTGTGCGGCGCCTTTCTGAGCGTGGCGCTGCTGGCCCTGATGCTCAGCGGTGCCCTGGAAGCAGCGGGAACGAATCCGGAGATCATGTTCTCCATGATGCGCCGGCACGCCCCGCCGGAAAAAACCGGTGTGGACGAAAGCGAATACCCCGCTCTCTCCGGCATGGTTGCGGCCTATCTCTCCGGGGGTGTGGACGTGTTTCAGTACACGGACCGGGACGGTCATGCGCTGTTCAACGAAAGGGAACAGACACACATGAGGGACGTCCGGGGTCTGTTTGTACTGGACCGGAAGGTGCTGATGATTTCGGCGGTGGTGACCCTTCTGATGGTTCTGCTTCTGGCTTTCCTGTCCCGTGACGCGGGGCGGAAGGGTGCTCTGTGGGGCGTCGCGGTCTCAGGTCTTGGGATTCTGGGGCTGACGATTGCGGGGGCTTTGGATTTCAGCCGCCTGTTCATCGCCTTTCATCGTCTGATGTTTACCAACGATCTGTGGATTCTGAACCCGGAGACGGACTGTCTGATCCGTCTGATGCCCTCGTCCTTTTTCATGGAGTACGCCCTGATTATTGCAGGAGTGGTGCTGATTCTTTTCGGAGCCTGGACCGTTTTTCTGGTGATTTGGGACCGGAGGGCAGGGGAGAGGAGGAAACATGGAGTATCATGAGGAAATCATGAGGAAAGTCTCTCTGCTTCGGGAGCAGGAGCATGTCCGGATTCTCTCGCTGGAAACCTCCTGTGACGAGACGGCTGCGGCCGTTGTGGAGGACGGCCGCCGGATACTGGCCAATGTGGTCTTCAGTCAGATTGATCTGCATGCTCTTTATGGCGGCGTGGTTCCGGAAATTGCCAGCCGGGCGCATGTGGAAGCCTGTGACCGGGTGGTGGATGAGGCGCTGCGGCAGGCCGGTATGGAGCTGGGGGATGTGGATGCACTGGCTGTGACCTGTGGGCCCGGCCTGGTGGGGGCGCTGCTGACAGGTGTCAGCTGCATGAAAGGCCTTGCCTTTGCCCTGCGCAAACCCCTGATTCCCGTCAATCATATTGAGGGGCATATTTCCGCCAATTTCCTGACGCATTCGGATCTGAAACCTCCTTTTCTCTGTCTGGTGGTTTCCGGAGGGCATTCCCATCTGGTGAAGGTGCCGGACTATGGGGTTTATGAGCTGGTGGGACAGACCGTGGATGATGCCGCCGGAGAAGCCTTTGACAAGGCGGCCCGGGTTCTTGGGCTGCCCTATCCGGGAGGTCCGAGAATCGATGAACTGGCGGAGGAGGGAAACCCAGAATTCCTGCATCTGCCAAGACCTCATGTGAGTGGGTATGATTACAGCTTTTCCGGGATGAAGACGGCTTTTCTCAATGCAGTGAACAAAATGGAGATGAAGGGCGGACCTCTGCCGAAGGCAGACCTGGCCGCTTCCTTCCGGCATGCGGTGGTTTCCTTCCTGGTGGATAACGCCGTACGGGCAGCGGGGGATCTCCATGCCGGGGTTATGGCCATGGCAGGAGGTGTCAGCGCCAACCGCCTGCTGCGCCGTGAGATGCAGAAGGCATGCGACGCTTCCGGTCTTCTCCTGTACATGCCCCAGGTATCCCTGTGCACGGACAACGGGGCCATGATCGGTTCTGCCGCATACTACCAACTGATGAAAAACGAGGTTGCCACGCTTGAACTGAACGCGGAGCCTTCACTCCGTCTGCTGTGAAAAGGAGGGAGACACATATCCATTGTTGATGTGATCACCCGGAAAAAGCTGGGTTTTGAACTCAGCGAAGATGAGATCATGGAGTTTGTGAACGGTGCAGCGCACGGAAGCGTACCGGATTATCAGCTCAGCGCCATGCTGATGGCCATATGGTTCAAAGGTATGACGGACCTTGAGACGACCCGTCTGACCATGGCCATGGCTAGATCGGGAGACATAATGGATCTGAGCAGTATCCCCGGAATCAAGGTGGACAAGCATTCCACCGGCGGAGTGGGAGATACCACGACGCTGATTCTGGCGCCGCTGGTGGCTGCCTGCGGTGTACCCGTGGCCAAGATAAGCGGCCGCGGTCTGGGTCATACCGGAGGAACCCTGGATAAGCTGGAGAGCATTCATGGCATGAGCGTTTCCCTGACACGGGAGGATTTCTTCCGCCAGATCAACCGGATCGGACTGGCGGTTGTCGGTCAGACCAGCACTCTCGCGCCGGCGGACAAGACGCTTTATGCCCTGCGGGATGTGACCTCTACCGTGGACAGTTTGCCCTTGATCGCGTCATCCATAATGAGCAAGAAACTGGCCAGCGGAGCGGATGCCATTGTGCTGGATGTGAAAACAGGCAGCGGTGCCATGATGAGGACACTGGACAGCGCTATTGAACTGGCCAGAATCATGGTGCAGATCGGGGAAATGGCAGGGAAGCCCGTGGTTGCTCTGGTGACAAACATGGATCAGCCTCTGGGAACGCATGTGGGGAACGCACTGGAGGTAAAGGACGCCCTGGATGTGCTCAGCGGCAGGTCCGGAGGGGACCTGCTGGAGGTGTCCCTTGCTCTGGGTAGCCAGATGCTGGTTCTTGCCGACAGAGCGAAAACCGAGAAAGAGGGAAGGAAGATTCTGACGGAAATGCTGACCAGTGGAAGAGGTCTGGATAAATTCAGGGAAATGATTTCCGCACAGGGCGGTGATCCAGCGGTCTGCGATGATCCTTGCCGTCTCCCTCAGGCTCCTGTGCGCAGGGAAGTCAGGTGTACCGGAGAAGGCTACGTCAAAATCATGAACACCAGCGCGCTTGGCCTTGCGGCTCAGGCCATGGGCGCGGGAAGAATCCTGAAAACGGATGTGCTGGATTATTCAGTGGGTTTTGTGATGCATGCCAGGATCGGAATGCATATGCAAAAGGGTGACCTGCTTTGTACTCTGCATGCCCGCAGCGAAGGGGACGCCGCGACGGCGGAGCGTGCCATACGTAACGCGGTTGTGTTCTCAGAGGAACCGGTCCGGGTGCCACCCCTGTGCTATGCTGTGGTGACCCGGGACGGTATCAGAAGAACGGATTAAATGGGGCTGAATTTGTGAATAAAGTGATCGTACTGACAGGCGGCGGAACCCTGGGACATGTGACGCCGCATCTGGCGCTGATTCCGAGGCTCAGGGAACTGGGGTATGAGATTCACTATATCGGAACAGCAACTGGCATGGAAGCCACCGCAATCCGGTCGATTCCGGATATCCACTATCACAGTGTCAGGACGGGGAAACTGCGGCGATACCATTCCTGGAAGAACTATACCGACCCGTTTCGTGTGGTGGGAGGTGCTTTTCAGGCGGCCGGACTGATGGGGAAAATCCGCCCCGATGTCGTGTTCAGTAAAGGCGGTTTCGTGGCTGTTCCCGTTGTCTTTGGCGCGTGGCTCCATCGGATTCCGGTCCTGTGTCACGAAAGTGATCTGACGCCCGGACTGGCCAACCGGCTGTGTCGGCCTTTTGCCACAAAAATGGTTACGACTTTTCCGGAATGTGCTGAGGCTCTGGGAAAGGGGGCGGAAGTGGTGGGAACACCGCTCAGGCCGGAACTGTTTCAGGGTGACAGAAAAAGAGGCCTGGAGATTCTGGGCTTTGAGGGGAAGAAACCGGTTCTTCTTTCCATGGGTGGATCTTCCGGAGCACAGGCGGTGAATAAGGAGCTGCGGAAAGCGATTCCGGAACTGGTGAGAACCTTTGATGTGTGTCATCTGTGCGGAAAAGGAAACCTGGATCCTTCCAGTGATGGTATCCAGGGATATAAGCAGCTGGAATTTCTGGATACGGACCTTCCGGACGTGCTTGCCTGCACTGACCTGGTGCTCAGCAGAGCGGGCAGCAATGCGCTGATGGAATTTCAGGCCCTGGACAAGCCGATGCTTCTGGTTCCCTATCCCAGACAGGCCAGCCGCGGAGACCAGATTCTCAACGCACAGAGCATGGAGAAACGTGGCCTCTGTCACGTTCTGCTTCAGGAGAATATGACTCGGGAAACACTGGTGAAGGAGTTACAGGCAACCTGGCAGGATCGGGAAAGATTGATGGAAGCCGTCCGTCAGGCCCCGCCTGCGGATGCTACAGACCGTGTCATGGAACTGATCTGTCAGATCGCGGAGAAGAAGCAGAAGTGAGCTTCATGGGTTCAGGCATTCCTGTCCCGGGCGCTTGAGAGGCAACATTCATCCCGGAAGAATGGAAACAGGGCTTGGTCTGCCGTAAGGATCCACCTTCCTCTGAGGCTTTTCTCCAGGCGGTTTACGCTCCCTGAAATCTTCTGACTGCACGAAGCAAACCCCAAATCGTTATCCGGATTGGGGTTTTTCATATCCCATGCAGCAAAACAGGGACGCTGTACTTTGCATCTGAGTCACTTGTGCTGCTTTGTCTTTATGAAAGCCTGATTTTGCAGGGATGTATGTATTACATTGAAAAAGAAAAACTTACCAGCATCACGACCGCCCTTTTAGGGCGAATCTGTCGAGTTAGCAGGTAAAATGGTGATCCCGTCGGGATTCGAACCCACGGCCTGTCGCTTGGGAGACGAAAAAAGTGTTCGTCTTCGCTGCCCTCCAATGTGCCGCAAGTGCTTGATATTACTGGATTTCTAACGATTTCCGGCCGTTCGCATTTCCTCCCCAAACCCCTCTTTTACCTTGGTGCGATTAGCAGGAAACGAGCAGAGCTAATTTTGGCGGTGGGACATTTTCCCACATCGTTCGCCCAAAATAAGCAAGATGACCGATTTCATGAATTTAAACAGCGCATAGTTTTAGCGAACATGTTTAGTATCATTAAACACTGTTCACGCGGCACAAGAGGGTGGCGTAGCATAATAACAACGCAACCTGACCGCAAATCAAGCTGCGATGTTATTGTGCTTTTACTGATTAAGCACTTCCCGCGGTACCTTACTTGATCTTCTCTGCGCCCTGCTGGATAAAACCATATAGATCCTACTCCGTAAGGAAGTCAATCAGTCTGATGATCTCAATCCCTTCTACAGAAGATATTGAGTTTGTGTTCATGGCAAGAATGACCTTCCTGTAATTGTCACGTACCATCTTCAGCGGGGCGAGCTCCCGCTCCTTTGTTGATTCCGACGTCATATCGTCTGCTACCTGAAAATAGATTTTCTCATGATCATTTGTAGCGATGAAGTCTATTTCCCTGGTTCCAATTTTTCCGACAGCAATGTCGTAGCCTCGGCGCAGCAGCTCAAAATAAACTACGTTCTCAATCATATGTCCGGTGTCCACATCCCGATAGCCAAGCAGATAGTTTCTCAGGCCGATATCAACGATATAGTATTTGCCAAGCGTTTTCAGCTCCTCTTTGCCTCTGATGTCGAACCGTTTTATCTCATAGAACAGATAGGCTTCTTTGAGTGCGTTCACATAAGCGGCAATCGTCTGTGTTGCGGGCTTGCCCTGCTTTGCGCGATCCTCAAGCATCTTTTCAGAGACGAGTGTATTGCTGATAGACGATAAAGAGGTATTGTTGCTGATGTTGTCCGCAAGAAACAAGATGATCTTCCGCAGAAGGACAGGATCTGTGATCTGGCGCTGGCCTCTTCTCCGTTCGCGCTCCAGAATGTCACGCACAACGACTGTAGAATATATGCCATCAAGCAAGGTAAGCGCTCTGTCCTGTGTGAGACCGATGTCTGCGATGCCCGGCATGCCGCCATAATGCATAAAGGCTTCAAAAAGCTCCTCCCATTCGGCCGGTTCACCTTCAGTATCGTAGGCACGCTTCTTCATCTCTCCACCAGGAGCCTTTCGGTTACGAACCTCATAGCCGTGAAAGGTCAGAAATTCCGAAAAGGAAAGCGGAAGCATCTTTATTTCCACATATCGTCCGGAAAGATAGGTTGAATACTCGGATGAAAGCAGATAGGCGTTGGATCCCGTGATATAAATATCACAGTCGAAATCCACACGGAATGAGTTAATCGCATCCTCCCAGCGATCTAGCCGCTGCAACTCATCAAAGAAAAGATACATTCTTTTGTTGGGCAGTATTTTTGCATTGATGTGATTATAAAAAGCTTGTACATCCATTTCCCGGTATTCCATGGACTCAAAGTTCATGGATACGATTTGCTGGGGCACTATACCTGTTTCCAACAGATGTCTTTGCATCAGTTTCAAAAGGCTGGATTTTCCGCAACGACGGATTCCCGTGATCACCTTCACGGGCTCTGTGTCCTGAAACGCGATCAACCGGTTCAGATAGATATCTCGCGGCTTTAAGGCCTCCAATGCTTTTAGCATGGTAATCGTCCTCCTGACATGCCACATGATAACCCAAACTCTTAAATCTGTAAAGTTTGCGTTATTGATAACCCAAACTTTCGCTTTTTGAGTGTTTTCGTCATGCATATTCATTCCAATGGCGTCAACCTAACGCGTTATGATCATAAAAGTACGAACGAATTATGATTTGGCAAAAGGAAAGTTCGGTTTGTAGGCAATTGCATTCATGATGTTATCCTAAGCATTATCGTTGACATTCGTATCTCTAAAGTATAGAATGCAAGTACCACGCACATGCGAAAGGAGAGCCGAATGTCCATAGTAGTTCAATATGATCCAAGAGCACACGTCACGTATGCTTATCATAACGAGTCAACTTGGGATAAAGAGTTGAAGAAAGCTGGTTCAAGCCGTACGTTGATTGGGAAAATCAATCAGGAAACTGGTGAAATCGAAAGAACTTCTGGTACAAGACGTAAAAAGCCTATTAACGAAGAAATCGTCGCTGCCGAAGTAGAAGCTTACAATAGTAAAGTACGAGAGAAGCGAAAACTCGAAGCGACTGTTCTGGGAGACGTAGGGACTGAACTTCAGAAACTTCAACAACAGTATGCTGATATCCAGAACAAGTACGATGAAGTTATGATGATTTTGAGAACTTTTGCAGATTCGATCCGGCAAGTGTTATGATAAGCGCGTCCATGCTTTGAATTGTAGAACTCTATGCCGATATGGCACACACGCCCCTGTGCCATGCGCTTGAAACCATGCCCT